>JAISBD010000009.1 GCA_031266345.1 Puniceicoccales bacterium | reverse complement strand
AAGTTTCATTGCCCCATTTTTGCCCCAAAATCCATTTTGAGAGAACCAGTTATTCGAAAATTTTCAACTCCGAACAGTTCGATTCGGGCAACTATTAGGAAATTCCTAATAGTTCGAATGGTTTCTCTGTTAGCCTCAAGAGGGCCTCTTGAGGCCCTGGCGGGCCAGGCTTCAAGGAAGCTTTTGGAGCCGCTTTTGGCGGAAAAAAGGCGTAAGTAGGGCGAGGAGCGGAAATCGCCAGGAAGCGGCAGCGAAGTATGGCAGTGGGGAATTCTTAATGTGTGGGATGGAGAAAAAGGGAAGAGCCTCCCTTTTCGGGGGGCCCAGTGTGTATTGGCTGAAGGCTGAAAGGTGTAAGTATGATTTCTTGGAGTTTAGAGTTTTGTGGGATTTAGGGGAGCGCTGGTGCTGAAGCTAGTGGAGAATTATATTAGTAGGGGAAATCGAAGGTAACATCGCTATCACCGCCGCTATCATATTCCTTGAGGAAAGAAATGCTGCTCTGAAGCCTGATTTTAGATTTTAAAATATTCTTTTTCTTCCCCGTTACCTTTCCTATGAGACCTGCCCCTAACTTAATTTTGCTAAAAGAAAATTTTGCATTGTTTTATTTGAAAATTTGCTAGCATATTGCGGATGGTTATGTAATTAACTCAATGAAGGAAGATTATGAATTCGGTTGTAAACGCACTTGAAATTGTTCTCGCAGATACATATGCGCTATATTTGAAAACACAAAATTACCACTGGAACGTGGAGGGGCGAGACTTTAAGCCCTTACACGAAATGTTCGGATCTCAGTATAACGACTTGTTTGAAGCTATCGATGTCATAGGGGAACTTATCCGTGGCATCGGTTCTCGCACAATAGGGACCTTTGAAGATTTTTCCAAGCTGACTAATATAAAAGGCGGGAACAAGGATGCCGATGCTGAACACATGGTGGCTGATCTGCTGCATGACCACGAATTAATTGGGCAAACCCTTGGAAAGGCCTCGAAGGTTGCTCAGCAGGCCGGCGATGGGGTGGCTGCATCCTACCTGGGCGAAAGGATGGCGGTGCACAGAAAAACAGCCTGGATGCTGAAAAGTACATTGGTTAAATGAGTCATTGTTCGCTTCCTTTGGGGCGCTGGTTATTCACCGATGATGCGCTATGTCTCCGGTTAACATCCTGAAGAAGGAGGATAGGTTTAGCCAATTATATCCGTTTGCTCCTCAATTTTCGGAGATAGATGCGGATGGTAATCGCGTGCACTATGTTGAGGTCGGACGGGGGGAAACGGTGTTGTTCCTGCACGGATTTCCAACGTGGTCGTTCATGTATCGCCACCTAATTTTGGAATTAGCTCCAGATTTTCGCTGCTTGGCCCTCGATAATTTGGGTTATGGTTTCTCCGATAAGCCCTTGCGCTACCATTATACCCTTGAGAATCATGTCAAAAATGCCATAAAATTTGCTGAAAACATGCACTTTAAAAAGTTTCACCTAGTTATGCACGATTTCGGTGTGGGGATCGGGCTAGCTCTGGCGGAGCGCTGGCCGGAGCGCATAAGTAGCATGGTGTTTTTAAATTCGTCCTGCTTTAAGCACCCCAGATTGCCATTCACCATAGTGCTTATGAAAATTCCAATCATAAGTACGATTTTGACGCGCTTCACAAACCTGCTCTTGAGCATATTTTTACACATTGGGATGGGTCTTTTAGCAAAGGATGTCAAGGATGGCTTCTTGAAGCCCTATGACTCTTTTTGGAATCGCGTGGCAATAAGTGATGGCTTGGGCGACATACCCCTGTTTCCCGATAACATTTCCCTTGAGGCCTACGAGGAGATAGAAGCCAAAGCTTTCATACTATGTAATAAGAAAATGAAGTTTTTCTGGGCGGATTTAGATTTTTTCCACAATTTTGTTTCCCTCAGGCGCTGGGCTAAAATATTGCCCAATGCGCTCCTAAAAAGATATGAGCAGTGTGGGTATTTTCTACTGGAAGACTCCCCGGAAGCGAGGAGAGATATCCGTACTTTTTTGCTTAGGTGCAGAGATATCAACAAATCTTTGTTCAAATAAGCAGCATCCCCAGCGCCGTGGCCGCGAAAATGCAGCCCACGCAGCCGGCCAACTGCGCTGATTTTTTACCCGCGATGATCCTATCCATAAAATCTCGAAAAATGTACGGTGCCGCACCGATTGCCATGGAAAATATAATGACACAGTAAATTTCGACAACGAACACATTGCTGAGAAAAATTTCCACGCAGAAAACGCTGTCCAAAATTTTGTCGCATAGAAACAGCAGCAATATGGCAAATCCTCTTATGGCGAGCAAATCCCGCACCCTAAAGAACGATAATCCGCAGATCAGGGCGAATACTATGAATAGGGAATGCCTATATTCCCCGAAATCCGCGGTGCTAAGGTGCAAGGTCTTATGCAACAACACCATACTAGCTCCGCCGAAGAGGATGACCGCTGCCGTCTGCCCGTAGAGTAGCCAATTCCTCACCTTCTCCAACAACCCCTTACTAAGCAAACAAATGTAAGAAAACCCCGAGCAAAGGGTGAAAAATAAAAGCAGTGGAAGCCGCTCTAACATGGGCTCAACAATGCGTTCTTTGGGCCATAGTCAACATATTTTGCTGCGCTTGATCAATTCGCTTCCGGCGGAGCAAGTGCAAGTGAAACGGCGATACCCATATCCCCCTCCCATCTTTGGCGATGATAAATTTAGAATCTTGAAAAATTATAGAACAAGGCCGTGCTCCCGGAAGGAAAATTTGCCATTTTTCGCAATGATGATGTGGTCAATTACGGTTATATCCAGTGCCGCCGCTGCAACTTTAATTTTTCTGGTGAGGCATTCGTCCACATCCGATGGCTTGGCATCGCCGCAGGGGTGATTATGGGCAAGAATCAGGCAACTGGCGTGCCTGGCGAGCGCCAATTCTAAAATTTTTCGCAAATTTATGTGGACGCGATTGACGGTACCACGCTCAATTTCTTCGATGCCATCCTCCAATAAACACAAGTCCGCATCCAAATAGGCAACTTCAAAAATTTCCATCTTTAAGCCACGCATGCGATTTTCCCAAAATTTTATCAACGCGTCGCTGCTATCGAGCCGGCACTGCCTCTCCGCGCGATTTTTTAAGTGCAATTCTGTCAACGCCTTTATGATTTTTATCCCGGTGGCCGCCGCTTCTCCGATGCCATCAATTCCTCGCAGTTCATCCAAGTCGGCATCCAATACCCCTCCCACATCCCTAAATCTACACAGCAATTTTTTTGCTTGCATTTTGACATCGCGCCGCGGTATGCAAAGGGTTAGAAGCAGCTCAACTACCTCGTGATCCGCGAATCCACGAAACTCACTCTTCAAAAAACGTTCCCGCAAACGCTTCCTGTGACCGTAACATTCCCTATTCAAAGTTGCCTCTGATAACATAAAATCTTAGGGTTTATTTTTTCACAAGAATTTTGTGCTTTACTGTGGAGATTTTTCTTGTAAAATGATGAATCATGAATGTTGATAACAGTGTTGATAAAAGCTTTGCCTTGCGCAAAACATTGGCGGAGTACATTGATTCGGCTTCTTCTAGAATGAAGTCGGAATTGAAGCTGGGTAGTAATGGCATATGCGCGTTTAAGCATGACAAGAGTGGAATGGAATTTGCCATTGAACTCCCCGAGGATAGTGATATTGTATATTTCTATTCTCCGATTTGCCGCGTGCCCTATGATTTTACGGAGCATTTTTTCGAAAAATTGCTCGAAAATAACTTGCACGGTGTTGCGAATAATCAAGCTAGCTTCGGGTTGGATAAAAAAACACAAAGCATTGTCCTATCCTACAGCATTCCCATATATCATCTGGATACCGTAGCATTTGAAAATATACTCTTTAACTTTATAACAACCGCTGAAAAAGCGGCGAGAAATACGATGAAGTGGCTCGATGAAATAGTAGCTAAACACACATTTTCAGGTAAGAAAGCGGAAGGCGCTGCCAACGAAGTATCTGAAAAAATAAGCATGAGGGCGTAAAAGATGAATCCACTTAATAATGAAAATAAAATCGATGAGAGCAACGCTCAGCAAGATGCTGTCATCGCATATATCCAGAGTGTACTAGGAGGGCCGGGTACAATTAATAATAAGCCATCCGAATCGCCTTGCTCGACCGTTAATGATATCACCGCGGAACTCGGTGGCAGAGATGGCAAAAGTGTGTACTCGATGGAAACGCTAGCTGAACCAAAGACTTGGAATTTGCTTGCCGTTGATGTTACGGGTTCAAAGCCAGAATCCCAGGCCGTCGATCAGAAGCCGAAGGACTCAAGCACGAGTGAAATAAAGGACAAAGATGGCAACGGCATCCCGGATGAGTATGATAAATCGCCTACGAAGGAAATAAAGGACAAAGATGGCAACGGCATCCCGGATGAATATGATAAATTAGGCACGGAGAAGATGGAGAATGTGATACAGCCAAACCCTTCGCAAATCAGCCAAGATAAGAATGTGAACAACCAAGATAAGAATGTGGATAATGCCCACAAGACGGATTCCGATGGAGATGGTCTCGTAGATGCCATCGACAAAAAGGACCAGACGCGTGCAGAAAGGGCCAATGAGGTGCGGGAAGATATTGCTAGAATAGCTGGCAAGGGCAATTCTAAAAGCGACCTCAAAAACTTCGTGAAAGGGGTGGACTCAGTTGCGAATATTTCCATGGCGCAAGATATTATTTCCGCGATAACGGAAAGCAGCGAGGGTTCCGGCTTATTGGGCCAGGGTAAAGGACAAGATAGCAAAGGTGGACCTGGCAATATGGACCTATTTCCCAAAGACGATGATAAAAAAAGTGGAATTCTCTTCCAGTAATGGTAATCTTTTGAAAATTAGAGGATGATTTTATGGCAAAGCACACACTAATAATTATCACTGACAAATTCGAAGAAATGGAATTTGTATGTCCCTTTGACGTTTTACTGCGGGGCGGTGTCAGCGTCACTACCGCTGGGCGCAGCGGCAGCAGTGTCGTTGGGTTCCGTGGGCTGCGACTACAAACGGATGTAAAATTCTCCGATATCGCCGCTGAAACATATGATTGCGTCGTGCTTGTCGGCGGCCCCGGGTGCTACACTCTCCGCGGCGATGAACCGTTGAAAAATTTCCTTGTGCGGCATTCTGAGGCCGAAAAGCTACTCTGTGCAATTTGCGCAGCCCCGCTAATCCTACACGATGCCGGTCTCCTACAGGGAAAAAAGCACACTGCTCACCCATGCACCCACGATGAGCTCACCGCAGCCATAGCCACGGAAAGCGTCGTCGCCGATGGGAATTTGATCACCGGTGCTGGCCCCGGTGTCGCCGCAAAATTCGCATTCAAAATTTTGGAGCATTTAACCGATAAGTCGACGGCGGATAGCACGGCAAAAAGCATGGTACTTTGAAAATTTTTTTAAAAACTTTTAAACTTAAATTTTGAATAAAAAGGTTTTTTTAATTTTCTTAAATTTTCAAAAGGAAGAATATGGTAGACATATCGATACAGCCAAAACCTCCCACTGTGGAGCAGTCAGTTCAATTTCATCAAAGCGCAGTGGAACTGTCAAATGGCAGAACATTGCAAGTGTCCACCATTGATGGGGGCAGTGCCTCCGCCATTAGGGACATCCTCAAAGGGAAAAAACTTTTAACCCGGGAAAAAGCTGACGTACTGCTGGAGGCTTCTGCCCAAAGCAGATTAGAGAAATGGGGATTTACTCCGCTGCAGGCAAATTTTGCCGCAACTCTCATCGTTGCACACGAAAATATCGAGGGATATATTACTGGAAACGAAAGTGAAAGGAAAAAGGGACTAAAATATCAAACACCGGATAAAGCCAAGATAATCGGTGCTGAGGCGTACGTGGAGGTGAATAAAATACTTCAGCTGTGCCAGAATGAGAGCTTTTTCTCCACTTCTAAAGGTAGGGGTAGGGAAATTGCACGAAGTTTAGGTGAATTCTGCGCAAACCCAAAATTTTACATCACAGTCTCTGAGTCATGCATTGGCGGAAATGATGCAACACACCCAAGAACATTTAATCCCCTTCTCGCAGGGCCCAGTACGGCTTTGGGTTACCTATTGGTAGACAGTGCAAATGGTGAAATTACGGAGAAATCTCTAAAACATTGCTTCGATGCTTACGGAAAAGATTGGGTGGATAGTGCTGTGCAAAGCCTCTATAAGGTGCCCGCAGGAAAAAATAGAAAAACCATAGCGGGAGCATATGAACAATTTTATGCGGCAAACAATCTGGGCATATGTCCAAATTTAGAGGCAACGATTTTTACCCCTAAATTGCGTAAGCTGTGCGACCTATATGATAAGAGGCCGGTAGCGGCAGGGCAGGTTCAAGGTGCTCCAGGAATGACCCCAGAGGAAGCTGCAAGTGTAGCTTATGCGGATTTAAAAGCTAGGCGGTTAGAATATTTAGCTACCTATTTGCCAGGTTTCGATGCCAACAAAGACATGTCTTCGGAGGACGCCGCAACTCTTATTGACAATTTCCTAAATGCCGAATTTGAAGCATATTTATACGGGCATACTACCCTAGAAAATGATGGCAGCAAGACGGTAGATATCGGGCATATAAAAATCATGGTTAATGCGGCGCAAAGCGATAGCATAACGCTAGACAAAATATCTGGCTTATAGGCAACTAGCCAACGACCAATGGGGATTATTTTTATTGAAAATTGCTAACTTTGGCAGTTTTGTAAAAAATCAACTTTGCACCAAGCCCCAGGGTTAATTTTGGCATTAAAATATTTTCCCAAGCTTTCGCAGAGCAATATGTCATTGCTAAATGGATTATGCTTCCTATCGATTTTGCCATGAAAGTTAGGATAGTATTTTTCGGGTCGCACGGGGTGGCGGTTCCTCTGTTGGAATATCTGAGGGGATGCCACCAAGTTGAGTTAGCATGCGTAGTTAGCCAGCCCGACCGTGGGAGTGGGCGCGGGAAACAGCGGAAGCCAACGGCCATATCCCAATGGGCAACCTTGAATGGCATCCCGCTCCTATGCCCGGAAAAACCTGATAAAGAATTTGCCGAACACCTGCGAAGCTTGGGCTGCGACCTCATCTTCGTAATGGCCTATGGACATATTTTGCGGGAATGCGTACTTACCCTCCCCCGCTTGGGCATCTATAATTTTCACGCCTCCATACTGCCAAAATATCGCGGAGCATCGCCGGTGGAAACCGCGATTGCGTGCGGTGAAAAGGTCACCGGCGTGTCGCTGATGGAAATCGTGGAAAAAATGGATGCTGGAGACGTCATTGACATGGAAAGGGTGCCGATCGGAGCAAATGATTTCGCGTCGGATCTCTATGGCAAACTCGCCCATGCCTGCGTCCCCCTGATCGGACGCAACATTGGAGGCATAGTAGGTGGGACGGCGAAGCGCTCAAAGCAGGATAGCACTGAAGCGACGTTCACCAGAAAAATTACGAAATTGGATGGTTGCTTGGATTTCGATTTGAGTGCCGTTGAAATTTATAATCGCGTGCGAGGATTCCATGGACACGTTGGGAGCTACGCTTTGCACAATGGCACAACTTTGCACATTGGTAAAATTGGTGTCGAGGGAGCGGGAATTGAAAATAAAAGCGGCGGCGAGGTCGTGCATGTGGATAGGAAAAAGATCCTTGTTTCAGCAAGGTCTGGAACTTTGGCCCTGTTTGAATTGCAACGTTCCGGCGGCAAGATGCTGAAAATTAACGATTTTCTCAATGGGTATAAGCTTGCTGTGGGTGACCGTTTCCAATGGCACAGCAGCGAACCTATCGTTGCTCCCGTTCCATTCCGCCGATCCGCCGCTGCTCCGGAAATATCAGGCAAATGGAAGTGAATTTATTTCTCTGGCGACTGAAGCAAGGTATGCCGCATCCACATCAAAATTTTCGGTTCCTTCTGCAGCGGAGCGTTCGATTTTTATGGCCGTTCTTATGGCGCCAATCGTAGTGCCGACCAGACCGGTTACTGCGGAAATAGCCGCGGGAATGGTTATTGGGCTTCCGCAACCAAATGTTACGACGGTACCGGCGACGGCCGCGGTCAAGGCTAAAATTGACCCCGCTATTTCAGCCCCCTTTTTTCCCCTCGCTTTTCTCAATTTTTTGCTCACAATTTGCAAAGCAGCTTCGAAATCTTTTTTTACTTTCCTCAATTCCTCCAGAGCCTCCTGGCTTTCCACGCCGCCAATGAGGGTGACAAAATCTTTTGACGCCAACTTCAATGCTCTCTTCGCTTCCTTTTTTCCCAATAACCTGCCCTTAAAGCAAAAATTTTTATTCTTTTCCGGTTGCTTCAAAATATCCAAAGCTAGGTTGTTATATGCCCGAAGTGTCCTAAGTTTTGGCCCTGGAATGCTTATCCCCCGATTATCCAGCTCTGCCCTGCTGCCTTCGAGGATTCCTTCGCTTTGGTTTATCGCATAGCCATCCTTTGCCTTTGCCAGTTTCAACGAGGCAACCTCGCATCCCGAAGCAACGGTCGAGGTAGCAGTTCTGATGATTTCCGGGGCTAGGGCCACTCCGCCGGTTACTACACATCCAGCGATAGTTGCGGTTGTTGAAAGGGCCACGGCGGTATAACTGGCAGCCTTTTTAATCCTTGCTTTGCGCAATTTTTGGCCCACAAATTTAGTGGCAGTTTCAATATCTTGCTTAACCAGAAGCATTTGTTCCCTTTCATTTCCCTGGAGATTCTCCGTCAAAAAATCAAAACTTCCCAGGCATTCTTTCAGTTGTTTTAGGGCAGCTTTTTTTCCCAGGATATCATTTCCATGGGCAAAACCTTTCATTCTATCTGGATTTTTTAAGATATCCAAGGCTAAATCATTTATTCCCCTGATATATTCCCGACTGCTTTCAATTAAATTGGGCATTGGTTGGTCTAGAATTCCTGGTTGATTCAGATCCTGGCATATGGTGACTTCTTTCTGCGAAGTTAACTTGCTCACTATCATTTCTCCGATGACTACGGCCTCTTCCAGCCCCCAGGTGAAAGCTTGAGCAATACCTGAGCCTCCCCCACTCATTCCACAATCTGCGACCGTACCCAGGACACATAACCCGCTACTTCCCACCTCTCCCACTTCTACCAAGTCGCGGAATTTGAGCTTAGAATTTTGAGCATTATCTGCCGGATCCTGTACCGGAGGAAGTTCGCGGGAGGGGCCGTGGGGAATACTTACGGGGCGTCTGTCGCCGTCTGCACTACTTTCCCCTTCCGCTTGGGCAGCAACGGGAGCCACTTCCCTTGGTACTCGATTTACCCCTTCCATTTACTTCACCCCTTCCACAGCAATTATTTTAAATTTTTTCGTTCTCCACTTTTCCTATTTTACGCTTGCGCGACCATCTTCTTGAATTTTTCCATGCGAGATATTTGGAAATTTTTCCAAGCATATCGGGCATAGTATATCTTAAAAGAAGATAGCACATCCGCCAGTGCGAGTCAATTATTTTTCATTAATTTTTTACAAAAATACCCTAATCCTAAACTGCCAACTCATTTATTCAGGCAGCGCAGTGCTTTTACAACATCAAACGCCAACATTTCCCCTACTCCCAATCCATTTTTAACTAGGTGTGGAGCCTCGGGGTGCTGTAAAAAAAATTAAATGAGCCGTGCTAGAAGCCAAATCTGGCCTGCCAGTTGGTCAGCGAGCAGGGTCTAGGGTATTTTGCGCACTATGGACGGGTGCCGAACTATTGGTTAAAAATTTGTTAATTTGCCCGGTTCGCTCCTGTGCCAATGCGAGAGCTTCTTCCAATATTTTTCGAGCCTCATGGCTTTTGGTGATTGTTTGGCCAAAATCAGGTATGCCGAGTTCCGTCGTTAGTGATAGATTTTGCAGCATATCTTCAAAGTGGGAGAAATGAACCGTAGCCACGCTTTCCCGCAACTTGCCATCCCTCTCTTCGAATGTTACCATCAAGTCGCTTATTCTGGCGACAGCCTGCTGCCTGGCTGCGGCAAGGCCCTTCGCTCTCTCCTCGCTATTATCCGCGGTGCGCTCCAGAACGGGATTTGCACATTCGTTGCATATGCACTCAAGAACCTTCCTCACCAGTGGTTCAAGGGAAATTTCCTGCGCCGATTGCTGCTCCAACCTAGTGGCACTCATAGCGTTTATTATGTTCCCCGCACCGGTTAGGTGAGCAAGCTGCTCAGCAAGAAGCTCCGTGGCATTTTTATCCCGCAATACCTGTAGCAGCATTTGAGCATTTATGGTGTCGGTGCTGCTCCAGCTCTCATTGTCCCCATTCACGGCATCGACAATTTCACCATTGGCGTACAGTGTTTGAAGATTTTCGCCCATGGTTTTGCATTCCTCTTTCTTATTTCCTAGGGAACTTCGCCTAGTTTCTACTTCGAGCGTGATACCATCCATCTTTGCCTTGGCAGCTTCTAGTGATGCTTTGGCTTCGCTAACATGCCGCTCAGCGGTGGAAATATCTCTTCCAATTTGCATCAATTCGATTTGCTTTTCCGTCAAACTTGCGTTCAACGAACTAGATATTTCCGTATTTTGCCGCAATTTCTCCCTTATGGCATCGACTTCTAGACTGATTTGGCTGATTTGCCCGCTGAGGGCATCAAATTCTAGATTCCTATTCAATACTTTTTGCCGCTCTCCGATTTTCCCTTGCAGCGCTGCTAATTCCTCAGTCTTCTTTGGGAGGTTGTCTATGGCTTTTATCAGATTGTTTTTTCTCTCTATTTCTTCCGCTATTCCTTTTTGCTGCGAGGATAATTCCTGGACTTTTTCCCCATTTATTTGGAGAATTTCTTCGATGTTTTTAAGTCCGCCTTCCCTGAAAAAATCTTTATTAATTTCGCCTATCAATTCACTTGTCAGCCTAGTTATGGAGTCTACTTGCTCCACTTCCTGTACTATTTGTTCCCCCATTGCTTGGTGCCTGTCCTTTGTTTTTCGATATTTGTCTTGCAGGCTTAAAAGTTTCTCTTCACGGGCTGCTTTTTCACTTTGAACACTCTGCTTAGCCGTGGAACCCAAGTTTTTTACATTCCCTATTTGCTGCTCCACACTCCCAAGTTGTTTCCGCAGTGCACTGAGTGTTTTCGAATCTTCTTCTGTGATGGGCTCCCCTTTTCGCTTTATTTTATTCATTTGGCCTGTTAGCACCGCGGCTTGCTTTCGCAAATTTTGCACTTCCTCTGCCTCTAGACTTGGCTCATTTTTTACCAATTCTCCAAGTTGTCTATCTATGGTGCCTATTTCCTGTTTTACAGCGGCCATTTCCCGCTCCAGGGTGGCCATTTCATTTTCTAAGGCTTGGGAGCGTGCGGATAAATTTTCAAGCGTCTGCCGGTGCGCATTATTTACCTCGACAGCTTCTTTTAAACTGCCAAAACCCAGGCTCGCTACCCTCCTATCATTATCATATCTGTGGAAAATGGCCACTTCGCCACTTGATAGTTCGATTTTCCTAGACAGATCCCGCTCATCCCTGCTTAAATTTGCGATTTCTTCTGCGAGCTTAGATTTGGCCTGTGCAAGTGTTTCCCGGTCAGTGGAAGGTGAGTTTATTTTGGTCGTAATTGCACCTATCTCTTGCTGCAATTGTGCCCTTTGAGCCTCAAGGGAAGCTACCTCACTTCTCAAATCTTCTTCATTTGGAGACTTTTGCAGCTGACTTTGGGCCCGCCTTGCCGCATTGAGCTCCCCCTCTTTCTCTGCCAACCTGGGCTGAAGTTCACTTTTTTCCCTAGCTTTCTGCTCGATGCTATCCTGCAGCTGAGAAATTGAAGATTCCACCTCCCGTTCCCTCGAGGGCTGCTCAGAAATTTTTACTTGTAGGGACCCGGAAAGCTCCTCATAACTCCGCTGAAGGGTATTTATTTCCGTTTGTGCCACCTCCTTTTCACTTTCTAGCTTCCCTATCTCTTCTTCCAAGGTTTGCTCTTCCCTTAGCGCTGCTAGGATGTTAGCCCTACTTCTCAGGAGGTTAGCATCGGAGGTTTGAGTATCGAGGGTCTGCTCTCTTTTCCGCAGGGATTCGCCCAATTGGGTAGCTAGGAACATTCGGTAATCATCTGGGGTGCCCAGGTCCAAGGCCTCTCGCAACTTATATATGTCGCCGCCTTCCGGTGGTGGGTCGAATAGCATGGAGGCAATCTCGGGATCATTTTTAACAAACTCGAGGAAGCTATTCTTTATGGCAATATTTTCAGGTTTTATCAGGAGAGTTTTGGCCTTATCAAAGTCTTTTTCCTTTACTATGGCATCCCGTATTTGGCACGCCTTTTTCACTTCCGGCCACCTCTTCTTATTAAAAAATTCCTTGACGCACTCTACCACTCTATCAAACCTGCTTTGCTTTGCTAGGGGTTCATTTTTAAATGCTGCTTTAACTTTTGTCGCTGCCGCCGAGAAAAAATCCAGTGTGCGCCTTGTGACGTTAAGTACCGGCGAGGCCATTGGTTCGTTGGCAGTGCCGGCAACTGCGTGAACCGTGTGACCACCTAAGAATTCTCTTATTTTGGGCAACTCCCAGGTGCTGCCACTTCTTGTTCGAGTAACTCCCTCCATCTTTCTCCTTTGTTTTGAGACAAAGTAAAACGTTTTCTATTTTTTTTGCAAGAAAAAACAATAAAACTCGCGGTGAAGAATTGCAATCTCGCCGCGAGGCGCAACGAAAACGTTGAAATTTTCTAAAGCGATGACCTAGGATTTTTCCGCCTACTCTTCCGAGGAATCAATAAATTCGCGCGTATTTTTATCAAACTGGCTGATGCTAGGCTTCGCTCTGCCATTGTCGAAAATAACGGTCACTACCTGATTGCTGCCATCCGCATTATATTTTTCAATTAGAGCTGGTAATTGCGCAAGCGTTGCCGTTAGTTCCTTGGCGATCTCGTCATTATTCATGAACGCTCCACCAAAGGGAGCATCGAGCTTGTAGGCGAATTTATCATCCACATAGTGCAGCTCGAAGCGGCCGCTATTGAACCCGTAACCAGCCTGCCCAAAGGCAATGAGCGGAGTGGCGCTGCTAAGCAGTTCGATAAATTGGTGCTCGGTATTTGTTCCCAAGAACCCATCTTTGGACGAGAAATAATGGCCAAACTTGTACATCTGCACAGATTTGTATATTTCCTCTGGAATTTTTATGCCAAGCTCCTTCTCGAAAGCGCTTATCATGGCAGCATCGGCTTTTGTGAAAGGTGGGATGTCTTCCGCCATGTCATCGATTCCTTCCGGAGGTTGCCAACTCCAATCCGGAGAGCTTGGATCTGGATGTAATTCTTCAGTATTCATGTGTACCTTGGTTAAAATGTTCCTTCTAGGGGACGATGAAATGTGGTATAAGAAACTTTCGCCCATTCGCCATTGCAAAGTGGATCTCGGAGAAGTTTTGCTTGAAATAGCCAATCAATCACGAGATTTTTGCTGGGGATGGCACTTACCCTGCTTTGAAGCTCCCTTGCCCGTTCCATCGCCGCCCCAATTGCATTGTCCGGGAGCATGCACCGCTTATACAGCCGCTCCAGTGCCCCATTCGGTTTCGCATCCAGGGCCATGACCACGTCGTACATTTCCCTGTCTATGGCCGGAGGCATGCAATAATTGAAGCCATGCTGGCCATCGGCGGCCATATTTCGCCATCTACCACAAATCGTTTCCATTTCATATATTTTATTGGGGACGGTGCCGGCAAAGCTCCGCGGCGGGTTTGTCGGAAAGGATAAATCGTGGTCAATGCTGATTGGTCGCTTGGATTCATCGAATATCACATTTGTTGCGTTCCTGTCAACTTGACCGGTTAGCACATCCATGAGTTGCAGCCATGTTTCGCGGCGCAGGGACTCGCCTTCCTCGAGTTCTTGCCTGAAAGACAAGGTTTCGTCGCGCGGAATGGGGGTATTGTTGGCATCCTTCCCCTCCACGTAGTCCATGGCGATGTAAGCTTCGCCATTTGCCTCAGCTGCCGTGGCGGAAACCATAACGGAGGGGACTTTTATGGGCTTTGGCCTGGAGCGACCAATCGCTGTGAGCATGTCCTGCAATCCGGACGATGCCAGGTTGCGGCTGAAATTTCCGCTCACCCTCCCGATGTGAAAGTTTACCATTCTTACGCTTAGGCGGAAATCTTCCTCATTTTTTCGCTGCTTCGCTCGGTCGCAGAGTTTTAGCGCCACCAATCGCCCATCGTTAGACTGGGCGCGATGCACACTGTGTACCAATCCCGAGCCCAAGCTAGCTCCAATGCCTATCCCCTCTTGGCCGATTTCCTTAGCGTGGAGCAAAATCACCAGCTCTTCGATTTGCAAATTCATATTGCGGCAAGCCCAGAGGTGGTCACATTCACTTATGGCGTAGCTATGGTCTCCGATAATTATCACTTTTCTATCATTGGCCAGGGCTGCCAAGGCTGCTTTCAAAGTTGGCGCATCGGCCGGCTTTACGTCGTTTTGTATGAAGATTTTTATGCTATCCAGCGCTCCACTTATCGGATTCAGGCGTGCCTGCAGCTCCTCCTGCAGGTTCGTTTTTAGTTGCTGCAATTCCCGTATTTTTTCACTGGATGTGGGTTTGCCGATAAGCTCTATCAATTTGGCATCGAGTGCTTTTTTGCATTGCTCTGCTTTTGCGCCAGCTTTTGCCGCTTCATCGATGAGGGTTTGCAGCTCATTCATATCTTTTCCCGACAGGGGTGTGCCCATGCGCACTTTTGAGTCGATTATTTCCTCCTGCGTATCCTCCAAATTATCCGAACCACTTGCGTAGGAACCTGGTTTAGTGAGTATCAATTCTCTCAAATCTTGCAGCTGCCACTGCGCATTTAATTTCCGCGATTCCTCCATTACCGCCTGCAATTTATCCACCGATATTGGCTGGCTGATGCACCGCTCTATGGGGCTGAAAAGTTCGGCAATTTTTTCAAGTACGCGCCGCTTATCTGCCTGGACGGCTCTCAGGGAGATTTGCAGGGTTTCGATTTGGGAGAACAGGGCGCGATAGCAATATGGCTGCAGTTCCACGACTCGCCGCTCCGTGCCCGGGGTGCTAAAATTCTTCCCCAATCCAAGCAGCGACATCCTCAGCATCGCCGCTTGCTCTCCGACTAAATGTTCCCCGATTAAATTGTTTTGTCCCGCGGAACCACCCGCACAGCCCCTTTTTCCATACGCCGACATTTTCCCTATCACCGTTTCCCCATTAGCTGCATTTTTCAGCGCCTTTGCCCTGCCTATTATTGCTCCTACTACCATCTTGCTCACACAATAACTTTTTCGAAGGTATCAATGGACCGGTCCTAGGCAAGAAAAATTTTACGCAAAGGGCAAAAAGCTCGCATCCAAGAGCAATAAAATTTAGACTTGGCTTGCTTCTGGGGAGAGTTTAGAAGCATCCCATGGCCTCCCTGTTTAAATACACCGTTGACACGCTTGCCGCCCTTGGGCACAGACCCACGAAAAAATTTGGCCAGAATTTTCTAGTGGATGGGAACGTCGTGGAAAAATTTGTGCGCTCCGCTGGGGTGAAGCGGGGCGATAGGGTGGTCGAGATCGGCCCGGGTTTGGGGACGGTTTCCGCAGAAATCCTGAAATGCGGCGCCGAATTATTTGCCATTGAGCTGGATAGGCGCCTGTTTGGGTTTCTGGAGAAAAGTTTCGGGGGCAATGAAAACTTTTTTCCCATGAACGGCGACGCCGTTAAATTCCCCATCGCCGCCCTGGATAGCAGTTGCGAGGATTATAAAATCGTGGCGAGCTTGCCCTACTCCATATCATCGGCCTGGTTAGATGCACTGCTGCAGTGTGAAAACTTGCCCCTGTCCGTTGCTTTAATAGTACAGCTCGACGCAGCAAATAGATTTTTGGCCCAACAGGGCACGAAATCATTCGGACCCGCGTCGATCTTTCTGCAGTCGGCTTATGTAAAAGTGGCCATGTGCAGGATTGGACGGAATTCCTTCCACCCGGTCCCAGCCGTTGATTCCACCATGCTGTTTTTGAAAAGAAAAGAACGGCCATTTTTATTTCCACAAGCAACTAGGCAAATTATCCGGAAAATCTTCACCCATAGGCGCAAGCAAATTTCGAAAATTGCCGCCGGACACGGGATTCTCCTCGACCCATGGCTGGGGGAAAACGGGCTCCCGTCCACCGTGCGTCCGGAGCAAATTCCCATTGGAGCCTGGCAAAATTTCCAGGGAAAGATCGCTCCGAATTGAAAAATTTTCGGGTTAAAGCGGGGAAGCAAAATTTTTCCCACACCTAAATTTTGCCTAAGTCTCTACTCGGTAAACCCTAAAAAGTTATTCACATACAATTGTTAATAACTTGTTGATTTCTTATGGTTGATTTTGAATATTGAACACTAAGTTAGGGAAAAATCATATTAAATTTTTTTTAAATTTCATGAAAACAAAAGAAATCATAACATGTTCGTTTATAAACAATTATTTGCGTTATTCGCCGCCGATGAAACGCAAAAATTAAACCCAACTTAAAAATCGATAGAAGCGGTAGCTATGCGGCATGTGCGTATTTTTTAAAATTGTGAACAACTTCCAATGAGCGACAATAGTATAGGAACGGAATCTCCCCTGTGGGAGTCGGTGAAGACGGATTTCTCTAACGTTTTTCCACCGGATGTGTACAGGATATGGTTTGAACCCATAATTGTCCTGGAAGAATGTGAAGATGAGATCACCCTCGGTGTGCAAAATGACTTCGCTGTCATTTGGATACAGGAGAATTATCTGGATGTAATTGCTAAAAAACTCAGCCTCGCCGTTGGTCATCGGGTTGACGTAATGGTGCGCGTGTCCAAGGATGAGGGCGGAGAGGCGGTGATGCAGCAGACGGATAGGCCAAAGCAGCAATTGCGGCATAAATCGGAGCAGAAAGTGAGGGAAATTTGCTCCCTCAATCCGAAAAATACCTTTGAAAATTTCGTTGTTGGTTCAGGAAATCAGATGGCGCACGCCGCTTGCATAGCCGTCTCCAGCACCCCGGGTCGCGCCTATAACCCCCTATTTCTCTACGGCGATACGGGCCTGGGGAAGACGCACCTGATTCAGGCCGTTGCCCATCAAATTTTGAAGCAAGCACCCCATACCCACGTCGTGTACACATCCACGGAGAAATTCACCAACGAGTTCATCAACGCTTTGCAGCAGAATAGCTTGCCGAATTTTCGACAAAAATATCGCGGCATCGACGTGCTGCTCATCGACGACATCCATTTCCTGTCGGGCAAGGAGCGCATCCAGGAGGAATTTTTTCACACCTTTAACGAGCTCTTCGAGGCGCAAAAACAAATTTTGCTGTGCAGCGACCGGCCGGCATCGGAAATCGCCAAGCTTGAAAGCAGGCTCGTTTCCCGCTTTCAGTGGGGGCTTGTCACGGACATACAGGCTCCGGATTTCGAAACCAGGATGGCCATATTGGCAAAAAAAGCGGCGGCCATGAACCTGCGCCTGTCCCAGGACGTGGTGGAATGCCTGGCAAACCGCGTATCGAGCAACGTGCGCAAGCTGGAAGGGGCGCTGACCCGCCTGGCGAGCTACTACTCCCTGACCCGTGCCCCCATAAACATCGAGGCCGTCGAACACCTACTCCATGACCTCTTCCGCGAGGAGGCGGTAATCCAGGTATCCACGGAGCATGTTAAGCGAAAAGTCGCTGAATACTACAGACTTAAGCTCGCTGACATGGTGAGTAAGCGCCGTCCGGCAAACATTGCTTTTCCGCGGCAGGTGGCGATGTATCTGTGTCGGGTTATGACAACTCAGTCGCTGGCTGATATCGGCAACGAATTTGGTGGGCGCGACCACGGTACCGTTATTCACGCCTGCAAGACCGTCGAAAACATGATTGACCAGGATTGCTCGATCAAAAGAACGGTGGAATATTTGCAAAAGTTAATCACAAGCTCCAAATAGGCGATGGGTCGCGTCCAAATTCAGCCGAGGGAGTTTTCCGCTTCCAGTTCTATCAGTCGCTTGAGTTCCACGCCGTATTCCATGGGAAATTCGCGGATTAGGTCGTTTACAAAGCCGTTTACGCTCAGGCTAACGGCGTGTTTTTCACCGATTCCCCGCTGCATCATATAAAAGATTTGCTCGCCGTCGATGCGGGACACGCTGGCTTCATGCTCCACCCTATTTTTCCCACCAATTGCCTGAATTTTCGGATGGGTCGAACTCTTGCTTTCGCCGTTTAGGAGCAGGGCATCGCAGCGGGTCTTATTTTTACACCCACTCAGCCCCGGCCCCGTCCTTAGGAGGCCGCGGTAGGACGCCACACCGTCCCGGATGGACACCGATTTTGATGTGATATTTGAGGATGTGTTATTGGCCAGGTGGACCACCTTCGCACCCGTATCATGGTGCTGCCCGCTGGAAGCAACGGCGATTGACAGGATTTCGCCGCGGGCACGCTCGCCCTTCAAAATTATGGCGGGATACTTTGCCGTAAACTTGGATCCAATGTTGCAATCTATCCAGCGAATATCCGCCCCCGCATGGGCAACGGCCCGCTTCGTCACGAGGTTATAAACGCTATTCGACCAATTTTGCACGGTTATGTATTGAATTTTAGCACCGGCTAGGGCCACCACTTCCACCACGGCTGAGTGCAAATTGGAAGTGTCAAAGCGCGGAGCGGTGCACCCCTCCAGATAGGTCACTTCCGCGCCTTCATCGACAACTATGAGGGTGCGCTCGAACTGCCCAAAGCTCTCGGAATTTATGCGAAAATAGGCCTGCAATGGCTGCTCAACTTTTACGCCTGCAGGGACATAGATGAAACTTCCACCGCTGAAGACCGCACTGTTCAATGCGCTGAATTTATTGTCGGCAACGGGAACCACCGTGGCGAAAAATTTCCTAAAAATATGGGCATAATCCCTCAGCCCCACCGTGGAGTCGACAAAAATCACGCCCCGCTTCAGTAGGGCATCCCTCATTCGAGAATAGGCCGCTTCGCTGTCGAATTGTGCCTCCACGCCGGCCAAAAATTTGCGCTCATTTTCCGGTACCCCCAGCCGCGCAAAGGTCTCCTTGATCCTATCCGGCACATCCTCCCAAGTCTGTTTAACTTCTTCCCCATGGGCAAGATAATATCTAATTTTGCTAAAATCTATGGCCCCAATATTGCCGCAATCAAACCACGGCGGGAGTGTTTTGGAAAAAAATGTATCCAGGGCCCCGTGGCGAAATTCGCGCAGCCAAGCTTCCTCCCCTTTGGCGGCGGAGATATAGTCGACGGTGCCGTGGCTCAATCCATAGCCGGAATCATAGGCATAGGTAACGTCGCAGCGAAAGTCGCTATCCCTCTGCGCATTATAAATTTCCGACTCCACTATGTCCCCACGCTTTGATATCCGCCCCGCTCCAGCGAATCGACCAATTCCAAGCCGCCGCTGCGCACGACGTGTCCACCGCCGATTACGTGCACCGCATCGGGTACAATGTGGTGCAGCAATCGCCTATAGTGGGTGATTAGGAGGGCCGACATCCCCGCGCTGCGCATGGAATTAAATCCTTCGGCCACAATTTTGAGAGCATCCACATCTAGTCCGCTATCGATTTCGTCGAGCAAGGCGCAGGTCGGCCGCAGCATCAGCATCTGTAAAATTTCGAAGCGTTTTTTTTCGCCGCCGGAAAAGCCAACGTTCATTGACCGGGAGGTAAAGCTGCGGTCGATGTGCAAAAAATCCATGCATTCATACAGTTTTTTGTAAAATTCCGTGGCTGAAACATGCTCTTTGCTGCGCGCCTCCACGGCCGCTCGAATGAAGTTCGCCACGCTCACACCCGGCAACTCCGCCGGATATTGGAATGATAGGAAGATTCCCAGCCGCGCCCTCTCATCGGGCAAAAGATCGACAATGGAACTTCCGTTGAAAAGGATATCGCCGCGCTCAATTTTATAGGAGGGATGCCCCGCTATTGCATTGGCCAGCGAACTTTTCCCCGCCCCATTTGGCCCCATCAGTGCGTGAACCTCTCCGCTGGGAATGAGTAGCGAAAATCCGTGCAAAACTACTTTCCCCTCCACACTAACACTCAGTTCCTTGATTTCCAAAGCGCTCATCAAGCTATGCCATAGCTAATTTCACAGAGAATTGCGAGAATTTTAATTTAATCTCCATGGATGTGGACGGGTGGTGTCCCAATGGCTGATTTCACCGGGTCGTCCATCCCATGGGCGATGCGATTGCAAATTTGGGTAAGCTTCATTTTTATCCAGCGCACGGTCTGACTATCATCCCTATAATTCGCCGGTCCATAGGCATCTATTCTCCTGTCCGCCAACATGTTGTCATTTTGCTCAAATTCGGCATCGGAATTCTCATTGTAAACTGCATAGGCATAGCCGCCTCCGTGGCGAATGACGGTAAATGCCGGCACATCGCTGGGACCATCGGCGATGTAAATCATGTTTGGCATCGCTATGCGCCTGTCCACGCAGTCGATGGCACTGTTAATGCTGATACCCGGATCCTTGTTGCAGCCCTTGTTAATCTCAAAAATGCAGCGAGTTTTTTGGGTATTGTCGATAAATCGACCAATCTGCTGGATCTCGCCGCCGCTCTCATATTCCACCTGATCATCCAAAAAATTCGGCGGAAGCGGGTTTTCGATGAACTCACAGGCGTATATCCCGTCGACGTAGGGAGCTATGCTGGAACCGCGTATGACCTCCGCTAAGCCGTTGCTGACAATGTAGTGTTCGAGCGTAATTTTGTATTTTTGATTCCTTTCGTCGCCGTTGACGAAATCCTTGATTTTTCCCAAAAATTCCGGCAAACCATCAAAAAATTTGATCTCCGATCCGATTTTAAAGAGCTTTTCATTGGTCAACCCGTGCAGCAGGCCGGCCTTAACATAAGTTAGCATGTGATTTATCGCAATGCTATCGGCGGACACGCTGATGCCGTGCCTCGCGTACGCTTCCGGCAGAGCATTGACCTCTTGCCAAAATTTTTTCAAGTTTATCCCATATTCCTTGAATAGAACTTCTTGCATATACCCTGGGATCAGGGTTTTATCAAAATCCCAAATGCATGCCACGATATTTTCGTGCCCAATGGCTGCCCGCTTCTTGCTCATCGCGTAAACAATTTTCCTTTAAAAAAAGCAAAAATTATTTAAAAGCAACATTAAACTATGGATAAATTACCCGACATCACATCGTTCAGGGCTCGCTACGATGAGCTGGGTGCATTGATGTCAGCGCCGGACTTCTACGCTGACCAGCGCAGAGCTACCGCAATTTCACGGGAACACCAAAAATTAGCCAGTTTAATTGAAAAAGCTGAGCATTTTTCAAAGCTCAACGCTGAAGTCGATGATGCGGAGCAAATGCTAGCCGATGAAGGCATCGACTCCGAATTGCGCACCCTCGCCCATGATGAAATAGCAGAAAAAAGTGTGCAACTATCTACCATTCAACGCGAAATAATGCTCCTCATGCTGCCACCAGACCAATCCGATTCCAGGAATACAGTTTTTGAAATACGCGCCGGAACGGGGGGCGAGGAGGCGGCCCTGTTCGCCGGTGACCTGTTCCGGATGTATTCCCGATTCGCCGAGTCGCGGGGCTGGATAGCGGAGCTCATGTCCAGCAGTGTCTCGGAAACGGGTGGATTTAGGGAGGTAATTTTTTTGATTTCGGGGGAGGATGTTTACAAGTCTTTAAAATTTGAGAGCGGTGTGCACCGCGTCCAGCGCGTACCCACTACGGAGGCCAATGGTCGCATACACACATCGGCGGCGACGGTCGCCGTTCTGCCGGAAGCCGAAGAAGTCGATGTGCAGATTTCGCCGGAAGATTTGGAAATTTTTGTTTGCCGGGCGAGCGGACCGGGGGGACAGGGGGTCAATACCACTGACTCTGCGGTGCAAATTTTACACAAACCTTCCGGCATGCAAGTGTATTGCGCCGATGAGCGCTCCCAGCAAAAAAATAAGATCAAAGCCTTGAAAGTTTTGCGTGCGCGCCTGCTGCAAAAAAAGGAGGAGGAGGAACGGGCAAAATACGCCGCGACCCGCAAGGGCCAAATCGGCAGCGGTGACCGCTCGGAACGCATACGCACCTACAACTTTCCCCAAAACAGACTGACAGACCATAGAATTGGCTTAACTTTGCACAACCTTCCACAAATCATGGACGGCGAGATCGGCGAACTCATAGGAGCTTTGCAGCGGGCGGACTATGAAGCAAAGGTCGGTGAATTGCTGAAAAAATCATAGATTGCGGCGCATAGCCGGGCTTTCATCGCCGCTTTTCATCCCCTCGACAATCCTTGCTAAATGCCAGCCAATTATCGCCACCAACACCAGCGATGGAATCCAAATCCCTTCCAGGGGATATGGAACATGGACCAGCCCATGGCCAAATCTTCGCGAGCAGTCCAGTGTAAAATTTATCAGGGAAATGGGGATAGCTGCCAACTTGTTCACAAGTGCACACAGTGCAAACACATTGCAGCTACCGAGTAGGAGCGATAGCACGCCCAGGAAAATTACTACGGATGCCAGTGGCACGAGGATGAGGTTGAGAAGAATCGTCAAGTAGGAAAAATTTCCAAAAAATTCTACGGATAGCGGAATGCTGCTGATACTCGCCGCGAAAGCTACGCAAAAATTGTCGATGATGCCGGAGCAAAAATTCCCCTTGAGTTTTTCGATGAGGGTACGCCTGCGCAGCCAACGCTCCCGCCACCTCAAACCATTCAGCAATTTACTCAAGTTCGCCCCGATGCATATTATGCCGAAAACAATGCCGTATGACAGCAAAAAACTTACGCTGAATATGCTCTCCGGCGCGAGGCAAATATTTACCGCAGCGCTGTTTGTGAATGAAGAGAACACATTGGAGCGCCGGCTAAAAAGTGCAGCGGAGTAGTAAAACACTACGGTCACGTAGGCACGCATGGAGGAGGAAGTGGGTCCAATTATGCTCAGGTAGGCGAATAAAATGGCGATGACCGGTAGGGCGCGCAGGCGCCGCGATAGCTTGAATAGGCGGAGGAACCAGTCGAAAAATAACGCAATCACGCCAATGTGAAAGCCGCTTATCGCAAAAATATGAGCCGTGCCCGTGCTGCAAAAATCGTCCTTTTGCTCGCGGGACAGCATGTATTTCGAGCCGGTCAGCATGCCCGTCATTACCCCGATGTTACCCCTATTACCCAGTCCGCAGCGCAAAGCATGGAAAAATTTTCCCCGGTATCGCTCGCAGATGCAATCAAACCACGATTTTTCACTTAAATATTTTTCGATCTTACCGTTGGAACCGTACAAAAATACATGATTTTTGCGCAAAAACCTCAAAAATGGCTTGGTTTTGCGCCGCCCAATGTACTCCACCTGTGTCGAAATCTGCAGTTTTTGACCACGCGCGGGGAAGATTTCGTCGTATTTCAATATGAAATACATCCTGTGGCCGACGATTTTTTCGTAGCGCTCCGGTGCTTCCAAAACTCGCCCATAGCCGTAGGCCACATTCTCGGAAGCCTTGCCGTCCACGCTATCGGGGCGAATCGTCAGGAGCATGCTTTTCCTGCGATTCAAATCGGGGCAGTTCTCTAATTCATGGGAATTTACGTAGGCAACGCCGGCTAAATATAAAAATGCAAAAGAACAGATATAGGGTGCAGCTCTCCGAATCACAGCGCTTAGCAGTGCCACCCCTAGGCATATCTCTAGGTAAAATTTAGCAAGCCCATGCCCGTATCCGGTGTACATGCCGACCATGAAACCAAACACGGCACACAGAATAACGCAGCTAGGCCGGTGGCGTAGCGCATTGAAATCCAAATGGCCCAACATGCATCATAATTTTATTTTTGTAAACAATATTTTCTTATTTTTGTCATTTTGTACATAAAAATTTAAGAGCACTCCGATCATAATCAGCATAACTTCCTATATTTCAATGAGTTTCCCCCGCAAAATCGTGATAGCAGAGTCCATTATTTTTACATTCACCAATTGGCCAATTAGCCTATCCTGCCCATCAAAAATCACCTTATCTCCGCCGCGCGTTCGCCCGCAAAGCTTGTTTTCGCCGCGCTTTGCATGCCCCTCAACTAAAACTTCAACGCCGTGCCCAATCATCGTTTCATTGTGTCCAATTGAGCATTTTTGCACCATATCCAGCAAGATTTTATTGCGGCGATCCTTTTCATCGGCACCCACATCATCGGGCAAGCTTGCGGAAAGCGTCCCCGCCCGCGGGCTGTATTTAAAGACAAAAGCCATGTTGAATTTCACGGCGTTGAGCAAATCGACAGTCATCGAAAAATCCTCCTCCCTTTCGCCGGGGTAACCCACAATTACGTCCGTTGTTAGGGCAATGTTCGGCACGGCTGCGCGCAGCGACTCAACTATGGAAAGGATGCGGGCACGCGTATATGGCCGCCTCATCGCCCGTAAAACACGGTCAGAGCCGCTTTGGATGGGCAGATGCACGGATGGGCAGAGCTTGCTTAGACTGGAGTGCGCCTCGATCAAATCCTCCCGAAACCCCTTCGGGTGCGGCGACATGTACCTTATGCGTTCGAGGCCAGCGATGTCATCGATGCGTTCGAGGAGCTGTACAAATGGGCTTTTCCCGCTCCCATATTCCAGCACGCCCTGCCCATAATTATTTACGATTTGTCCGAGCAATGTGATTTCTTTGGTGCCATTTTGCACCAAGGTTTCGCACTCGGCGATGATACTGTCCATCGGCCTATAGCTCTCTGGTCCACGCGTTTTGGGCACGATGCAATAGCTGCACCGCATGTTGCATCCCTGCATGATCGACACGGATGCGCAAATCTTGGCGGAGGAAAAGTCGCGTGCCGATTCCCCAGCGTCCTCCGAATGCGCTTCCCCAAGCAGGGCAACGCGGCCAACATTTTCACCTGCCAGGATGGCCGGCAATTCGCTGATACGGCGCGGCCCAATGATGAAATCGATGCCCGGATTTAGCTTAAATAAATTTTCCGCCAAGTTTTCCGCCATGCACCCAACGATGCCAAGTAGGGCATTATTTTTGCGCAATTTTTTGCGAGATAGATACCTAGACTTGCCAACGGCTTTAATTTCGGCCCGTTCCCGCACGCTGCAGGTGTTCAGAATATAAACGTCGGCATCATCTTCACAATCAACAATTTCGTGGCCAAAAGTCCGCAACATAGCGGCGAGGCGCTCGGAGTCGTGGGCGTTCATTTGGCAACCATAGGTTTTGATGAAAATTTTTCGCAGAAACGGCATGGCAGTATTCATTCACCGCATCCCAATTTTGTCGAGCCTGATCTGAAAACGATTGACATCGGCGGGATAAAATCATCAAGTCTAGCAGGCTCGTAAAAAATCAGCCGGAATTAGAAATATGTCCCCCCATGCTCATTCAAGATTTCTCATTGCAAGCGCTCTGCTGTGTGCAACTCTTTTGCTTATCGGATATTTGGTGAAAATTGACCTGCAGCCGGTAGCACTGAAAGCTGGGGCGGAAAACCACTTCACCAAGGTGGTGGGCGACAACCTGACATCGCAGCATCGGGCGACGGACGCGTTCTTCATCCCAACGAAATATGGCGCTAAGCATCACTTCCCTAAGCCAAACTTCGACGAGATGGATAGGTATCGAAGCAAGCCAATTTTTTCCGAATTGGACAAGATAAAAATTTTTAATGTGTTTTTGAAGAATTTTTCCGAATCGGAATATTGGGTCGTATCCAGCCTGAATTTGCGGCCCAAAAGCAATGGGAAAGCGGAGAAGCAATTTTTCACCGCAGACGTTGAGCGAGGCGCTGAAACGGATTACTTGGGGCAAAAATTCTATGGTGGCGAAACGCAAATTCCATTTAAAAATGAGAGCGACGAACACTAAAAAAAAATGGATATTGGTTGATGGGCATAACCTGGCGTTTCGCTGTTTTTACGGCGTTCCCACAATGACACGCTCCGATGGGCTCCACACCAATGCGATTTTTGGCTATGTGCGCACGCTAATGCGCCTCGAATCCTGCCACGCTCCCGATGCCATCTGCGTGTTTTTTGACACGGGTGGGTCCGCTGTGCGCAAAGAAATTTTGTCCACATACAAAGCCAATCGAAAAAAAATGCCCGACGAACTGGCTGCTCAACTGGACTGGATGGCAAAATTAGCCCTGGCCCTTGGCTACTACGTTGAAGCAAGCAGCGGAATCGAGGCCGATGATTTGATAGGTAGTTGCGCGAGAAAGATTTCCGCAAATAATGAGTGCGCTTACATTGCGAGCTCGGACAAAGATTTTGCCCAGTGCATATCGGAAAATATTTTTCAATTGCTGCCGCCGGCCGGTGCGGGCAAGCCCTCCGATTGGCAGCTCCTCGACGAAGCGGGTGTTTACGAAAAATTCGGCGTGCAAAATCATCAAATTGTCGACTACCTCTCCCTCGTTGGGGATGGTGCCGACAATATAGATGGGCTCGCTGGAGTTGGGCCTAAAACGGCGGTCAAGTGGCTTTCCCGCTTCGGTTCAATCGAAAATATTTACGGCAATGTTGCGAAAATTCAACCGGAACGCTTTCAAAAAATTTTACTTGAAAATAGGGAAATTTTGTTGCGGAACCAGCGCCTAATCAAGCTGCAGGACATTGCCAATTTTTCATTGCCCTGCGCCGAGATCCGGCCAAATTCGAGTGAAGTTGAAGGATTATTGGGTGCACTTGAGTTTCATTCAATTTTGCGTGACTTCCGTGCTAATAGCCAGCGCACCCTATTTTAATAGGATAAAAATTAAAAATCCGAGCACAATTCTGTACCAGGCAAATAGGCCCATTCCTTTGGTACTTATGAAGTTAAGAAATATTTTTATGGATAAAATGGAAAAAATAAATGCCACAAAAATTCCAAGGAGAAACGTCGGCACCGCGAGGCACTCAAATATAACCCCGCGGTCCCTAATCAGCTTGAATATCGTTGCCGAAGATAGCATGGCAAACCCCAGCAAAAAACTGTACTCTGCGGCCTCCTTTCGTTTTAGTTTGCAATAGTAGCCGCCGAGGATGGTCACCATGGAGCGGCTCATGCCCGGCACCAGCGCCAGGCACTGCCACAGTCCAATTTTGAGGCAAGGTAGTGCTTGTAACTCGCTAAGGTTCAATGAATTACGCCCATGGGAATACTTGCGTTCCGCCATAAAAATTAACCCTGCGCCAAAAATCAGCGCACAGGCAATGCTGGTCGGGTTGTACAGTAGTTTTTGCAGAATTCCATCCAAAAATAGGCCGGCCAAGGCCGCGGGGCACAGCGATATTAGCAAATTTTTGACCAAATGCCCCCCCTCCGCACTGCGGCCACAAATGGCAAAAAACATGCTCAAGATGCGCCTGCGAAATATCAGAGCTACCGCCAAGATCGACCCGCACTGAATGATGGCAAAGTAGGAATTAATCGCCCGCCGATAATCGGCGGAATCGGTGCCGTTATTTTTTTTACTGAGAACTTCGTTGGCCAGAATCATGTGCCCCGTGGAGGATATGGGTAAAAACTCCGTTACGCCCTGCGTGACCCCGAGCACGATGGCGGTTGTGTAGTCGCATTTTTGCTCGAAATTCCGAGCAGAATTCTCTGCCGCCCAAAGAGTTGAGCAATTGAGGCAAATGAGAAAAATTAATATTTTTCTAATCATCGGCCCCCATGTTTTGTTTCCTAAAAATTGCTTCAATGACCTCCCCATCACCCTGAAAATTTTGCACCGAGTCATGCAAAATAGATAAAATTTGAAATAGCCAATGGCGAGCTTTTTTTGTCAATTGAACCCCGGAATCATCCACATTCGCCAGGATGTCCAAGGCAAAATTCTTTAATTTTTCCCAGCTCCCCTGCAACTTCAATGCTAGGCAATATTCCGCCGCACACTCCAAACGAAAGCTGACGCTTTGGCTCGGATTGGCATACAGGTTTTCAAGTATGCCTATGGCTTTATCCAAGTGCTGGCTGCTGCGATTTTTTTGGGCAATTAAACATTTTGCCTGTGCGAGGGATAAGTAATTTATATCACGCATGTTAGAGACAAAATTCGCCCCGTGTTCATAGATGAGTTGAGCGTTGGCAAAGTCGCCCATCGCTCGCAGGATATCTCCCTGGGCGATGCGCGCCGCCGTCGCAATGTCCTGCTCCGGATAGTCGCGAATTATCTTCTCCAGCAACCCGTTCGATTCCTCAATCAATCCGGAATGAAACTTGAGCAGAGCGACTCTGTAAGTGGCATGGGGAAGATACTTTTCATCCACGCACGCTTCCAAGGCGGAGATAGCTTTCGCCGTGTCGCCTGATTTGTGGAGAAATTTAGCTTCCCTAAAAAGAGACAGGGAGAAATATTTTGTATTGGGGAAATTGGCGCGCAAAGTTTCAAATGCCTCACCGGCCGCTTTGCAGTCCCTTAGCTTATATGCCGCACACCCCTTGAAAAACAGGGATTTGCAATATATGCTGCCATACTCTTTTGCATTGATTTTACGGGATAATTCGGCGCAAATTTTAGACAGCGAAGCCAGGGCTTGCGCACATTGCCCTTTTTTAAACAGGATCTCCGCCCTAAGCACGGCTAGGGTATATTTGGTCAAGTTTGGTGCATTTTCTAGCCGCAAAGAATCAAGGTATTTCAGAGCTTCGCTAAACATTTTACGATTTTTTAACGCTTCGAGATATGCGACAATCCCATCCAATTTTTCACAGATCCCACCATTCGCAGATTTGATGTGCAGGGCTGCTTCCTCATAATTATTGAGAGCTACGTCGCTAAGTACCTGATTCACAAGAGCATGGCCGCATTTTCCGACCGAGTTAAATTTCAACACTTCCCCGTACATGTCGGAGGCCAATTTGAAATCATGATTGTAAAAAAACGCGTCCGCAATTTTCAACGTGATGGCGGCCCGTACATTGCTGTCCGCCAAAGAGGTGCGCAATTTGCCCAAATAGTGTGCAGAATTGCGATACTCCAGGGTTTTCCCATCCAATGCAGCGTAGGCCAAAAGTTCATAAATGTCTCCGAAAAACTTGTCCGGCGGGAATAGGTTAATGTACGCGGAAGCCGCCGTTGAGCATAAATCGAGGCGCTCAACATTCAGAAAAATGGCGATTTTAGCCAGCAAAACACAGCGTTTAAGCAAGTCAGAATCCGACGCAGAAAGTAGGGAATCTAAAAATTCAGCCACCAATGCGGCATCGTTTTCCGTCTTTACGGAGCCGATTAATAGCTTGAATGCTAATAGCTTAGTGTCGATATTGCAATGGCTGAGCAGGATGTGCTTCACATTCGCCAATCCCCTATGCGAAAGCACGGGGGAAACTATGGCCGCATATATTTTTATTGCGCACATATCTTCTTGGCAGTTAATTTGTTGCAAACATTTTTCTAGGGCATCTGAAGCTTCGCCCCGCCTCCCCAAGCCGTTCAAAAATAGGGCGTAAAGCTTTGTGAAAGCAAGCCTATGCTCGCCGCTCTTAGATGCCAAAATTTGGCTATTTAGGCGGCTTTCAAGGGCATTGACGGCCACGTTTGGACCGATCTCGGATACGATGTTCTGCAAAGTAAAAATATTTATCATCTGCACCTGCTCATCGCTGTGGGCGTGGGCGTAAGCCAATTCCAGTGCGGCATCGGACTCCGCAAATTTTCGCTTATCGTGCAAAATTAAAGCATTTAGCAGGTGATACCAGGCAAGCATATCGCTGCGGAGATGAGCAAAATCGACCCGCGCGAGGATATTTTCAGCGCTGATAAAGCGCCGATTTTTGACTAAAATAAAGCATACCCGCAGCAGCAAATCATCGTAGCCGGCAAGCCCTTCGAACTGGCTAAAATCAATCCTGTCCACGCACTGCTCGGCGCTAACCCACTGCCCCAGGCAAAGCATGGAGTCGATAATCCCACGCACCGCTGCTAGTTGCAGCGATGGGGAATCGGTGGCAATTTCTTCATAAAATTTTTGCGCGACAGCGTAATCAGCTTTCCGAAAGGCATCCTCCGCGCAGCGATATTTAAACATCGGATCATCCACCAATGCGCCCAATAAACATGTTGCGGCCGAAAACATTAGACAAATTTGCAGCAATGCTTTCACGCATCATTCTACGGTGACGGATTTTGCTAAGTTTCTGGGCTTATCGATGTCGCAGCCGCGGAATTTGGCAACGTAATAGGCGAATAATTGAACGGGGATAGTTGCGACGATGGGCTGCAGAGCGGGGTGCACCTCGGGGATGGGGATCAGGTCATCGACAAACTTTTCACCCAATTCACTGCCAACCGTTGCAACCGCAATAACTTTTGCACGGCGCGAACGCACCTCCTGTATGTTGGCGATGTTTTTTTGCAAAATACTCCTCTGAGGGGCCAAAAAAAAGCAGGGGCACTTCTCCGATACGAGTGCGATGGGGCCGTGCTTCATTTCCGCCGCAGGATAGCCCTCGGAATGCATGTAGGAAATCTCCTTCAATTTGAGAGCACCCTCCAGAGCTATGGGAAACATCTCCTGGCGGCCGAGAAAAAGCATGTCGTTGTGGTGAGCGTATTTTTCGGCAATCTTTTCGATGCTATCTTTTTGCGCTAGAACGCGCTCAACAACATTTGGCAAGTCGTGGAGAGCTTGCACGAAGAGAACCCCCTCTTCAAAGGACATGTCCCGTATGCGCCCGAGGTAGAGCGCCAACATCGCCGCGACGCAGATTTGTGCGGTGAATGCCTTGGTTGACGCCACGCCGATTTCCGGCCCGGAATGCTGATAAATCCCGCCATCCGATTCCCGTGCTATGGTTGAGCCCACAACGTTGGTGATGGCCAATGTGCGAAATCCCTTGCGCTTAGCCTCCTGCAGCGCTGCCATGGTGTCGAGGGTCTCGCCGGACTGGCTGATCACAAAAACCAGTGTGTTTTTATCCAGGGGCGAATTCTTGTACCTGAACTCCGAAGCGTACTCAACCTCCACGGGGATTCGGGCGTACTTCTCTATCAAGTATTCGGCCACCAAGCAGGCTATCCACGCCGTCCCGCAGGCGCAAAATAGTATCCTATCGACCTGTCTGAGCTCGCGAATGGTCATCCTCAGTCCACCGAATCTGGCCGTGCTGAGGTCGTCCGAAAATCGCCCGCGCATGGCATTTTCCAAGGCTCGCGGCTGCTCAAAAATTTCCTTCAGCATATAGTGCTCATAGCCGCTCCTGTCCGCGTCCTCGATTTGCCAGTCCAGCTCGCATTTCACAACATCCACACTTTCATTGCGCAGGGTTGTTATGGAGAAATCTGCTGGCGTCAGACGCGCGATTTCCCCGTCGTTGAGGTACACGATATCGTGCGTATATCGAGCAATGGCGGAAACGTCGCTCGCGACAAACATCTCCCCCTCGCCGACCCCAATCAGCAGGGGCGAGCTTTTTCGCGCCACCACCATCTCATCGGCGCAATCCCTGCATAAAATGGCAAGACCATAGGTCCCCCGCACGTGAAACAGGGCTTTCTGCACGCTTTTTAGAAATCTATTCTCCGAATCCGTTTCCTTATTAAAGTGATATTCGATGAGGTTGGCCAAAATCTCCGAATCCGTCTCGGATTCAAAGGTGAACCCCCGCGCTAGGAGGAACTCTTTTATGCTCTCATAGTTTTCGACCACCCCATTGTGGGTAATGCTAAATAAACCGTGGAAGCTTTGATGGGGATGCGCATTCTTCTCCGATACTACGCCGTGGGTCGCCCACCGGGTATGGCCGATCCCCACATGGCCCGCCATATCAGCTTCGCCGGCGGCATTTATTAGGCTCTCCACGCGACCAACCCTGCGCAGCACGTGGAACTGCGAATCGGCTAGGGTCGCAATACCCGCTGAATCGTAACCCCGATACTCCAAACGAATTAAACCATCAAGTAAAATTTGCACAGCGCTCTTATTACCAACGTAGCCGATGATACCACACATATTCACATTACCTAAGCAATGTTTGACATTTGGCGAATAAAATTTTCTCAGGCGTTGAAATTTTTATTTGTTGACATTAAATTAGCAAATCCTTGAGTGAAGGCACTATGGTGCATTGCTTGGGATTTCGAATCTGCCGGTGAGTGGCTACAGTTTTGTATTTCCAAACAAATTTTTTGCAAGTAAATTCAGCGAGTTTCGGCCATGCTAAAAAAAACACCAATAATACTCCTAATTCTGATTATTGCGGCATTTTCGTGCGGCAGCTTAGTGCCCGTGCCGCTACTGCGTGCGTTCCTCGGAATCAGCCTTACCCTGAAGTCAGTCATACTTTTCCTCCTACCTCTGCTCATTTGTGGCCTGCTATTCTCCACCTTCCATCGCCTTGGTGGAAACGCATCACGCATCGTGGCAATCGTGCTTAGCGTGCTCTGCTGTTCAAACTTTTTCGCCACCTACCTCAGCCATTTTATCGGCAAAGCGGTATATTCCTCGATGGAAATATCCCTCACGCAAATATCATCGGCGAGCGAGCTATTGCCGCTTTTCAACTGCCAATTGCCGAAGATTATCCCCAATGCCCTGGCGATGGTGCTGGGTATTTTGGGCGGAATTTTTATTCCGAAAATAATGCCGAAGCACATTGCAAAGTTGTCCGGTGCGGTTGACCTATTTGTTTCCCAATTACTCAGGGGCATTTCCTGGATAATTCCACCATTTCTCTTCGGATTTCTCCTAAAGATACGGTACGACGGCCTGGTGGTATTGCTGATTCGGCAATACGCCCCCATCGTGGTGACTATCATCGCCGCCATGGCGATCTATCTATTCCTCTTCTTTTTCTTTGCCAGCGGCATGCGATTTGGAAAGGCGCTATCCTGTTTAAAAAACATGGTGCCACCGGTGATATGTGCCTTTGGCAGCATGTCCAGTGCATCGGCATTGCCCTACACCATCGTTGCTGTGGAGAAAAATGCAGCCAACAAGTCGCTGGCCAAATCCACTGTTTCGCTGGCAACGAATGTGCATCTCATGGGAGACTGCATAGCCATTCCGATCCTTATTTACGCCATTCTCAAAAGCTACGGATTTCCCCAACCTCCGCCCGTGCTCTATTTGGTTTTCACCCTGCAATTTGTGATTGCAAAATTCTCCGTAGCCGCCGTGCCTGGGGGTGGCATCATGGTGATGCTACCCATAATCGAGCACTGCTTTGGCTTCAATGGGGCCATGTCTTCGCTAATTTTTTCGCTGTACATTCTGCTGGACCCGATTTGCACATCGGCCAATGTCCTTGGCAATGGAGCTTTGGCGCAGCTGATCGACCGCATCGCCGCAAGACCTGCGAAAACTCAGTGAAATGTCCTTAATTTTGACAATTTTTTCGATTTTTTACGCAGGATCCATCTCCTTTGCAAGTTCCAGGACGGCGATGTTTTCGATGTGGCGTGTCTGGGGGAACATGTCGATGGGTTGCAACGTCCTAACACCGTACTTGGCCGCCAGCAACTTGAGGTCACGCGCCTGGGTATCGGGGGCGCAGGAAACGTAAATAATCTTGCGCGGGGCGAAGGCCAGGATTTGCTCCATGAAATCACCGTCACAGCCACTGCGCGGCGGATCAATTATTACGCAAGTGTGCTCCGCCGGGAATGAAACTTGGCAAAAAATTTTTGCAGCATTGCCGGCGATGAAGGAAATGTTGGAAATTCCGTTGGTTTCAGCGTTCGCACGGGCAATGGAAATTGCATCCGGATCGATCTCCACGGCACAGACCTTGGAGAAATATTTTGCCGAGCAGATGGCGAATACCCCCACGCCGCAGTAGGCGTCCACCAGATAGGTGCATCCCCGGCTGGCTTCTCCGACAAACTGCACCATCATGGGCAAAGCGTGGGGGTTATTTTGAAAAAATGAGCCGGCTCGAAATCGAAAGGTGAACTCGCCAATGCTTTGCGTGACGACGGCGTTGCTATCCGTGGTGATAGCTCCCTTCGCTTCGCGCAGAAGTATAGTTCCGCCGCGCCTAAAAGTCTTCGCCAGGATTCTTATGCGCTCTCGCACAGCGGTGAGTTCGGAATTGATCCCTTCGGTGGCGATGGGGCAGCGTTCCACGTCCACCAGTTTCGCACCACATCCCCGGGCTAAAAACCCGATTGGAAAGAATTTTTCCGCCTTAAATTTTTGAAAATGGGGGGTAATTTTTGAACGGTAACCGTAGCTATGGCCGGAATGCATGCAGGGCTCGACTGCCCTATCTATGCCCCCGAGGCGCAGCATCGCCTCCCGCACATGCGCCCGCTTCATCTCGAGCTGAGCCGCCTGGGAAATGTGCTGATACTGGCAACCGCCGCACATGGTAAACAGCGGACAAATGGGCTCGACGCGTTCGGCAGCCGGCTCCAAAACTTCGACCAAGTCCGCTTCGGAATAGTGTTTATGATTCCTGAACACCCGCGCCTTGACCAGCTCGCCCACGCACACAAATGGAACCATGATTACCCAATTGTTCACCCTGCCAACACCAAGGCCGAGGTTCGTAATTGCGGATATGCGCAACTCTACCTCGCTGTGATATTCAAAGGGCTCGGGTACAAAATTTTTCGGCGGACAGGAATTCATAGACCCAACAAATAACCGTGCCCTAACTTTTCAACGCAAAACTAATGTTTTAATTTCAAACTTGCTCTTTTAAAATTTTTTTATACGATTTTAACATGAATAAGTTGGAGCGCCCATTGGGGATCGATGATAGGGGAAATAATATTGGGATTGCTGCGGAGGACATAGCCGCAATTAGGGAGCAATTGGCCGCGCTCAGCCGCGATGCCGCAAGTCCTCGGGAGCAAGCCCCCGTCGATGGTAGAATAAACACTTTTTTGAATGAATATTTGGGCACTGCTCCCGATCATTCCTGGCTGCCGAAATTTTCCTTCATCTGCGACAGACACGGGGTTTCGCGCCTACTATCCCTGCCGGAAGGGAGGGATGAGTTTCACTGTGAGTACGTCGATAGCTACCGCATATACCAGGGGATCCTGAACAATCCTTCCACGGATAAGCGAACAACCGCCGGTACTTTTCACATCGCCGAAGGTGGTTTCCCAGTGCCGAGCGATAAAAAAGAAATCCCCAAACAAGCCTTCGCCAGCATGCTCAAATTAGCATTCAATCCGCCGGAAGACATGCTTCTGCTGCCGTTTTCGTCGGAGCAAGAATTTGGGGCTAAGATATTTGTTTCGGCCTATTTTAAGCCGATAATATGCCCAGAAGTCGGTGGAAATATTTCCCCGAAAAACATGGAAATTCGCCTATTTTTGCCAGGAAGCATGGTCAGTGTACTGGACTGCACGGAGAGCATATTTGGCAACGCCGGCTCGCCATTTTTGCCGGAAAATGACGCTGCCATGGATCCCCAATCCTGGTCCGGGCACACGGGCTGCATAGTTTTTGCCCCGCAGCTGCGCAAGTGCACAAAGAAAGAGCTGGGCCTCCCCCACGTCTCCGCGGCTACCGAGCGGCAAAAACGGGATGGCATGTGCTGGGAACGGGGGGACGAATTATACCATGACGGCCGCCCATTCCGTGCCGTTGCACGTTCAAATTCCGGTGTAATTGTTTCCATCATCGGCGATAGCTACAACGGCTATGGTAAAAAGGAGATAAAAACGCAGCTATCCTACGCCGCTAATATGTACGGCCTCTGCGAAGAGGAACATTCCGGCGGCGCGCTGGTGTTCCCGCGCTATGACCTCGGCGACGAATTCAATTACGAAGAGTTTTTGAAAAGTAAACTTCCCTTTGAAGACCTATTGAAAAATAACGGCGAAAATATGGCGCTGCAGGGCGATGGGTATGCAGTTGACAGGAACTATTCCGCCCTAGTGTACCTCCCGGGTAACGCGACTTTTAATCTCCCAAAGATGGAGGCAAGGTGGAAATTTGGCGATGGGGAGAAGACTTTGCGCCTCGAGCTGGATAAAATATACGTTTTGCCGAATGGGTATCGCATTCACCTGGTCCGGCCCTCCCACGGGGGTGAGCGTTGGAAGATGATTGGTACGTCGCCGAATGGTACCTTCTGCTACAAGCCTGCAACGGTGTCCGGTGGCGGGAAGTCTGAAATCGCCAAGTCGCTGTCGGATGCGATCATACGCGGTTCCATGCTCCTATCCGACTACGATGGTGACTTCGCCCTCGCTGACAAAATCTTGAAAATGGATTTTTCCGGCAGATTTCGGGATAGAGACACCCGGGATGATCGTCCCATCCTGGACAGCGCCCGCACACTCGGTTCGGTGATAAAACTCCTGAATTTTAACGAGAAATATGCGGATGAGTACAACAGCTGGCTGAAAACAATCCCTGCCCACATCAAGGAATTGATCCTCGCCATAAAGACTTTTTACAAAGGAAGTTGGGGTTCAGATTGGCGGTCAAAATTTTCCGTCGACATCGTCAATGGGCAGCGCGGCCATGAGCTGTACTATCGCCAAGAAAAGCTTGTTGATCAGTATGTCCGCGTCGGCTTCACCGGTGAAAAAATTCGGCGAAATTTTTCCCTGCGCGGCGACTTTTATCCCTCCTTCAAGCTCCAGTTGGCCGATGACATCACTTCCTCCGTCACGCTCCCGGCGAACGCCATTGGGGGGCTCAACCCAGCCTATGACAATCCGTCCGTAAAGTTCGTCCATAACTGCGAATATCGACTTTATCAGCGCCCGGACGAGGCGATTACCCCGGGCTATGACCACGAAACGGAGTACGAAATTTCGCGGCCTAACACCTTCACCTGCAACTATAAACCACTTACAAAGACCGATGTGCGTGCCATGGTGGCCAACCGCATTCAGTTTGAAAAATATAGCCAGCCAATGAAGGAATTGCTCGCCAATTTCCTCAGTGACGCCAGTGGGCCGAAGTACGTGGTGTGCCCGTCGGAGCTGAGAGTGATGCCCGACGGCGAGGTGAGCAAAAATGAGCGCTACCTGCAAAATCGCCGGGATATGTACGCCCACGAAGAGGTATACGTTTCGAAGCTGTGCATGAAACTGCATAGCCAAACGAAAAACATCGCCGATGTAAAATTCCCCGTCCACTCCATTTTGACCGGCAGACGGAACAATCCGCCGGATGGGAAAATAGGGGCATTGAGTGTGTATAATCCCCTGCACTACATGGATTTGCCCGAGTTATTCATGGAATACGCCTCCAGCATGACAGGGAAATCTCCTTCCACGACGGGGGCCGGCCTGGAGGGCGCAATGACGAAGGGTCCATTCAACGCTCTGAATGCGGTTTACGACCTTAATAGTGCCCTACTATCCTTCATATTGTGCGGTTACCACGGGTTTTTATCGGCGGCGGGGTACGTTGGACCGAAGTTCTACGTAGCCCACGACATCACCTACCTACTGCCGGAGATCTGGTCGCGCATGCAAGTTCACGAGCGCAACCCACGCTTCCTAATAGAACACGGCTACCTCGAGCCCTGCAAGGACTTCGAATGCGGGGGCAGAATTGTGCAGTTTAGCCGCATGGGGTATCGCATAACGAAAAAATTCATAAAAATATTCGCCGGCCGCGTGCTATCGTTCCCCGATTCGCTCTTTGGCGACGAGATCCTGCGCCCCGAGGAGCAAGACTTCGCCATTTTCGCCGACAGTATGGCAAATATCGTCGAATCACACAGGCGTGCCGCCGAGATTATCATGTCCAGCAGCGATATCGAATGGGCCATTCCGCCGCTGCGGGCCCTTCTGGGCATCATGCACCGCGGGGAATTCGGCGGCATGACGCTCGATTCTCCGCATTTTAGGGCACTATTCCGGCGGGAAAATGTGCTCGGCAGCGAGTGGTATCTGGGACGGCTGAGGAGCAAACAGGCACAGGACGTCGAACACCTGAAAAAAGGTGAGAAATACCTGCGCACGTTCATGGGAATCCATGGCTTTGATCCCCGTGTTCAAAGCAAAATCGACGAAATCAATGGCGAAATTATCCGCGCCAGCTCGCCGGGGTACGTGGACAGTCTCGTCGGGACGGTAGGTCGCTAGGATTACCCTCCCGCCACATCGGTCACTCGCGTGCGCCGTGCGATGTTTATCACGGTGCAGGTACATAGCTTGCCCACTGAAACTGGCCCCAGGACATTGTACTTATGCGCGAGCTCACCTAGTTCGCGGGCCCACAATTCAAATAAAATTACCCTCAGCCCACCTCATGGCAGCGAGGTGCAGCTGTGAAAGCGGTCAAGGGCACTCAATATCGCACTCGTTCCATCCGCATCTTCATCGAAAATTTCCTGATTTTTATTCAGCGCAAAGCCAGCCGACTTCACATCGTTGATCGCCTTGATCCCCTTCTTCCACGCATCCATGAACATGCTCGACAGGGAGTGCAAATTGGGGGCGGCTAAGAATAGGCGCAGCGCCTGGGATTGGTCGATCCAACGCTGGCACATTGATGCGTGTTCAAGCAGGATCGGGCTGTCGATCATGAATGCCGTGCAATATAAGTTTTTAATTTCCTCAGAAATCTCATCGATGGCGGCTAGCTCCCCCTCAAAGTAGCGAATTTGCTTGTGTATCTCCTTGTTCCAGAAGCCGTGCTGCTTCAGCGTCTTGACCAGTTCCGGCGAAATGACCATCATCTCACGATTGTTGTTCAATTCCTTTGTGAACACGTTCCTAGTTGCCGGTGCCAAGCTTGGATAGCAACTCATCAGCCGCGAAATCTTGCGCGTGGGCGAATTGGCATTCAAGTACGCATTTCTGATGCCGAATTTCTTCAGCACCCCGCGCAATGAGTCCCAATCGAGCCTAGTTTCTCCACTCCTGGGGAAAAAGTCCATGGGGAGGACGCCTTTTTTCCACTCGGTCAACTCGCAAACGGGGCAGGGTCCAAATTTTTTAGCGAGCTCGATGGACTCCCCTATGGTCTCATGGGCGATGAATTCGAAGCACTCATCGCTGAATTTGAGTGCTTCCGGGCTGCTGAAAGGCACATTTTTGTAGTACAGCGCGTTTTGGAACCCCATCACGCCGAGTCCGATTGCCCGGTATTTTTGGGCGAAAATCTTCGATGCCTCCGTGGGAAAATAATTCACATCTATCATGGCATCGAGCGCACCCACTGCCACTCGCACCGTATTGCGCAGCTTGGCTACGTCCAGTGAGCCATCGTCGCACAGATGCTTGCCTATGTCGAGCGACCCCGTGCCGCACACAGCGGTCTCCCCATAGGAGGAGTTCAGCATGTGTTCCAAGCACAGGTTTGGGGAATGGATCACCCCATTTTTACACATATTGGCACGATTGCAAGTATCTTTGAATGCGACTTTTGGGTATCCGGTCTCAAATATTCTCTGCATAATTTTTTGCCAAAGATCGGAAACTGAAACCTTTTTTGAAAAAATCTCGCCATGGGCAGCCCGCCGCTCCAATTCAGCGTAGAGTCGCTCGAACTCCTCCCCATACAAATCATGTAAATCTTCAACGTCCTCGGGGTTGAATAGCGTCCAATCGGCACCCTCCCTAAGCCGCTCCATGAATAAATCCGGAATCCATAGCACCGTGCCAAGCTCTTCGCCACCCACACTTGAATGGCCGGCTTTTTTCTTGTAATCGATGAATTCTTGCACGTCGCAGTGCCAAATCTCCAAACTGGCCACCCCGCGGCCCCGCCTCCGCTCCGCCCCCTGATTCGCCACGGCCAATTGGTGCTGATGCAGCTGCAAAAAAGGGATGAGACCGGGGGAATCACCCCTCGTGCCCCTGATCTTCGTCCCCCGACCGCGTACGTTCGTCCAGGAGCCGCCAAGCCCGCCGCCCCACTTCGCTATGAAAGCGTTATCCGCAATGCCGCGTACCATGATGCTTTCCAGGTCATCCTCGATGTGGTAAACGTAGCTCGCCATCATCTGTGCCTGCGGTGTTCCGGCATAGTACAGGGCGGGCGTGGATAGGCAAAACTTCCTGTCTCTGAACAGCTTATAAAGCGCGATAGCGTCTCTGTCCGGTTGCTCCCGCCCCATGAATACTCCCATGGCAACGCGCATCCACAGCATCTGCGGCGTCTCAAGAATTATTTGTTCAGCGTCACGCATGAGGTAATTTTCCACCAAACTTTGCAGCGCAATGGCGTCAAATTCGAGGTCCGCACGGATATCCAGCTCAGCGGCTACGGCACCGAGGTCGTACTTCAGCATGTCACCGTGCAGCAAACCGAGTTGAACGGCACGCTTGACGTACCTCTCAAAGGCGGATTTTTGGATATTCCGCAGCTGCTCGACCCCGTCACTGGAACAGTGCCAATTAAAAATTTCTTCGTAGAGGTAGGAAAGCTGTATGCGGGCAGCGAAAATCGCGAATCCCGGATCTTTTTCGATTAGACTGCGCGCATTTTCCACCACCCGCTCCCGCAGGGCACCCCGGTCCATCTCGTTTACTATGCCGTCGCGCAGCGCACTGATGATGGCGTCGCTGGTTAGGTGGGAATCTATGCCCTCGTGTGCAAATGCTATCCTCGCCTGCAAATCGGAGCCGTCCCATAGAAAACTTTTCCCATTGCTACCCCTTATCAGAACTATCGATTCTTGGAAGGGGGCATCGGCGGCCTGGTCTTCGATGGCCCCACCTTCCCGCAATTGCGCATGCTTAGACCGATATAGGATGTACGCCTCGGCGACCTTGAAAAACCCGCCCGCCATGAGCTCCTCCTGGACGCAATCCTGCACATCCTCGATGTGGGCAAAGGATAGCCCAAAATTCACGATACCTTTTGTCACCGCCTCCGCAATCCCTGTGGCCGGAGTTGGGTCCTGCTTCACGGCCAAAAAAGCCTGTATCACGGCATTTTTTATCTTCGCTTCATTCCACGGAACGACCTGTTTGTTGCGCCTAATCAGCTTAATTTCAGGCCTGTGAGGCGCGCCATTGAAGGATTCGCTCTCCAGGCGTTTTTTCATGGTGTAGCCGCGGGCGATATCCAATGCTTTGTTGCGAACGAGAACCTCCTCCACGAGCAGTTCGAGCCCGTGCCTATTCAGCGAATCCGATTTGCAACGCAGGGATTCCGCGGCGATATCGCTTACCAGCAAATTGATCAGATTCTTATTTTCCTGCGTAAAAATATCGGCTTCGCCGCGGGATAGGCAAACATTGGTCAACGCTTCGCCGAGTTCGCAGGCAATTTTCGTCACGTTGCAATCTTTGTGAGCCTCGACCGGTGCCACGACGCTTGCCCAGCGGAAGTATGGTTTTTCCTCATTGGGGGTGGAGATCAGTCTTTTGAGTTCCAAATTTTGTTGTAGGTTCCTGTGCATGATTATCCTAATTGATTAAACTTCTCCCCGCTCCCAGTCAACATTTACCGCTAAAAATCCCTCCCCCACGGCGCAACTTACTGGCAATTTATTGCAGGCCAGTAAGTTGCGCCTCTTCCCTAGGGCAGCCCGCAGTGCCATATTACCCGGCACCATGGGCTGCAACATCTTAGTGCAATGTCTCCAATGCAATGCATTTTAACTTGCTTGAGCGCAGGGACATGTGCCATTGAAGCACAGATTTGAGCGCAGCTTGAACTCGGCTTGCTTGCCGTCATTCCACTGTTGCACCGGGCGGATGTAGCCGACGATGCGGGAATATATTTCCGTGCGCTTGCCGCAATGGGGGCAAGTTCCCTGCTCGCCCACTAAATAGCCGTGGTCTGGGCAAACCGAAAATGTCGGCGTCAGGGAATAGTAGGGCAGCTTATAATCCTGCGCAATCTTCCTAACAAGCGCCTTGACCACATTCCTATCCGAAACGCGCTCACCTAGGAACAGATGCACCACCGTTCCACCGGTAAACTTAGTTTGTAATTCATCCTGGTGGTCGAGCACGGCGAATAGGTCCTCCGTATAATTGACGGGCACGTGGATGGAATTTGTGTAGAATGGAACATCGCCCTCGCTCCGCTGTTCCTTCTCATTGGCTGCCAGGATTGAGTCCTTGAACCGCGACTTATCCTTCCTTGCCAAGCGGAAAGATGTCCCTTCCGCCGGCGTTGCTTCGAGGTTATACAGATTGCCGGTAGCCGTCTGGAAGTCCATGATTTTGCTGCGCATGAAATCGAGCACTTCCAAAGCGAACTCCTTCCCTTCGGCACTCGTTATGTCCTTCCCCAGGAAGTTCAAGCAGGCCTCATTCATGCCGACGAGTCCGATCGTGGAAAAGTGGTTTTCCCAATACTTTCCGAAGCGCCTCTTAGTATCCTTTAAGTAGAAGGTGGTGTAGGGGTAGAGGTTCGACGAGGTGAGCTTTTCCAGGAGTTCCCGCTTGATTTCGAGGCTCTCGCTTGCCAGTTCCATCAATGCGGCCAGGCGTGCCAAGAATTCGCTTTTCGACTTCGCCAGAAACCCAATTCTAGGTAGATTAATGGTTACGACGCCAACGCTGCCCGTCAGCGGGTTTGCTCCGAATAGCCCGCCGCCGCGCTTTTTCAGCTGCGTATTATCGATGCGCAGGCGGCAGCACATGGAGCGGGCATCCTCCGGGCTCATGTCGGAGTTGATAAAGTTTGAAAAATATGGGATCCCATACTTGCCCGTCATCTCCCATAGGCCGTCGAGGTTGGGATTATCCCAGTCGAAATCCTTTGTGAGATTGATCGTGGGGATGGGAAACGTCATTATCCTGCCGCGGGCATCCCCCTCCGTCATGACCTCAAACAGCGCCCGGTTAAAAATATCCATCTCCCGCTGAAAATCGCCATACTTATCCCTCATGATTTCGCCACCTATTATGACCGATTCGTTGGCGAAGTGCTTTGGACAAAACAGATCCAGGGTAATATTAGTAAAAGGCGTTTGAAAGCCCACCCGCGTCGGAATATTTATGTTGAACATGAACTCTTGGAGGGATTGCTTGACCTGATTAAAGGAGAGCCCATCGAACCTGATGAAAGGCGCCAGTATGGTATCGAAATTTGAAAATGCCTGTGCTCCGGCCGCTTCCCCCTGCAGGGTGTAGAAAAAGTTGACAATCTGCCCCAATGCCGTGCGCAGGTGCTTGGGTGGGTGGGCCTCTATCTTCCCCGATACGCCGCAAAAGCCTTCGCGCAGCAGGTCGGCCAAATCCCAGCCGACGCAGTACACCGATAATTGCGTCAAATCATGGATGTGGAAATCGCCGGATTCATGGGCATTGCGGATCCGCACCGGATAAACGCTATTCAGCCAATATGTCTGGCTCAGTGCGCCGGATAAGTAGTGATTCAATCCCTGCAGGGAGTAGCTCATGTTGCTGTTCTCCTTCACTTCCCAGTCGGCCCGGGAAATATACTGATTCACCCGAGCAATTTCAGCTTTGGCAGCGATTTCCGGTGACCGATTTCTACGGTCGCGTGCCAGGATAAAAGTTCTGGCGGTGGCGTGGTATTTCGACAGCATCAATGCTTGCTCGATGAAATCCTCGATTTGCTCGATGGTGGGACTGCCATCCGGGCACTGCTCCCAAGTCTTAGAAATCACTTCGCGGGCTAGCTGCCAGGCGACATCGGAATCATACTCCTTCGTAGCTTTACCGACTTCAAAGAGCATTTGGTAAATTTGGCTATGCAACACAACTTCGTGGGGCAGGCGCGCCAGCTGCATCGCTGACTTTTTATCGGGTGACGGTTCTTTCATAAAATTCTCCATAAAAATGATAACGAATATTTTGCGTCAAAAAACTATATGTAGTAAAATTTCAACTAAACTGTACCATATATAGTAAAATCGCCCTGTCTACACAAATTTTAAAAAATTTTTTGCTCCCCTTCTCCGCGGGCAAAACAAGGCTATTTTCGGCTTTTATCCCATGGAACATTTTTTCGTGGGACAAAAGTATCCAAAGGGCGGCATAAAATTTCCCATTTCCCATCGCATTAGATGGGAGATGGTTCGCCGTTCCATGGTAGCGGGTTTTTATTTTACTTCCCTCCTTTTTTATTTTTTTCAACCCCATTTTGTATTCGGCACAATTATTTTGCCCATGGAAGATGTTTATGCTTGAATTCTATTAAATTTTTCAATTTATAAAAAGTTCCTAATTTTTTAGGAAAATAGGAAATGTCCTAATTACATTCTGATATTGTTCATACATAATTGGGCCGTTGGAGCAATCCGACGGCCTTGGTTTATGGCAAAGTTTTATTGCAAAAAAAGCTGGAAATTTATGTTTTGATTATTGTATAGATCGGTATGACCAAGCGCCTGGCCTATGTGATTTTTTTTCTGACCATTGTATTTTTCAGTGCGTTTTTTGCCTGGCCGATTTGGCAAGTGCTGAAAGGTGGTTTCGTCGACATCAACGGCCATTTTACGCTGGCTTACATCCTCGCCGTCTTCGATAGCCACATCTATCTGCACGGAATCCTTAACTCCATTCTTCTCGGCATCGCCACTACGGCTTTGGCACTGATCATTGCCTTGCCGCTGGCCTATTTCGCTGACCGATACCAATTTCCGGGTAGGAAAATTTTTACAAATATAGTTCTGCTTCCCATCATGTTGCCACCCTTCGTTGGGGCGATCGGTATTCAGCAAATATTTGGCACAAGGGGAGTTATCAATCTTATTTTGCTGAAATTCGGCGTCATTGATGGCTCGCACCTGATTGACTGGCTAGGGGATTACAAATTTTTGGGCATGTGCCTATTAAACGCGCTGAGCCTCTACCCAATCCTCTATTTAAACATCTTGTCGTCCTTGGCAAACATCGACCCCGCCATGGAGGAGGCTGCCGGGAATCTCGGTTGCCACGGTCTGCGGCGCTACTTTAAAATAACATTTCCGCTGATTCGCTCCGGCGTATTTGCCGGCTCGACCCTCGTTTTCATATGGGCATTTACGGAGCTCGGCGTCCCACTGATTTTTGATTATAACCGCGTGGTATCCGTTCAGATCTATAACGGCCTGAAAGAGATAGGGAACCAGCCGGTACCCTACGCACTTGTCAGTGTGGTGCTGGCGCTGGCACTCATCTTCTACCTCATTGGAAAAATTGCGGCCGGCCGGCGGAATTATCCGATGATGGCGAAGGCTTCCCACGGTGCGTCGCTGCACAAGATTGGAATTTTCAGGAAAATTCTCTGTTGCCTACTATTCGTTGGGATAACTTTCATAGCGGTGCTACCCCACCTATCCGTCGCCATCACATCTTTTGCCGGTGACTGGTATAATTCGATCTTGCCAAATATTTGGACGCTAACCAATTACAAAATTACCCTGGGGCATCCACTGACCATCCCCGCCATAAAAAATAGTTTAGTTTATTCATGTTTTGCCACTTTGGTTGCGATGATGCTGGGGATTGCCATAGCATTTGTCATTGTTCGGTCCAAGGTTTGGGGGCGCAATCTTCTGGACACGATTGCCATGCTGCCGCTCGCTGTCCCGGGGCTAGTCATGGCATTCGGCTACCTTGCAATGAGCCAGAAAGGGCGCATCTTCGAATTTTTGAACCCCGTCGAAAATCCGACCACACTGCTGGTGCTTTCCTATTCCGTGAGAAAGCTCCCATTCATGGTACGTTCAGCGGTGGCTGGGTTGCAGCAGATGAGCTACACCTACGAGGAGGCCGCGCAAAATCTTGGCTGTCCCCCGCTTAAGGCGAGCGTCGTCATAACTTTTCCCCTAATTATTTCGAATCTATTGGCGGGCGGGCTCCTAGTATTTTCGCAGACCATGCTTGAGGTTTCGGATTCGCTTATTTTGGCACAGAAGCAACAGTTTTATCCCATAACGAAGGCGATATATGAGTTGATGAATTTATTCGGCGATGGCCCATTTTTGGCCTGCGCACTGGGGGTGTGGTCAATGGCGTTCCTAGCTACGACGATCATAGGTGCGTCCATTTTTATGGGAAAAAACTTTGGTGCCATTTTCCGGGCATGATTTTCGGAATAAAATTCTTCCGTTTCGCCGAAGAAGTATTACATTTATGGCCATGGATAGCGCTATTGAGCCCGTTGTTTTGATAATTCGCGATGGCTGGGGAGAAAACCACAACCCCGCCCAGGATGGGGTGAATGCCCTCAAGCTCGCCAATGTGAACTTCTCAAATAATTTAAGTAAAAATTATCCGCGCACCGAAATCGTCGCTTCCGGGCTGCCGGTTGGGCTGCCGGAAGGGGTGGTGGGAAACAGTGAGGTGGGACATCAAAATATTGGCGCTGGTCGCATCGTTAACCAGGAAATTGTTCGGATCGATAAATCCATCGCCGATGGCTCATTTGAGAGGAATGGGGTCATCGCTGATGCCTTTGCCAATGTGCGGCGACATCGTTCGAAGTTACACCTACTCGGGCTGTGTTCCGATGGCGGGGTGCACTCGGTGCTAAGGCACATCTATGCCCTGCTCCGCTGCGCAAAAAATGCAGGCCTGGGGGAGGTATATGTCCATTTCTTTGCCGATGGGCGGGATACGCCGCAGAAAAGTGGCATCGATTTTTTATCCCAAATTGAAAGCAAGTGTGCCGAGATTGGCGTTGGAAAGATCGGCACCACTATGGGGCGATTTTTTGCCATGGATCGGGATAAGCGCTGGAATAGAATCAAGCGAGCCTATGATTGCCTGACCGGTATCGGGGAGTGTGGGGAAGCTGTGTCGCCGCAATTGGCCATCCGCAACTACTACGATTCGCCCGCGGATGGGGCGATGATTGGCGATGAATTCATTCCGCCGACTAGGATAATTTCAGCTGCGGGCGAATTTGAAGGGAAGATTGCGGGCGGGGATAGCGTGATATTTTTCAACTTTCGCGGGGACCGCCCGCGGGAGCTGACCCGTGCCTTTGTCGATGAAAATTTCAGCGAGTTCACCCGCGAAAAAATTTCCCCCCTCTACTACGCTACTTTTACTGAATATGAAGCAGGTTTGGTAAAAAATGTCATCTTTCAGCGCCCAGCAAAGATGAAAAATATTTTGGGCGAGTACGTCAGTTCCCGCGGCTTGAAACAATTCCGATGTGCGGAGACGGAGAAGTATGCCCACGTCACATTTTTTTTCAATGATTACCGGGAAGAGCCATTTTTTGGCGAAGAACGGCTGCTTATTCCCAGTCCACGCGACATTGAGACCTACGATGAGAAGCCGGAAATGAGTGCTTTTGCGGTGAGAGATGCCGTCAAGGAGGCGATTTTGAGTAAAAAATATTCCCTCGTGGTCGCAAATTTTGCCAATCCGGACATGGTTGGACATACGGGGAATTTGCAGGCGGCGATCAGGGCAGCCGAGGTCGTCGATGGATGCATCGGGGAAATCCTCCTGTGCCTGGATGGGGTAAATGGTTCCGCGTTGGTCACCGCTGACCACGGGAACCTGGAGTGCATGGTGGATGGAGATAGTGGGCAGCCACATACGCAGCACACAGCGAATCCCGTTGAAGTGGTGCTCTATGGGACAAAAGTTAGCTCCCTGAAGCTGCGAGAGACCGGCTGCTTGGCCGATATCGCCCCCACGTTGCTGGAAATGATGGGCCTCCCACAGCCGCAGGAAATGGCGGGGGTTTCGCTCATTGCCCATTGATGCCTATTCACTCAGGTCGCCGTGCAAAAATTTTTGGTCGATGTCTCCGGCCGTGACTGCGCTACCACTGTGCAAAATGACGGTACTTTCGCAAAAATTGCGCAGCTCTCGAATATTGCCCGGCCACCTGTAGGCCATCAAAATGTGCATCACCTCCGGGGATAGTTTGGGAGCGGACAAGTTGTTGTCATCGCAGAACTTCTGCACATAGAAGGACAGGAGTTCGGGGATATCGCTTCTGCGCTCCCGCAGGGCAGGGATGCGTATTTTTATGACGTTTAATCGGTAGAATAAATCTTCGCGGAATTTTCCTTCGCTGACTAATTGGGCGAGGTCACGATTTGTGGCGCACACAATCCTGATGTCCACGGCTACTTCGACGGTTCCCCCGATCCGGAGAAATTTTCTTGTCTCCAAAAAGCGCAGCAGCTTCACCTGCGTATCCAGGTCGATTTCGCCTATTTCATCGAGAAAAACGGTGCCCCCATTGGCGCGCTCGAAGAAGCCGAGATGCCTGGAATCCGCCCCCGTGAAAGCCCCCTTCTCGTGACCAAATAATTCGCTTTCGAGCAAATTTTTAGGTAGAGCTGCGCAATGTATGGCCACAAATGGGCCATTGTGGCGGTCGCTGTTGCTGTGAACTGCGCTGGCAAAAAGCTCCTTCCCCGTGCCGGTTTCGCCTTCGAATAGCACATTCGCCCTGGTCGGTGCAATTTTTTTTATGAGTTCTAGGGCGCGGCGCAAGCTTTCCGAAGACCCAACTATGGAGGCTGGGGCGGTTGGCCTATTTTTGGTTAAATTTTTTGCATCCTTTGCCGTTACTTTTGCGCTGATCGCACGCCTCACTAGGACATTTAGCCGCTCGAAGTCGATGGGCTTCGTCACGAAATCAAAGGCCCCATGTTTCAACGCATCCACCGCCGTTTCTATGTTGCCGTAGGCACTCATCATTATGCAAACAGGCTTGCGCGGCAGCTTGTTTATCTCATCTAAAAGCAGCATGCCGGTCTTGCCCTGCATGCGCAAATCGGTCAGAACAACGTCGAAGCGCTCATTTTTCAGCAAATTTACCGCTTCGTCAAAATTAGCGGCACTAAAAGACTCATACTCCGAGTCAAAAAGTTGAGTCAGGGTATCGCGCGTATTTTTTTCGTCGTCGACTACAAGGATGCAGGGTAACATTTATTCCCTAAGTTCTCTCGCAAAAAATGGAATTTTATCAAGAACTTTTTCCTGAAAATCTTCAAGGTAGAGATATATGACCGGCGTGATGTATAGGGTGATGACTTGGGAGACTACTAGCCCGCCGATGATCGATAATCCCAGCGACATCCTCGAAGCACCGTCCGCACCGATGCCAACCGCAATGGGAAGTTGCCCCATGAGCGCCGCTAGCGTGGTCATGATTATGGGGCGAAAGCGCTCCATGCAAGCGGTGCGTATGGCCTTCACGGTGTCCATGCCTTCCCTTTGCCGCGCTATGGCGAAGTCGATCACCAGGATGCCATTTTTTTTCACAATGCCGATGAGCATGAATAGCCCGATGTACCCGTACAAAGATAGCTCCATGCGGAATAGGAGCAGCGTCAGAAGGCCACCCACCACCGCCACGGGTAGGGCAGATAGCACCGTTATCGGATGTATGTAACTTTCGTACATTATTCCCAAAATTACGTACATGACAAACACCGCCACAAATAGTAGCGTGACCAGGCTGTGCACGGATTCCTGAAATGTCTTAGCCTCACCCTCCAAACTCGCCATGATGTTTGATGGAAGCATTTTCTTCGCCGCCTGCTCTAAAAATTTTGTCGCCTCACCCACGGGATAGTCGTCTTTCAAGTCGAAAAATATGGTTGCCGAAGGGAAATTATTCGTGTGATTGATGGATAGCGGCCCCAAAGTTTCCCTATAGGTCGCAACGGAGGGGAATGGCACGAGCTCGCCCATTGCGCCGCGAAAATACAGGCCATTAAAATCTTCGACCCTCTGCCTGTCCCCACTGGCAAGCGATACTATGACCTTATACTGGTGCGTTCCGTCCTTTATTTGGTAGCAAAAATTTTCGGAAAAAGCCTGCTTAAATGTATTTTCCATGGCATAGGGCGAAACGCCGTAGCCGTAGGCCTGGCTGCGTAAGTATTCCACCGATGCTTGGGGCGAATTCACATAAATATCCGTCGAAACGCGTGCAAATCCCGGGTTACTGCTCAAAATTTTTGCCAGTTCACCCGCGGTTTTGTAGAGAATTTCCGTGTCCATGCTCGAGAGGATATAGGCGTATTTCCCCTGCATCGACCCCACCGTGCCGCTGCCAATTTCCAAGCTGGGAGCGGGGCGCACCGCCGTAAATACCCCGGGAATCATATGCAGGTCTCCCGCACTCATCCGCACAACATCCTGAATATTAGGTCGCTTGCCCTTCGTGAGGAACGCTAAAACGAAGCCCTGATTATCCGTTAGGAATAGGGGAACGCCGATGACGGACATGAACTGGTCCACGTAGGGATTTTTCGTTAGCGCATTTTCTATGAGCTCCTGCGACGTACGCATGGCATCGGAAGACGTCCCCTCCTGGGTAACGAAAATTCCGGTGACAACCCCGCTGTCACCAACGGGCAAAAATGTTTTCGGCAGGGCCGAAAATGCAAAGTATGTCCCCGCGAGGCAGCATCCCCAGATGACCATGGATAGGAATTTGTGCTCCAGAAACCAATCCAATGAGCGGCCGTAAAATTTTAGGAATTTTCCCTCGAGCTTTTGCGAGGCGATTTCAAATTTAGTGCGCTCGTTCTTTTTAATTGGCTTCAACAGGCGGGCACACATCATTGGGGTAAGCGTCAAGGACACGAGGCCCGATGCCAATATCGCCACTATGATTGTCACGGAAAACTCTCGAAATACGCGGCCAAGCTGTCCGGACATGAATATTAGTGGAATAAATACCGCTGCCAGCGATAGGGTCATTGATAATATGGAAAAACTTATCTCCTTCGCGCCGTTCAGCGAAGCGGTTAGGGGCGATTCTCCGAAATCTTCCATTCGCCGTATCATGTTCTCCAGGAACACGATGGCATCGTCGACCAAAAATCCGATGGACAGGGTCAGCGCCATGAGGGACAGGTTGTCCAAATTGAACCCGAATATGCGCATGGCGATGAACGTTATGAGGAGCGATAGGGGCATGGCCACGAGGGGGATGACCGTTTCCCGAATCCGTCCCAAAAATAGGAAAATTACCAAAATGACCAGTGCGAAGGCGATGAGCAGGGTCATTTTCACGTCGTTTATGGACTCTATGATCACTTCGGAGCGGTCATACATCTTCATCATTTTGATCGAGCCCGGCATGTGCTGCTCAAGTTTGGGGATGAGTTCATCGATGCGCTTCGACAGCTCCACCGAATTAGCGCCGGCCGCACGCGTAACGGCGACGACAACATTGGATTTGTAGGACCTGCCCGAACTCTTCGTCCACAGGCGATTGCTCAGGGTGGTCAGTTCCAATTTTTCCATGCAGGAGGCGACATCTTTCAGATAAACCGGTGTGCCATCCCGATTTGCGATGACAAGATTGAGATAGTCACTGGCATTCTTCAGCTGGCCGGATGGCTTTATGGTGAGGGAAGTGTTCTCCCCTTTGAACCTGCCCGCTGCCAGCGAAACCGTACCGCCCTGAATTGCCCCGGTGATGTCATCCAGCGTGAGACCCCTATTGTAGAGCTTCTTTGAGTTAACTTCGATGGTGACTGCCCTTGGAATTCCGTAGACATTGACGTTCGACACACCATCCAGTATGCTTATGGATTGGGCGATTTCATCGATGGCGTAGTCGTACAACTCGCCGCGTGTGAGCGTGTCACTGGTCAGGGCGAGGTAGTAGATGGGTTTACTATTCGGGTCGGTTTTATTGAAAATCGGTGGCGCCGGCATGCCCACCGGCAGTTGGGCCGATGCCCGCGTTATAGCGGCTTGCACGTCCATGGCCGCCCCATCGATGTTTTTATTTAGGTCAAATTGTAGAACAAGGGAGGTGGATCCCTGCAAGCTCCTCGACGTCACCATGTCCAACCCCTGGATCTTCATGAATTCCTTTTCCAATGGGGAAGCGACATTAGCCGCCATCATTTCCGGATCCATGCCGGGATAGGTGGCGGAGACCTGTATGACGGGATAGTCGATGTTGGGGAGGTCGCTGACGGGCAGCCGCGCATAGCAAAATATGCCCCCTATTATGGCCGACAGTGTCAGCAGCATTGTAAATACTGGCCGGCGTATGAATGGTTCCGAAATGCTAGCCATGGTTCACTTGGTTGTTGGATTTTTTTCGGCCATATCGCGGTCGAACTTCAGGTCAGCCTTGAAAGTATTTTTACGCTGGTCTGCCAATTCCACCACTTTTGCCCCCGGGGAAAGCATCAGTTGGCCGGCCTTCACAACGGCCTCCCCCTCCGATACCCCGCTTTTTATCACAATGAGATCATCGTAGCGCTGCCCAATGGATACTATGCGCAAGTCGGCGCTCCCATCTCCGTTTACGACAAATAGGTAGCGCCCCGCTTGGCCGAGCCTTACGCTTTCATAGGGGACAAGTATGGAATTTTTGCTTATTCTTAGGAGCACCTTAGCGGAGACCGCTTCGCCCGGCCAAAACTTGTGGTCTTTATTGTCGAAGACGGCGCGCAAGTTTATGGAGCCGGACCGCTTATTTACGGTGTTTTCGATAAATTTCAATTTAGCCACTGTGCACATATCGTCGTTTGCTATGAGCCGCACTTCCACGTCCAATCCGTCAGCGGACTCATCAAAAGCGCTGCGCAATTCGGGGAAAACGTTCTCAGAAACGGCGAAATCGACGTACAATTTATCAATGTTTTGGATATTTACGAGGGGCGAAGATGGCAGCGATGCCTGGGACAGTGTGTTCCCCACGTCGACTAAATATTTTCCCGCCAGTCCGCTGATGGGCGCCCCTATGGAGCAGTCCGCCAGGTTAATTTTTGCCTGTTCCAGCGCCGCTTCGGCAGCCTCAACGGCCGCTTGGTCCTGCAGAGCCTTAGCTTCGCAGGTATCGTATTCCTGCTGAGAAATAAAATTTTGCACAAGCAGGGAACGGGTGCGTTCCAGCTTAAGCGCATCCAATTTTAGCTGCGTTTCCGCCTGTGTCAGTCCCGCTTTCGCCTGGTTCAATGCCGCCTCATATGTTCTCGCATCCACGCTATATAATAGGGCACCCTTGCGCACCGTGTCGCCCTGCTTGAAGTGAGCGGTGAGCAGGGTTCCGGGGACTTTTGACACCACGTCGACGGACTCATAGGCACGGCAGGCCCCCACGGCATCCACGTATTCCCGCACATCCCGCAAAATGGCCTTTGCCGAGACGATGGGTATGGGGGGATGCTGCACTGGGGCGGCTTTTTTCTCGCATCCCGCCAGGAGCACCGCGGAGAATAGTACTATGCATTTGAAAAAATTTTTACACATGTTAGCTTCTCATCTGTTTTTGGTTAAATCGAAATCTGCCACGCCGCCGACGGAATAGGCCAAGTCAGCCAAGCTTGTGAGTAAATTATTTTCTGACACTACGCGCTGCCTGCGGGCATTAGCCAGGCAAGTTTGCGCCGATACCAGGTCGGTAAACTTGCACAGCCCATTCGCGAAAGCTATTCCCGTAGCTTCAAAGGCCTCACCGGCGGACTGCTCGAGTATTCGCGCCGCTTGCAATTGCTTATTCGCCGACTTGAAAGCGAAATAATTTGTCCAAATTTCCGTTTGTGCGGACAATTTTGCAGCGCGCAATTCCTGCCTCGCGATTTCTAAATTTTCCCTCACTTCCGCTATGTCATAGAAATTTTTGAGGCCATCAAAAATCTTCCAAGTGATGCCGGCGAACAGGTTAAAGTTATTGAAAGAATCACTTCTATGGGAGTATTTTTTCACATTGCCACTCCCGCCAATGATAAATTCGGGCAGCATCTTTGCCCGCGTACTGCGGGATAGGTGCTCCCTTGCGCGCACGTTTGCCCCCGCCGCTGCAACGTCCGGACGCAGGCAAACGATCTTCCCCAGGAAGTCATCGATGGCCCGGTCCATATCCGCCACTTCCGCGGGGTTGGAGATGCGCAGGGTAGCCGACACGTTCGCATAAGCCGCCGCCGCACCCGGGCACTTCCGCGCAATATTTCCCATAATTCCGTCCATGGCTCGGTCCATATCCGCTGCGTTTGTCGCTATGGCCGGTGGTAGGACGCGGATGGCTCTTGACACTTTTATCCCCACGGCCTTTGCCAGGGCGGCACGCGCCGTTTCCACCCCGGCACACGATTGCTCCAATTCGAACTCGGCTTGGGATTTATTTGCCTTTGCTTGCAGGTACTCCTGTATACTTACCAACCCGGATTGATGCCTCATAAATGCAGCTTCGTAGGCCGCTGCCGCATCGTTTAAATTGTGCTCATTTGAAGCCACCGTCGACTCCGCGGAGCACAGGGCGAAATATGCCCTTTGCACACCGTGGATGACACCTTGAATCGTCCTATCGTATTGGCAATTGGCTGCGCACAGGGCTTGCTTCGCTGCCTCAGCAACGGCTTTGCCCGCTCCAAATTGAAACAAAGAATAGTGAATTTCCAGGCTCGGATGGAAGGTAGTGGCGAGCGTTTCCTGCCTTGCGGCCCCACTCGAAGCGGCATTGCTTTCGCTGCGTGCTATCTGGCCTCCCAAGGTGACCGTTGGAAAAAAAGTGCTATTTGCCTGTCCAACCTGTGCTCTCGCCAGGCGGGCCAAATGCCAACTACGCTTCGTTGCGGGATTGTTTTCAAGGGCAATGTCGACGAGCATGGCCAGGTCCAAATCGACGACCCCGATTAGAGCCTCCGTGCCAAATCCAAACTTATTTTTTTCAAGCGACTTACCATGAATCGCATGTGAATGATTCCCATCTGCGGAACAAATTTCGCCCCTTTCCCCGCGATTACCCGTTGCACAACCGCCCAAAGCTACGAAACATAGCAGCACTAAACTTAACCCTAGGGATTTCATAACTCGACCAACTGGGCCTCTATATCGTCCCCTTCAGCATTTTTCAAGAAAAATGAAACACAATAATTTACGCCCAAGTACCCGCTGGAAGATAAAGGTTGGGTTGCAAGTTGGCTCATGGAAATGCCAATGGGTGAGACACGGCATGCGATGTCTCCTTGCAGTGTGGGAAGAATGAATCGCCTCAGAGGGTAATGGAAAAGAATTCAATTTTTCTATGGCGAAATGCTTCACAAACAAAGATATGGGTAAAGTTTCCAAGGCGTATCTGCGCCATCCACCGTCACTTCTCCCGATTCATGAGTCGCCCGCCCCGAGGGGCGGGCGACTCCTATCGCTTCCTAAATTTTTGCTACCTTTTGGCAAAAGGGTAAAAATATGTTCGGAGATTTGTAAGCTATGGATTCAACTAGGAATACATTCCCTCGGTAACTTTTCCGGCGACGTCCGGCATTGCCAGGAATACTTTATAAAGATCGACCGGATCAACCGAGTTAGCCCTTCCTATGATTGGAGCCGAGTTGAGTAGCTGCTCTTTTGCATCTGCGGCCATGTTTGCCAGTGGGCGGTTTCCGCTCTTTGCTTCTTCCACAACCTGACTAACCTCTCTCTCCTCTAGCATTTTATCCACAATTTTTTCCGTGCAGGAACGCAATAGCGCCCTCAAACTTACGGCTGCATTTTGCCCATTGCTCAGGCGTGCTTGGAGCATTATCCCATCGAGATGGTCAACCGGCGGATTGTCCCCCATGGCCAAAAATTGCGGTTTGGGAAAATTAACTGCCATATCCTGGGATTGCTCATTTTGTAAACTATTCATATAATTCCTTGGTTAAAATTAGGGTTTAATTAACTTAGACAACATTGCCTGTCAATGATTATTTTTAACATTTTTTCGGGTTAAAAACAGGTATCGTCCATTGAATTTTCTGCAAAAGTAAAAAAGAATTGAAAAAATATGAAAGGATGGCAAAATTTACCATGCTTTTTAAGGGAAAATATGTCAAATTTCACCGAATTACACAGCCGTGAAAGGTGGGTTTCGCAAAATTACCAAGCGTAAAATTAGAAAAATTTCGCACAACCTTTGAAGGGGTACGTCCGCATTGGGGAGGGTTGCAAAAAAAGGGGAGCGGGGCACATTTGGCATAGCGCGGCAATGCGGCGCCAATTTTTCAATTTACCAAAAAAACTTTTCCATCTCGCCAAGTGTGAAATTCCGAGGTCGGGGAAGAAACCTTGCCGAAAGGCTGTAAACTTTCCCGTTTGTTTTAAGCCCTATCAACCCGCTTTCCCTTTGCGTCCCCCTTACTTCCCAAGTTCTTCTTTTTTTTGATTCTCCCAAAGTTTTTCCTAAAAAAAACCAGCGCCCAAACCAGCGCCTTTTCCTAAAAAAACTCAATAATTTTCAAGTGAGGAATTTTCCTTGGTGGAGGTGGCGGGGATCGAACCCGCGTCCCACTAGCTTTCAGGGAATACTTCTACATGTTTAGCTGATTTCTAATTGTCGGCAATTTCCGCAAGTCAGCATGCTGAAATTTGCTTAGTGCAGCGTTTGTAGAACGCCATGCCCACTGCACACCCCCATGGCGCCTGCTTGGTTAATCACACCCGTTCGCATTACCAAGCATCCTGCGACGAATGTCACTGCATTAATGCTAAGCAGCGAGTGCAACTTCATTTCTGAAGTTCAGTTTCATAATGTTTTTGTCATTTATGATTTTAACGGATTTTAACGAAGCCAACCGTCATCTTCGACATGCCATATGCTCCTACGGTTAATGGTCGAAGCCATGTCACCCCCTTTCAAGGAACGAAAACATTTTCTTTCTCTAAGATTTCATAGCCATTTTGCAAGAAAAATTTAGCCTGATTACCTAATTTTTTTGGTGAAATATTTTGCAAGCGGCGCCGCAGAACCTGGAATTTCGAAAAATTGGCACCGCGCTATCCACGTTGAAAGAGGTGGGTTTCTTGGAATATGACTTTGCGCAAGCCGATTAGGCCGATCAAGTTTGGGATGGCCATCAGGCCCGTGGCGATGTCAGCAACGGTGAAAATTAGGTCTAATTTCCAAAATGGCCCAATGACGACGAAAAATAAAAATAATATTTTGTAGGCAAGTATCGCCCGAGTCCCAAATAAATATTGGACACATTTTTCCCCATAATAATTCCAGCCAAGGACCGTCGTAAAGGCAAAAAAAATTATGCCCAAATTTACCACATATTCCCCCAATGCGGGAACCCCAAGCCCAATTCCAAAGGCCTGCGAAGTTAGCAAAGTTTCGTCCATCATCCGGCTAAAAATGCCGGTTTCCCGTTGGGTTACGAGCAGGACTAGGGCGGTCATCGTGCAGACGATGATGGAAAGGAAGGCTCCCACCATAGCCACCAATCCCTGTTGAGAGGGTGAGTTTGTTCTCGCCGCCGCGGAAGCGATGGCCGCACTGCCTAGTCCGGACTCATGGGCGAAAATTCCCCGGCTAATCCCTCTCTGCATCACCGCCATGACACTCACACCGGTGCTGCCACCGAGGACGGCTTGGGGTGAAAAAGCTCCCATGAAAATTGAAGCGAAGGCCCGCGGGAGTGCGGGAGCCTTGAAAATCAAAACCAGGATGGCCGCCCCAATGTAAAATATGGTCATCAGTGGCACCACTTTTTCTGAAACGGAAGCAATGCGGCGAATCCCGCCAATGGTGATGATGGCGACCAAACAGCCAGCTATGGCTGCCGTTGCGGAGATGGGTATGGCAAAGGATTTGGCCATCGCCACGGCAATCGAGTTCGTCTGGGTCCAGGTGCCGATCCCGACGAGCGCAACGCCAATGCCGAAAAATGCGAAGAATCGGGCGAGCCACTTGCTTTTCAAACCAAATTCGATGTAATACATGGGGCCGCCGCATATCTTTCCATCGCTTCCCGTCTGGCGGTAGCGGATGGATAGAACCCCCTCGGCGTATTTAACTGCCATTCCGAAAAATGTCGCTACCCACATCCAAAATAGAGCTCCGGGCCCGCCCATCGAAATGGCAAGGGCCACCCCAATTATGTTCCCAACTCCTAAAGTTGCCGATAGGGCGGTGCAGATGGACCCGAAGGGGGAAACATCACCGGAGGCGGAATTATCTTGGGCACGTAGAAGATATTTCCAGGCCAGTCCCAGGTGGGTCACCTGCAAAAATTTCAGCTTCCACGAAAAATATAGGCTCGTCCCCATGAGCAGCAATATGAGCGGCACTCCCCAAACGAGCTCGTTTATGTTCCTCAGCAAAGACGCGACCATTGCTCATCTTATAAAGTGACAGATGGGGAAAAATAAAGAACAATTGTGCACGTTTGGCGGTGGGCGGAGAATCATGGCAAAAATTTTGCGAAAATTGTTTAAATTTTTGATTTTTTCCGCATAATTATAATGTTGGGAAGATAGGTAGGGTCATGACTCCGCAAAAGAAAGAAATATTAGTCAATCTCATCCGCGCATTTCGCGGCGAGCATTTTGTGGAGGATGTGCAGCGCATCCCCGGCAAAATTACCCCGGACCAGAGGGACATCTCCGCTTACCGGGCTTTACTGATGAGTGCGCTGGGATTATCCTTGGAGGAAAGCGGCGGAGAAATGTCGCTCGCCGAGGCCGCCAGGCAAGCATTGGAACGCGAAAAACCAAACTTGCCGCCATTGACGGTGCTCAATTGCGCATGCAGCGGCTGCGAACCCAGCCACACCCACGTTACGGATTTGTGTCAAAATTGCGCCGTGAAACCGTGCATAGCTGCTTGCCACTTCGATGCGATTCACAGCGGCGGCGGGAAAACAGTGATCGATCGGGAACGCTGCAAGCGGTGCACCGCTTGCTCGCGGGCCTGCCCATACGGAGCAATCTTGGAGACCATCGTCCCCTGCGAACATGTCTGCCCCGTCGCTGCCATTGGCAAAAATGAGCAGGGGCGTGCCGTGATCGATTTTGACAGGTGCATACACTGCGGAAAATGCATAGCGGCATGTCCCTTTGAAGCCATTCAGGTTAGAAGCCAGATCATCGACGTTCTCAGTGCCATCAAGGCTGGAAAAAAAGTCATCGCCCTGATAGCCCCGGCGATGCTGGGCCAATTCCGCTGCACCGCTGAACAATTGCACACCGCCATGAAAAAAATCGGTTTCGCCTTAGCATACGAAGTTGCCATGGGCGCGGAAGCGACGTCGCTCCATGAAGCTGCGGATTTGGAAGAACGCCTCAAAAGAGGGGAAAAATTTATGACCACGTCCTGCTGTGCCGCCTATAACGCCCTCGTGGAAAAACACATCGGCGAAATGAAGCCATTCCTTTCCACCGCCGGTACGCCACTCTTCTACACCGCGGAGCATGTTTTAAAGGAGCATGGCGACGGGGTTTTAGTTTTTATCAGTCCCTGTTTGGCTAAATATGGGGAAGTGTTCGCCGATGAAAAGGTCGACTATGCGTTGAATTTTGAAGAAGTCGATGCGCTGTTTGAAGCGCTTGCCATCAGTCCGAGCGAGTGCGATGGGGAAAAATTTGAATACAACTCGGCGAAGGAAGCGCGGGAATTTTCGCTGAATGGCGGGGTCTCCCGAGCGGTTCGAAGCGCATTGGGCAGCGGTGGAGAGGAGGTGCGCTTTGCGGCGATCAACGGAATAGACCGGGATGCGGTGAAAGATTTAAAACGCTTCGCCAAGGCAGGGGAATGCGAAGATGGCACCCTATTGGAGGTGATGTCCTGCCAAGGGGGGTGCGTTGGCGGTGGATTGGCCTGCTGTCCCGTGGCAGCCGCGGCGAGGCAGGTGAAAAAATACGGCGGCGAAGGCCCCTCCCTGGCAGATAAAAAAGAAAATCATCCTTGATTTTATAAAAATTTTCAGTAAACTTAAACAGGATTAGAAAAGGAACACATGGCAGACCAAACATCAACTATAGGTAACTCGGACTTGGACGCACTCATAGGTAAAGCTAGGGCGGCACAGAAAATTTACGCGACATTCTCCCAGGAGAAAGTCGATTCAATTTTCAAAGCGGCGGCGGCAGCGGCGGACAAGGAGTGCGAACATTTGGCCGAAATGGCGGTGGCGGAAACGGGCATGGGCGTGGTGAAGGACAAAATTACTAAGAACCATTTCGCCGCTGACTATATTTATAAAAAATACGCGGAGGTGAAGACATGTGGCATCGTCGCCGAGGATAGGGCAACGGGCATTAAAACCGTGGCTGCTCCCATCGGGCTCATAGCGGGTGTTATCCCCACGACGAATCCAACGTCGACCGCCATTTTTAAAGCTTTACTGGCTCTAAAAACGCGCAATGGAATTGTCATTTCTCCCCATCCCAGGGCGAAAAAATGTACCGCCTTGGCAACGAAAATTGTGGCGGATGCGGCGACCAAAGCGGGTGCACCGGCCGACATGATAATTTGCATCGAAGAGCCAACCCTGGAGGTGACCAATGCCCTCATGTGTCACCCGAGTATCGATATCATTTTGGCCACCGGTGGGCCCGGGATGGTGAAGGCGGCTTACTCCAGCGGCAAACCGGCACTGGGGGTTGGTCCGGGCAACACCCCTGCGATCATCGATGAAACGGCCGATGTCAAAGCGGCGGTGGAAGCGGTTCTGCTGAGTAAGACATTCGACAATGGCATGATTTGCGCATCGGAGCAGTCCATAGTTGCCGTTGGGGCGGTTTACGAGGGCGTAAAAGAGGAGCTACTGCACCGGGGTGCCCACATATTGGACAGGGAAGAATCGGCGAAGTTGGGGAAGATCATCATCACTGAAAAGGGATTAAACGCTGAGATCGTTGGCCAGAGCGCCCATAAAATTGGAAAATTGGCCGGTATCGCGGTGCCGGAGAGCACCCGTGCCCTCGTGAGCGAGGAAACATCGTGGGACGCTGCGAACCCCTACTCCCATGAAAAACTATCTCCGATCCTCGCCCTATATGGGGCCGAAGATTTTGAGCAGGCGGTGGAGGTGGCTTTAAAATTGGTCAATATTGGCGGATTGGGGCATACTTCCGTGCTGCACACGGACGCGAAAAATCAGCAGCGCATCGACTATTTTGCCGCTAAAATTCCCACCTGCCGGTTGCTCATCAACATGCCCACCACCCACGGTGCCATCGGGCTGTGCAACAGCCACATGACGCCCTCATTGACGCTTGGTTGCGGCTCGTGGGGCGGAAATTCCACCAGTGAGAACGTCGGCGTGAAGCACCTGCTCAACTTTAAATTAGTCATTGAAAGGGTCGTTGACTGAATTTTTTTACAAATTCCAACGGATTTGCACCTTTGCCGAGGGCAGAGGTGTTTTTGTGTAAACTTGCGCAGATTTCACTGCGCCAATGCAATAATTTCAAATATTTATATTTTTCTTGAAAATCTTCGGAGGAATTGTTCACTTACCTCAACTTAATTGAGAGGTGAAAATGGCAGTAAAAGTTGGAATAAATGGTTTTGGTCGCATCGGTCGCATGGTTTTCCGGGCGATTGTCGACAGCGGGAAGTTTGGTTCTAGCATCGAAGTCGTGGCTGTTAACGACCTGGTACCGGCCGATAACCTGGCCTATCTCGTGAAATATGACTCCACGCAGGGCCGCTTCGATGGGGAAGTCTACGCCGAGGGGCAAGATGCGCTGGTCGTAAACGGACACCGGGTCAAGTGCCTGGCAATAAAGGATGGCCCGGCGGCGCTCCCCTGGGGGGATTTGGGCGTCGATGTTGTCGTTGAATCGACGGGCCTGTTTACCCAGGATGAAAAGGCGGAGGGCCACTTAAAAGCCGGTGCGAAAAAGGTCATAATTTCCGCTCCGGGGAAGGGTGATCGGGTAAAAACTGTGGTGATCGGGGTCAATGACCAAACGCTAACGGCCAGCGATAGCATCGTATCAAATGCGTCCTGCACGACTAACTGTTTGGCGCCGATAACAAAAGTTGTCCTCGATAACTTCGGCGTCGTGGAAGGTTTGATGACAACCATACACAGCTACACCGCCACGCAAAAAACCGTCGATGGTCCGTCGGCGAAGGACTGGAAGGGTGGGCGCACGGCCGCGATTAACATCATTCCGTCCACAACTGGTGCAGCAAAGGCGGTTGGCCTAGTCCTGCCGGAGGTTAATGGAAAGTTGACGGGCATGTCCTTTCGAGTGCCAACCCCAACGGTTTCCGTCGTCGACCTAACCGTCCGCACGGAAAGGAAAACTTCCTACGACGAAATTTGCGCAAAGGTAAAGGAAGCTTCCGAAGGTAGCTTGAAGGGCATTCTAAAGTACACCAGCGATGAGGTCGTCTCCAGCGATTTCATCCACGAGAGTGCGTCGTCGATCTTCGATGCCGGGGCCGGAATTGGCTTAAATGAGCAATTTTTCAAGCTCGTGAGCTGGTACGACAACGAGTGGGGATATAGCTGCCGCTGCGTGCAATTGATCGAAAAATTGGCGAAATTTTGCTGAAATTTTTAGTCCGTGCCGGCATGGGCTGGCCGATGTTCCATATTTAAACCGCAATTTTTAAGTCTAATCGTGAAAAAAGAAATAAGTCAAATAAGTAACACCCGTTCGCTGGTCTCGTTTTGCTTCTCCCCCGAAGAAGTGATTTCCGAGAAAAATATCGTAATCGGCGAGCTCTGTGCAAGTGCGACTTTGCCCGGATTTAGGAAGGGGAAAGTGCCGAAAAATATCGTCGCGGCGCGATTCGCACCAAATATCGATGCGCGCGTAAAGTCCGCTTTGCTGAACAAGGCCTTCGAAGATGCCCAAAAATCGGCGAATGAGCTGAATCTTTTAACCGTCGTCGACTATTCAACGGAGGATTTGGCGGATGGATTCCTATGCAAATTGGCTTTCGACCTTCGGCCAAATGTCGAATTACCCGACTATAAAAGCATAGCTTTGACGGCATTTTCGGAGGAAGTTAGCGGAGCGGAGGTGGAAGGCGAGCTTGAGCAAATGAAAAAACAATATTCCAGCTACAATTCCGTGGATCGGGAAGCTCGGGCCGGCGACTACGTCAAGGTCAACTACGAAGGCACCTTGGAGGACGGCTTGCCAATTTCCGCCGCTGCTCCCCAGCACAAGATTTACGGCAAGCAGACGAGTACTTGGGAGGAGGCTGGCAATGCCGATGTTGCCGGCGTGCAAGCGGTGATACAGGGTGTAATTGGCCACAGAGTTGGGGACAAGTGTGAGGGGGAAGAAGTTTTCCCAGAAGGCTTTTTTATTTCCCAATTGGCCGGCAAAAAGGCAACCTATTCCTTCGAAATTTTGGATGTGCGTGAGCGCGTCGACCCGGAGTTGAATGAGACATTTTTTAAGCGCTATGGGGTTGATTCCTTCGAAGACCTGAAAGCGCAAATAGGTACGCATTTAACCAAGCGCAAGCGCAGTGATGGTTTGCTCAAGCAGCGCGATGAAATTGTGCACTTTTTGGCAAATTCGGCGAAATTCGAGTTGCCAGAGAGCATAATAGCCAAAGAGGTCCAGGGCCTTGTTCAGATGTTCATCAATAGTCAGGCTCGAAATGGCATACCCGTTAAGCTGTTCGAAGGCCGCATCGGTGAAATTTCCCAAACTTTGCTCCCGACTGCAGAGATACGTGCCAAAGCTGCTCTGGTATTGGATAAGATCGCCGAAGTGGAAAAATTTGAAACCTCCAACAAAGACCTCGAAGCAATGCTGTTGCAAGACGTGGCGTTACAAAGAAAGGACCTCGGCCAGTACGTGCGTGAGCTTAGGAGTGATGGAAATAAGCTCCTGGACCTGCGTAAGCGCACGCTGCGCGGCAAAGTTTTGGATTTTTTGCTGGAAACAAACTCAAAGGGAATAGCCGCAAATAAAGGGGTTGAAACTGCCCCCGCAGAAACATCCGAAGCGAGGGAAGTGCAAGCTGATTTCAAAGAAGCCGTTGTGAGCGAAAATGTTGGATTGCTCCCCGCGGGCGCGGATGGGGAGGAGAATGTGAAATCCGGCCCGAAAAGAACGCGCAGGTCTAGAAAGTCCAAGGCTAGTCCCGAAGAGGCAGCCGCAGAAACATCCGAAGCGGAGGAAGTGCAAGCTGATTCCGAAAAAGCCGTTGTGAGCGGAAATGTTGGATTGCTCCCCGCGGGCGCGGATGGGGAGGAAAATGTGGAATCCGGCCCGAAAAAAACGCGCAGGTCTAGAAAGTCCAAGGCTAGTCCAGAAGAGGCAGCCGCAGAAGCAGGCAAACCCAAAGAGAATAGCCCGAAAAAAACGCGCAAGCCCAGAAAATCCAAGGCCAGCCCCGGAGAAAATGCTGAAAATAAAAAAACTCCAAGGAGGCGGAAAACAAAATCTGAATAGGTTGCGTTTTCTAAATAAATTTCCTCCGGCTCTGGGAACCAGGGGCTGTATTGGCTTTTTTTGCAAAATAAACCCATTTTTTCTTCACATTTTCTCGACAATCCGAAATTTGGCTGCTAGAAAATCTTCAGCCTGGATGTCTTATGAATAATTTCGCCTCCGCAAATGCGACAGAAAATAGTGACTACGATGCCTCGAAGATTCAAAAATTGGAGGGACTCGAAGGCGTCCGTAAGCGCCCGGATATGTACATCGGCGATACCAATGAGCGCGGCTTGCACCATTGCGTGTTTGAGATTGTCGATAACTCCATCGACGAAGCTTTGGCGGGGTATTGCACAATAATTCGGGTTAATTTGCACATAAATGGTTCCTGTTCGGTGGAGGATGATGGGCGCGGCATCCCCGTCGATATTCACGAAAAATACAAGATTCCCGCCCTGGAGCTGGTGATGACTAACTTGCATGCCGGTGGAAAATTTGGGAAGGGAGCCTACCAAGTATCGGGCGGCTTGCACGGTGTCGGGGCGAAGTGTGTAAATGCGGTCTCCGAAGAATTTGACGCCGAGGTGCGCCGAAACGGCCACGTGTACTACATGTCGTTCTCCCGCGGTAAAACCATCGAAAAAATGAAAATTATCGGGGATTGCCAGAAATCCGGCACAAAAATAACCTTCCTCCCCGACCCGGAAATATTCCAGACAACGCGGGAATTTAAGTACGATATTTTGGCGAAGCGGCTGCGGGAATTGGCCTTTTTGAACCCGGGCGTCGCCATCGCACTGGTCGACGAACGTTCCGACAGGAGTGAAACATTCCGATTCAATGACGGTATCAGGGAATTTGTCGCATTTCTAAATAAGAACAAGGAGCCCGTCCACGGTGACATTTTTTCACTGGCCGGTGACATTGCCGCCGATGCTTCCAAGCCCGACACGCGCGTCATCGTCGATATCGCCGTGCAGTACAACGACTCCTACAGCGAGCAGGTCTACGCCTACGCCAATTCGATCTTCAACGTTGAAGGCGGGACTCATTTATCCGGCTTTCGCACGGCCCTGACCCGCGTGATAAACGCCTACGCCAAGGCGAATAACCTTTTGAAAGATAAGGATCCGGTGCTGAGCGGTGATGATGTGCGGGAGGGCTTGACAGCGGTAATTTCGGTCAAAGTTCCGGAGCCGCGGTTCGAAGGGCAAACGAAAACAAAGCTCTCCAATGGCGAAGTTGACGGGATCGTACAAAAGGTCGTCGGCGATAGGCTGCGCTACATCTTCGAAACTAACCCAACCGCCGCTCGCAAAATTGTTGAAAAGTGCATGAATGCCGCGCGCGCACGCGAAGCCGCCAGAAAGGCGCGGGAAACGGTGCGCAAAAGCGCGATGGCGACGGGTGGTCTGCCCGGCAAATTGGCGGATTGCTCCGAGAAGGACCCCGCGCTCTGCGAACTATTCATAGTTGAGGGCGACTCCGCCGGCGGCTCGGCCAAGCAGGGACGGGACCGCAAAACACAGGCAATCCTGCCCCTCTTTGGGAAAATTATCAACGTCGAAAAAGCGCGCATCGACAAGGTTTTAAACAGCGAAGCGATACGAATGATCATCACCGCCTGCGGCACCGGAATCGGCAATTCCAGTGATATCGGCGGGTTCGACGCGGATAAGTGCCGCTACCATAAAATAATAATCATGACCGACGCCGATGTCGATGGTTCCCATATCCAAACCTTGCTGCTGACATTTTTTTTCCGACAAATGCGTGAATTAATCGAGCGCGGATACATCTACATCGCCCAGCCCCCCCTCTACAAAATTAGGCGCAAAAAGAAGGAGCGCTACGTGGAAAATGACAGCGAACTCAATAAAATTCTCCTCGAGCTCGGTTCCGAGGACGTGTCCCTAATACGTGCCAGCGACGGCTATTTATTCGACCAGGAGCACCTGTGTAAAATCGTCGATGCATTCTCCCGCCTAGAGATGCTGGGGCAGAGCCTAGTGCGGCACAATTGTTCGCTGCCGATTTACCTTGATCAGCACGATAGGGAAACAAAAAAATTGCCGAAGTATATCGCTCGCATACGCATCGGCGGCTCGGAGGAGTTCAAATTTCTGTTTAACGAGGATGGGCGCGGGGAGTTTTGTCGGGAAAATAACATGCTCGATGATACTGCTATACAAGATGTTATAATCGGTGGGCAGCCGCTTAGGCGCAGGATTTCCATTCACGAAATTTACGAGGCCCCGCAGCTGGGGGCACTCCTGCTCGAATTGGAGCAACTCGGACTGGATATCTCCACCTTCGAGCCCACTAGGCAACCGCGATATTTCCTGGTTGAGTCCGGCGGCGATGGTGGCGCCAAATTGGAGATGCATTCCGGCTTGGAGATGCTCGCCCAAGTACGCGAATTTGGGCGGCGTGGATTAAGTATACAGCGCTATAAAGGTCTTGGGGAGATGAATCCAGGCCAGCTAGCGGAAACAACCATGGACCCGACAAAGCGCAAACTTGTGCGGGTCAACATCGCCGATGGGGCGGCTGCAGAGGCAACTTTTTCAATGCTGATGGGGGAAGACGTGGCCATTCGCCGGGCGTTCATCGAGGATAATGCCCTCAACGCACTTTATCTAGATATTTAAGGGTTTACGATGCACAGCGATAATGACAAAACTGAGGTTAGCAACATCGCCGATGTGATGAAGTCGGCCTACATCGATTACTCCATGTCCGTCATAGTTAGCCGGGCATTACCCGATGTGCGCGATGGCCTGAAACCAGTTCAGCGCAGGATCCTATATGCAATGCTGCGGGAGGGTCTTCTCTATTCGCGCCCCTTCGACAAGTGCGCCGGTGTTGTGGGGGAAGTCTTGAAAAATTACCACCCCCACGGCGACGCGTCGGTGTACGATACTTTGGTTCGCCTCGCCCAAAATTGGGTCATGCGCTATCCGCTCATATTTCCCCAGGGTAATTTTGGCTCCATCGACGGTGACCCAGCCGCCGCTTACCGCTACACCGAGTGCAAGTTGCAAAGTGTTTCGGAGGACCTGCTGAGGGATATCGACGAAAATACCGTCGATTTTGTTCCCAATTACAAGGAGAGTACGACGGAGCCGAGCGTCCTGCCAGCAGCCTTGCCAAGTTTACTCATGAACGGTTCCACGGGGATCGCCGTTGGCATGACCACAAATATTCCGCCCCATAATCTCGGTGAACTAATCGATGCAACCTGTAAAATAATCGATAATCCCGAAATTTCCCTGGATGAGCTCTGCGAAATAATAGGGGGGCCGGATTTTCCCACGGGAGGGGTGGTTGTGGGCCCGGATAGCATCAAACGCTACCTAGCAACGGGGCGGGGCATCATTAAAGTACGCGGCATTGTTACCATCGAAGAAGGGACGGGGGGCAGGGAGCAAATTGTCATAACCCAGGTTCCCTATGCCATAAATAGGGCGATGCTGGTCACGCGCATAGCCGAGCTTGTCCATGAGAAAATTTTGGATGAAGTCAGTGACCTGCGGGACGAATCGGATGAAAATACCCGCATTGTCATCGAACTTAAGCGCGACGCTGTCACCCGCGTCGCCATAAATAAGCTCTATAAAAATACCCAACTGGAATCGTCCTTCGGCGTAATCATGCTGGCCTTGCATCAGCGCCGCCCGAAGCAGATGAACATTAAAGAACTGTTGGAGTGCTACATTGAGCACCGGCGCGAGGTGGTTACCCGCCGCACGGAATATCGCCTGCATAAGGCCGAGGCGCGGGCACACATCCTCGCCGGATTTCAGGTTGCTCTGGATAATTTGGACGAATTTGTGCGAATCATCCGCGCAGCGAACAATCGGGAGGATGCGAAGATCGCCTTGATGGCGAAGTTTCCTCTGAGCGAGCAGCAGGTGATAGCAATTTTAGAGCTGCGACTGTACCAATTGACCGGTATGGAGCGGGACAAGATAGACTCGGAATATGTTGAACTGTGCAAGATTATCGGCTATTATCGAGGCATCCTGGCAGATGAAACGCTCCTCCTTGGCGTTGTGAAGGAGGAATTGTCCGCCATGCGAGAAAAATACGCTTCCCCTCGAATGACCAGCATCGAGAAGGATTCCAGTGAATTTAAAATCGAAGATGTCATTGCCAACGAGTGCTGCGCCATGACGGTGACAAGCAAAGGCTTCATCAAGCGCACGCCCGTGAGCCTGTACCGTTCGCAGAGGCGCGGCGGGAAAGGGGTGATCGGTGCCGGCCAACACGACGAAGACTCCATCGCTCACTTTTTTACCGCCAATACCCACGATAACATCATGTTTGTTATGGATAGCGGGCGGGTGTACGTGGAAAAGGCTTATGAAATTCCCGATGGCTCGCGCATATCCAAGGGACGGGCGATCGTAAATCTGATCGACATGCAACCAAACGAAAAAATCGCCGCCATGCTTTGCTTTCAAGAGTTTTCGCCGGACAAATATCTCGCGATTTGCACACGCAATGGCGTGGTCAAGAAGACCTGCCTCGAGGCCTATAAAAATGTGCGGCGCGGCGGCATAGTCGGCATACAGATCGATGGGGGCGACTCTCTGATCGAGGCGGTTCTGACGAATGGTGCCAACGAGCTCGTCATGATTACCTCCCTCGGCATGTCCATACGCTTCCACGAAGCAGATTTGCGCGATCAAGGCCGTTCAACGCGTGGGGTCCGCGGGGTTTCCCTAAAATCTGGGGATTCCGTTTGCGCGATGACCATAGTTGACGATAATTCTACTTTTCTCCTAGCAGCCGAGGATGGCCAAGGCAAGCGTTCGCGATTCGATGAATACCGCCTGCAAAAGCGCGGGGGCTCGGGGGTAATCGCGATGAGACTGCACAAGGGGGTAAGGTTAGCCGGTGCCCTGACTGTCAGCGATAGCGACGAAATTATGCTTGTCACCAGCGATGGGCAAGCGATACGCTCACCAATCAGTGGCATTCGGGTGATTGGTAGGACTACCCAGGGGGTGCGCTTGATCACGCTCTCAAAGGAGGATAAACTCATCGGAATTTCCAAAATCCTCGATGTTCAGGACAAATAATCCGCCCCGCGGATCCTTGCCAAAAAGGAAACATGGGTATTCGAGCCCTAGCAAAGCGAGGGGTGCGCTTCACTTTTTCAAGCTCCTCTGGTAAAAAAACATGTATTGCTGGGCAATGCCGGCATAGCCGTGGAAGCGCTCAATGTCCAACTTTCCGCCGTACTGTTCCGCGATGATGCGGCGCATCCACACATCCACGGGGAATGCTTCGAGCTTATGCAGGCCGTAGAGGGCCACGCAGTTCGCCACTTTTTCTCCCACCCCACTGAGGCCTTTCAGATAGCTGACCGCTTCCCCGCAGCCCAGTGTCTTCAAGTGCCCAATGTCAAATTTTCCACCGTCTACGGCCCTGGCCGCGCCCAATAAATATTTGGCCCTATATCCGAGCCCCATATCCCTAAAATCTTGTTCCCCATATTTCGCCAGGATTTCGGGGGTTGGGAATAAATTCCCATAGGGGGCGCACAACTTTTCTACGGTGTTTTTGATCCGGGGAATGCTATTTCTCTGGGAAATTATAAAGCTTAGCAAAACTTCCCAAATATCTTGCTTGAGAATCCTCAGTCCAAAGCCATGCTTAACCGCCTCGGCCAAGTAGGCATCACCGGCCCCTAAAATGGATGCCCTAATCGCCCCATAATCCCTGTTCAAATCGAAGTAGTCCATCCAAATATTTTGATATTCTTTCGGAGAACAAAAAAAAATATGTTCATTTTCACTGAGTCGCTGAATTTTCAACACCTTACCCAGAGCCGCAGCTATCCAAATATTTCCATTGGCAAGCCTATTTATGCGGAAGCATTGGCCAGAATTTGCTATTTGCTCTATGGAAAAATCGGAGCTTTTTATTTCAACCCTATTCAAATGCATTTTTAATGGGTAAAACATGGAAAATTTTTCGCCAAAATCCATAATTTTCGCTGCCGTCTCCAGCTACCTTTCCCAGCAAATGTTCACATTTCTTCCCCGCTCCTTGCCATTTCATCTCCACAGTATCACCAATCAATGGTCCCTTTTGCGGGCCAATATGTAAAAGTTTTGTTAAATTCAATTGACACTTCATGGGCATACGCTACACTGCAGAGTATTATGAGCGTAAGTTTACGAAATGAAGAAACAACCGTCAAGGCACTAATTGGTGAGGCGGAATATGGCCAAATAAGCGAATCTATCAAGCGTTCCATTGAAAATTCTGAAAAAGACGGAGATTTCGCTAAAGCCATGGAAATAGCTCTGGGACTAAGGCCGGAAAGCGAGTCTTTGGCAAAGAGAGGGGTGTGTGTCAAAGAATTAATCGGTGAGGCGGAATATGGTCAAATAAGCGAGCCTACCAAACGCCGCATCGAATTGTGTGAGAAACACGGAAATTTTGAAAAAGCCAGACAAATAGCTTCAAGCATACCGGGAGTGCAGTCACTGGAAGGACGCTTAGCTGAAAGGGTTCAGGCACGCCAACCAAGCCTCACAGAGGGTAGAGGTATTTTGAATCCTTCCGGTTATAGTAGCCCTGGTCTATATAAAATGGAAGGCGGGCAATTGCACAAACTGGGATCCTATGCTTTCATCGCTAATCCCATTGGCCTCGAGAAGGGTGTTTACCGAGTGCTTGGCGCTGGTGGAATAGCAAAGATGAATGTCGGGGATTGCGCCATCGATCCCGTGGGTTTCCCGAAAGGGATTTACCAGGTAAAAGATAGAGACGGTGAGTTCACATTTGAAAAACTGGGCACCAATAGTGCGATTTTCACCGAAAAGATTATTGGTTTAGAAAATTCGGAGGATGTGGAAGGAGTAGGCATTTACAATGAAAAACCTGGCATATTACTGGATGAGGGAGAGGGGCCCATTTTGTATGAAGTATCGGAGGGAACTACCATTTCTGGGCTTGCCGATTTCCCCCAAGATGTTTATCGAGTGGGAGGTGGCGGCAAATTAGAAAAATTAAACGCTGGCAACTGCATAGTTAACCCTAAGGGATACAGAGATGGCCTTTACGAACCGGGGGTGTATCGGGTAGGTGGTGCTGGGCAACTTGAAAAACTAGAGTTTGGAGCTGTGGTTACTAACCCCGTGGGGCAGTCACTCGGTACATACCAGGCGCAGGGAGATGGAATGCCACTTAGAAAACTAGAAGTTGGAGCTCTAATTGTCAATCCTGCGGGGCAGCCATCTGGTATATATCATGTGCAGGAAGATGGAGCGCCACTTAAAAAACTAGAGGCTGGAGCTATGGTTACCAACCCTGCGGGGCAGCCACCCGGTGTATATCGGTTACAGGGAGGTGAGGCAGGATTTACATTTGAAAAACTAGAAATCGGGGCTATAGTTGCCCGTCCTGTGGGGCAGCCACCCGGTGTATATCGGGTACGGGAAGATGGAACAGGATTTGAGAAACTAAAGGCTGGAACTGCGGTTGCCAATCCTCCGGGGCAGTTGCCTGGCGTATATCTGGTACAGGCAAGCGGAATGTCATTTAGAAAACTAGAGGTTGGAGCTGTGGTTGCTAATCCCAGGGGGCAGCCACCCGGCGCATATCAGGTGCAGGAAGATGGAGTGCCACTTAAAAAACTAGAAATCGGGGCTATAGTTGCCCGTCCTGCGGGGCAGCCATCCGGTATGTATCAGGTGCAGGAAGATGGAGCGCCACTTAAAAAATTAGAGTTTGGAGCTGTGATTGCTAACCCTGCGGGGCAACCGCCCGGCATGTATCAGGTACAGGGAGGTTGGGCGCCGGCGCCACTTAAAAAACTGGAGGTTGGGGTTGTGGTTGCTAATCCCAGGGGGCAGCCGCCCGGCGTATATCAGGTGCAGGGAGATGGAGCGCCACTTAAAAAACTAGAGATTGGGACTGTGATTGACAATCCCCCGGAGCAGCCACCCGGCGTATATCAGGTGCAGGCAAACGGGACACAATTTAAATTTGAACAACTAAAAGCCGATGCTCTAGTTGCCAATCCTGTGGGACGGTTGCCCGGCCTATACCAGGTACGGGAAGAGGTACGGGAAGACAGAACGCAATTTAAATTTGAAAAAGTAGAGATCGGAGCTATAGTTGCCTGTCCCGTGGGGCAGCCACCCGGCGTATATCAGGTGCAGGAAGACGGAGCGCAATTTAAATTTGAAAAGCTAGAAGCCGATGCTCTAGTTGCCGATCCTGTGGGACGGTCGCCCGGCCTATACCAGGTGCAGGAAAATGGGACGCGATTTGAAAAACTAAGGACTGGGGCTATAGTTACCAATCCTCCGGGGCAGCCACCCGGCGCATATCAGGTACGGGTAGGCGGAGCACAACTTAAAAAATTAGAAACTGGTGCCCAAGTTATCGATCCCGCAGGACGTCTGCCCGGCATGTACCAGGTACAGGAAAACGGAACTTTAGTCCCATCTGCCTCGAGGCAGCCAATAAACGTTGGGTCGCTCTGTGACGGTATTGCTGCGAGATACTATGGGAAAACTCTTCCGGAATATGAGGACATCGAGGTTATTTATAATGGAAATAAAACCAAGTGGGTTAAGTTGACAACTGAACAGCAGTTTAAGCTCCTTAGGGAGGGGGCACGGGCCACTTGGGCAGAGAAAGTAGAAAGGCGCTATCAAGAGTTTCAAAGATTGGATGAACAAAAAATGCCTGAGGATAAGATCAAAGCTAGGATGGGCGGAGTTATAGGTGAAATGATTGGGGCAAACCCTGGGAAATTTCCCTCAGTTCATGGGGTAAACCACTGCACGCGCGTTGCTTTGGTCACAGAAGCGGTGGCAAGGGTGTATCGCACGCTATTTAAAGAATTCGAGGACATGTCCGATGATGACATCGCATTAGCCATAGCTGCAGCGACTTTCCATGATTCTGGGAGGCAGGGAGAAGAGGTTGATATCTTCGATGCCTTGAGTGCCCAAAATGCTGAAAGAGAGTTGGGCAATTTGGGTCTTTCTCAGGAGCAAGCGAAGCGCTGCGCCAGTGCAATTGAGCGCAAAGATTCTCCCGCTGCGGGTAAGGATCCAATTGCCATCCTGCTGCATGAAGCGGATTGCTTGGAGATTCAGCGACTTGACTCTTTTAGAGTAGGGCGGGTTAGGTTTGGAACATCTTTTTTAGATGCCAATCAAGAAGATAGTATCACTAAGGAACGGATCCTAACACTGCGTGAAGGTGTGAGCGAAGGGCAAGTAAATGAAGCTTTGGAGAAATTAGCCGAACAAGCGAAGAAGTTGATTGAAAATACAGATGATGATTATGGCAAGCTCACTGGCTATGATGAATTTCGGAATGAGGCGAAAACCGTCGGTTTGCTCGGTGAAACACCACCACCTACGCTCTCTCCCCTACCCTCCTCTACACCTTCTCCCAAGCCGAAATTACTGCTGGAATTCACTGCCGCATTCGATGCTTTGGGAATATGTGAAACTCCAGAAGAAGTTGCGGAGCTAAGTGGATTAATTGAACAATTGCATGCAAAATCACCGGAAATGTTGGCTGGAATTTTGGATAATTGCCAATGGCTCAAAGGCAAAGGGAAGGATAGTTTTATATATTCCGTTGCCGCAGCGAGCATGCAAATGGAATTGGGGGATATTTTTGACCAAAGAGATTTCGATGCCCTAGGCCAAGGAATACAACCCGAAACTGGGGTTATGCTCGGAGCGTTTGATATGGTAAGGACTGGCAAATTGTTTGATGCTGCAAGCAGAACTGTTGTGGGAAAAAGTGGGCAAAAATTCTTTGATTGGTTAGATGGAAAAGATGAGCTTAGGTCAAATATAGCGGATGAACCGATTAGCCCTCTTCTGAAAATAGGAGGAGACTTAGAAAGGAAAGGCTCAGGCCCCAAAAATGCTCATTGGCGTGTGTGGAGGAAATGGATGGCCACGGCTGAAATGGTACCTGTTAGGAAAGCCGTCATAGATGGCGTATTGAATCAGCCGATTGACGTAGGCTCATTCCCCGATGCCGGGGACTATGTTGATGATGCGTATATTAAAGAGGCAAATATTGCCAAAAAATTTCTTCCCTTGAACTACGCCTATACGCAGTTACTCCTCCGCCATGCCACGTTCCCAGGGCACGACCAAGGTCCCCCTCCGACCGTACTCGCCGTTCGCAGGGTGCGCCGAGAAGCCTTGACCGGGATAAGTCGACATGGTGCACTGGAAAAAACACCGGCTAGGGAAACTATTACCTATGATGTGAACCGTGCCTTACCAGTGGAATCGTGGGCTCTAGTCAGCCCAGTGGGGGGCGAGTATCCCTACGGAGAGGCCGCACTCTATGGGAAAATACCAGCCTATGCGATACTGACATCGGTATTGACCAATGAATTTTGTTCGGATTTGCAAAAGGAACTCGTAGTTATTCCGTTTTCAGAGATGGAAGTCGTCGTTGATAAAAATTTCGACGAGGAGGAGTACTTGCGGGATGAAGTCTTGCCTGCAATGGAGCAGCAGTATGGACCGAGTGAGCCGGGGCACAGTACAATTGGGAGAGCGCGCGAAATACTTGCAGATCCGCGAACGCATGATCGCTTTCAAAGTATTTTGGAGAAAAGGCGGCATGAAGCGGAAAAGCTTGGAGTTAGTCTCTGAGTTAAAATTAATATTGCCAACGCATAAAATTTATGCAAACGTGAAAATGGTTAAAAAAAGGTGCAAATGAGCGAGATGAAAATTACAAGTGCGACCTACGTTTGGGTTGATAGTCAAACACCGGGCGTTGAATTGGGACTGGAGTTTTCCACTCAAGAAGGGCCACAGCGTGCTGTAGCTCGGGTAGGCGAAGTGGGCCCCGTGCTATTTAACAGTGGCTTAGTGCCCCTGCGTGGGAAGTCCATGCAAGATCGGGAAATATTAGATAAATATTTACCGCCCAAGGAGCTTCGAGATTTTCCTGGGGAGATGATTGGTAGCGTAACCGATGATCCGAGGGTCATGAAAATAATCCGCCATGTTTATAATGCCGCTGACAATCTCCACGGTGCACGCTTTCGAGCAGGAAATCCCTTGCCCGAAGAATTTTTACAAAATTCACAGGGATAAAAATAAGCAATTGGCAGGCAATACCCAATTCACCTGGAAAGGATCGGAGGGTTGGGTGTTTTTTTGCCATCCCTTCCATGTTTTCTTTACCGTTCTTGCATCTTCGAGATTTGCATGCTTCTCCACATTGCTCCCATCGTTCTAGTGCGACCATGTGGCATTTGCCCCATATTTTTCCTTCCCTTTTAGCTTTTTTCTGTGCAGTTTTTTCCCATTCCCACCTGGAGGCCTTAGAATTAGGGCGTGTTCATGTCCCAATTGAATCTTTTGCTTGCAAAAGCGATTAATTTTCATATTATGTGACCATGGTAAATGATTTGCAGGATATAAATGCGGCCGTACGCGAACATTCCTACTGGATATCCCTGCTGCGCGATGAAATCGGGCGTGCCGTCATCGGCCAGAGATACATGATTGACCGCTTCATCGTCGGCCTCTTGACCAATGGGCATATCCTGATCGAGGGCGTCCCGGGCATCGGGAAAACTTTGACCGTCAATGCCCTCGCAAAAACAATTCAGGCCGAATTTAAGAGGATACAATTCACCGTCGACCTGCTCCCAGCAGACATTTTAGGCTCCCTCATCTTTAATCAAAAAACTCTGGAATTTTCCACAAAGAAGGGCCCAATATTCGCCAATATCGTGCTCGCCGACGAAATCAATCGCGCATCCGCACGCGTGCAAAGCGCCCTAATCGAAAGCATGGGGGAGGGGCAAGTTACCATCGGCGATACCAGCTTTCAATTGCCAAATCCGTTCATGGTCCTCGCCACTAAAAATCCCATTGACCACGACGGTGTCTATGAGCTTCCCGAATCCCAAGTGGACCGCTTCATTATGAAATTACGCGTGCAATATCCCAGCAAATTGGAGGAATTGCGCGTCCTGCATACCCACCAATCAATCACGGGCGCGGTGGCAATTAGGCCCATCATCACAGTGGAGCAAATCTTGGAGTCTAGAAAAATTGTGGATAGGATATACATCGACGAAAGGGTTATGGAGTACATCGTGGACATTGTGCACAGTACCCGCAATCCTGAGCACAGGTTTGGCCTCGACGGCATCGTGGAAAACGGTGCTTCTCCGCGGGCAACCTTGGCGCTGAGTAAGTGTAGCCGAGCATGGGCATTTTTGCAGGGACGCGGGTATGTCACGCCCCAGGATGTTAAGGATATCGGCCTCGACGTCCTCCGCCATAGAATCATCCCGACGTACCGCGGCATTGCCGATGGTTTCACGAGCGAGGAGGTCGCGAAAAGAATTTTAAACAGTGTGCGCATCCCATGATTGCAAAAAATATTGCATTTATCCTGAGGAGTTCTACGGTATGTATTCTGGTGCTATGTTAAAATCTCTTAAAAATTCATTTTTAGCGGGTTTGATCATCCTGCTTCCGATCAGCATAACCATTGTGGTGGTGAACTTCATGCTCGACTACATCGGTGAACCGGCGAGTCGCATATTGTTCTACTGGTTGGACATAAGTGTGCGCAACACCGCCATCACCGGCGTGGTTATAAATATCCTCTCCACCCTGTTCGTATTCATTTTAATTACCGTCATAGGCTGGCTTTCCAGATACTTTCTTGGTAAATTTTTATTCAACTTGACTGAAAGTTTGATAAACCGCGTGCCGCTGATCAGAACAATTTACAATAGCTTGAAACAAATCGTTAAGACGTTCGGTGAAAACAAGATGTCCGCGTTCAATAAAACCGTACTCGTCAAGTATCCGAATAGGGATACCTACGCCGTTGGGTTTTTGACCGGCGATACCGCTGGAGAAGTGCAACATAAAACCGATCAACACGTTGTGAACGTTTTCGTCCCGACAACCCCCAATCCAACTAGCGGTTTTTTATTGATGGTGCCGCAGGAGGATGTTATCGAGCTTGACATGAGTGTGGGGGATGGGATAAAAATGATAATTTCTGGAGGGATTGTTGTCCCGCCTTATAACACTAAAAAAGGAGACTAATATGGAAGACATGGAGAAATTACTACAAAACATGACTAAAATGAAAGATGAGATGGAGAAGTTGCAGAAGGAGCTCCCCCAGCACACCGAGAAATATGACAAAAGCGGCATTAAGCTCACCGTGCATGGGGATGGGGTTATTTCCGATTTAAATTTCCCATCGGGAACATCTGCAGGTGCCATTGAGGCGGCGATAAACGAGGCAAATGCCAACATGAAAGACTTCATCACAAAGAAGATGAACGACATCACGCCTGCTGAATTGCGCGAGCAGCAATAAAATGTCTGTAAACTGCAAGTTATTGTTTGTTTATGGTAGCGACGATTTTTTAGTAAATCGTCGCGCGCGCCTTTTGTATGACAAATACTGCGACGGTGGTGAAATTTTCACGTGGGAGCAAAAATCCGACATCCGTCTGTTTATAAGTGAGTTGTGCGAGTCACTGAGCACCGTTCCAATGTTTACCCCGACGAACAATATTTGGGTACGGGGTGTTAATTTTTTCGGCGGTGGGGAGACGGAGGAAGCACGGGGGAGCGTAAACCTGCTTCGCGACAGGATAAAGACCCTTGGAGGGGGCGTTGTTTTACTATCAGCCTGCCCCGTTGATAGGCGCACAAAATTATTTAAGGAATTTTCGCAACTAGCTGAATGCCATGATGTTGCCGATATAAGTGATAAAAATTTTGACGAATTTATTGGGGCAGTGTGCGCCGAAAACGGTGTTAAAATCACGGGCGATGCCGCCGCTCTGCTGCAAAATCTTCTCGGCACTGATACCCGCCTGATGCAGCTGGAGGTGGAAAAATTGGCCACTTACCTCTGTGGGGATCGGAATGTGATAACCTACGCCGATGTTAGCCTGCTCGTTGACCCGGCTCACGGCGGCGAATTTTTCCAGCAGATTGAAAATTTTTACTCGCCCAACGTGAATGAAAAGCTGGACGCCATAGAAAGGTATTTTTATTTCGCAGGCGAGGCTCGGCCGCTCATCACTGCCTTGCAAAATCGCACGCGCTTGATGGTCCAGCTGCGCGCCCTCATGGACAGCGGCAAAATCCAGCGGGGCAGGTCGCTGTCAAAGATTCAGCTGGATAACTTGTCCAAGATGTTCAACGTCGACGCGTCCGAAAAAAATTCGTGCAACGTTTTTTCCCAAAATCCGTGGTACTTGAGCAAGCTTCTAGGCGCCGTGGAGCGCTACCCCTTGCATCGCCTATTCGACATCCAGCTGGCTCTCATGGACGCCATTGGCAGGGCGGCGAGCCACTACGATGACCAAATCTCGGTAATGAGGGAACTTGCTCTGAAGTTCTAGTTAGGAACTTTGAGCTTAGCCGTTGCCGCAAAATTTGCTGCGTCATTTGAATGCGAAACCAATTTTGCCCCCAGATTTTAATATTAGGCGCGCGTTGAACGCCTTGCCGGTCTTCTTTGATTTGAAGTTTTCCAGCATATCCGTGGATTTTTCCTGGATCAATTTTAGGAACTGCTCGCCATCTATCTCCCGTCCTAGCATGCGCTTGGATACGCGAAAGCTGCACTTTTTACCGAAGTAATCTTTGCAGATGTAGGCATCCGGTGCTAGCAGGACCGATGCACCGCAAACGGGGCATTGGCAAAGCTCTTTGTAGGTGGCGATCTCCTCGGCGGAAATCGGCACCACCGACTCGCCGTTCGATTCGAACTCAAAGGTTATCTTACCCTCCTCATTCAGTGCGATCGTCGCCGAAAATTCCAAGCCACGCTTGGATTTGAAGCCGTCCAGCGGGCCAAGTTTTCTTTCGGCAATTAGCTGCACAATTTCCTCCGGTGAAAATTTACGTCCGCAGAGGGATTTTGGCAGGGACAGGGTGCCATCCTGGGTGCGATAGTTGCGAAAATTTTCGAGCAGTGGTTTGCCATCCAAGGGGCAGGTGATTGCCGATTCTTGGAGTGCGATATCGGCCTCATTGTAATTGCGCACCTTGTCCACGATCTTTTGCGTGAGGTCGGCGATCTCCCCCATGAATGTCTGGCGCGAAAACGTGCCCGCCTCCATCTGCCTAAGTTTATATTCCCACTCGCCGGTCAGCGCGGGATTGACGAGCGTCTCGATATCGAGCTCATGCAAAAAATTTAGCAGATCCTCGGCTTTGCTAGTGGAATGCAACTCCCGCTTGTTGCGCTCCAGGTAGTGCAAGTTCAGCAGGTGGTCGATAATTTGCGCCCGTGTCGCCGGCGTGCCCAGGCCACGTTCCTTCATGGCCTCGGCGAGCTCGTTATCATCCAACAACTTACCGGCGCTCTCCATGGCCGCTAGCAGGGTGGCTTCATTGAAGCGGGCGGGCGGCCGCGTCTCCTCCTCTTCGGCGCGCACTTCAACGACGCGTGCTTCGAAATTATCCCCCTTGCTGAGCTTCGGCAGTGCGCATTCCTGCTCCACATCCGCCTTGCCATAAACCTCTAGCCAGCCCGCTTTGATGAGTACTTTCCCCTCCGTTTTGAAGGCATACTCTCCGCCAATCGTACTCATGCGTGTGGTGACGTCGTAGGCGGCATCGGGGAAAAACACGGCGATGAAGCGGCGAAGAACCATGCCATAAATCTTTGCCTCCTCTTCGGAGAGATTTTTTGGGGAATGGGTCGTTGGAATTATGGCGAAATGGTCGCTAACTTGCTTATTATTAAAAATCTTTTTGTTGCTGCTATTGACCCATTTTTGCTCGCTGACACGCTTGGCGAAAATTCCACATTCCCCGCCGATGCTGTGCAAAATTTCGTAGCAAGTCGGGCCGTAGTCCTCGGGCAGGGCTTTGGAATCCGTGCGCGGATAGGTCAAGCATTTGTGGCGCTCGTAGAGGGACTGGGCAATTTTTAGGGTCATAGCGGCCGGCATGCTATGGCGCGAATTTGCTTCCTGCTGCAGCGCGGTAAGGTCATAGAGGCGGGGCGGAGCCTGGAGTGCGCGCCTGTTTTTTTCACTGACCGCCGCACGTCCGTGACCGCGGATCGCCGCTAAAATTTGGTCGGCGGCCTCCCGCGTCCACAGGCGATCGATGCGGTCATGGGGATCTTTTTCACTGATTTTTTCGGATTTTTGAAAAATTCCCCGATACTTCCCCTCCCCGATTTCAAATTCCCCGATCAGACGCCAATATTTCTTTGCTTTGAAGTTGGCGATTTCGCAGTCGCGATTCACAATCATGGCCAAAGTTGGCGTTTGCACGCGGCCGACGGTCGCCATTTGGTTTGCGCGTGCGGAGAACATGCGCTTCGTGATGGCACGGGTGCCGTTGATTCCGACTAGCCAATCCGCCTCCGAACGACACTTCGCCGCATCCTGTAAATTTTGCATCTCATCGCCCAGGCGCAAATGCTGGAAAGCCTCCTGGATGCCGGTGGGCGTCATCGATGACAGCCATAGGCGCTTGAATGGCTTTTTACACTTACACAACTCGTAAATGTAGGTAAAGATCAGCTCCCCTTCCCGCCCCGCATCGCAGGCATTTACGAGCTCATCCACATCGCTGCGCTTCAGGAGCGATTTCAGTTCATTGAGCCGCTTTTTTGTTTTTTCGATGGGTTTTGTGCCGAATTTTTTCGGTATTATGGGCAAGCTTTGGAGCGTCCAGCGCTTCAATTGCGGGTCGATGTCTTCCGGCATGAACAACTCGACCAGGTGCCCAACTGCCCAGCTTATGACATACTGCTCGTTTTCGTAGCAGACTTCCGTCTTTTGGAACTTGCCAAGCACCTTTGCCAAGTCCGCTGCCACACTAGGTTTTTCTGCAATCACCAACTTTTTCACTGCACCTCCATTGTTCTGTTACTCTATTACAAAGCCTACTTTGCGATACACTTTTGCCATCATTTTATTTGCCCGCCGCTGGGCATCCTCCCGCCCCGCGCGGAACACCGATAGCAGATATTCCCTGTCCCCTGCGATTTCACCGTACTTTTCCCGTATGGGCGCAATTTTGGCGACGATGGCATCGGCGACGATTCGCTTAAATGGGGCGTAATTTCCCAGGGAAGAAAACTGTTCCACCGCCTCCCCCACGCTCACTTCCGCAACGGCCGCGTATATGTTCAGCAGATTTGAAATCCCCGGTTTGTTCACCTCATCGAACTCTATGGTGCCGCCGGAATCTGTGACAGCGGCGGCAATTTTTTTGCGAATCAGGTCGTCCGAGTCCGCTACGCCTATGAGACCATTTTGGTTTTTTTCGGATTTTGACATCTTTGCCAGTGGGTTTTGCAGCGACATTACCCGCGCACCGGCCTGCCCGATGTGGGGTTCGGGCACAGTAAACGTCTCCGAATAGGTATTATTAAACTTCTGAGCAATGTCCCGAGTGACCTCCAAGTGTTGCTTTTGGTCCTCCCCAACCGGCACAAAATCGGCGCCGTATAATAATATGTCCGCCGCCATCAGGACCGGATAGAACAGTAGGCCGGAGCACAGGGATTCCCCAATTTTTTTAGACTTATCTTTGAATTGCGTCATGCGCTCGAGTTGGCCGATTGGCGTCAGGCAGCTCAATATCCACATCAATTCCGTGTGGCCGATGACTTGGGATTGGAGGAAAATTTTGCACCGCGCCGGATCAAGCCCGCAGGCGATGTATTGTGCGACGCAGTCGGCAGTATTTTTCCTCAATTCGGCGGGGATGTGGGGCATGGTTATGGCATGCTGGTCGGCTAGGAAAAACAGGCAATCATAGCCATCGAGCATGCGCCGCCAATTATTTATTGCTCCCAACAGGTTCCCCAAGTGCAACTTTCCCGTGGGTTGCATGCCGGTCAGTACTATTTTTTTGCCGCTCATTTCCTACTTCCCCTGCGCATATTTTTCCAGAGACGAACTAGCCCATTTCTGATTCTTTTGGCAATGAAATGTTCGATCCCACCGAATATCCTCTTGTATGCGAAGTGCCAAGTTGGCTTCGTGCTGACCGACGAAAAGGCGAACCTATCGACCTGATCCGAGTACATCCAATACTCCCTGATGAACCATAAACTGTAGCGGAATAGCCAAAAATCATATAACCAATTCACGAGTTTCCTATTAAAAACCCAGGGCTTGTAGCAAGAATAATGTATGATGACGGGCCTTTTAATTTTTTTCAGACACCTGCGAGCGAGCGGCGAAAAGGGGGTGAAATTGAACTTTGGGTCGATGGGCAAGTGCTCGTCTGGGGCCAAGCACAGCATCATGGCCTCCTGCTCCGGGCAAGGGAGAGGCTCGCTTCGCTCGCCGATGAACTGCAAGACTCGCTCGTATATTTTTGCCTGTTCGAAGCGTCTGCAGTCGATTAGCAGCACGCCGGAGCTTGCATAGGCGCACTCTGGAGGGATCCCTACCCTAGCTTTGCGCCGCGCCATATCCGCCGATGAAAAGAAATTTCCCTCATCGTGCATTGCACCAAAGGGATGTTCGCCGAGGTCGACGTGCCAGAGTGAACCTATGTCGTCCGCCACGATGACGTCGCAATCCATGTATATGGCGCGCTCCAGTTCCGGGAATGTTCTCGCTATCGCCAGGCGGTAGAACACCGCCGAAGAAAAATGGGCAGGCATGGGGAACTTCTCAAAAAATTTTTCCCTGATAGGCTTTCGAAAGATAACGTCGACCACATTGCCATATTTCGCTTTCAGTGTACAAAGGGCATTTTGGCTTTCCTGGGAGATGCCGCAGTCAACGACGTAAATCGCGATTTTGGAAAGCGTATTTAGGACAGCGGACAGCGCTGCCACCTGCAGCGGACCGGCAAATCTGTCGTCGCAGCAGAATACTATATTTATGACACCACCATCCACGGCCATTAAATTTCAGCAATGATTCGGTCGGCAAGCCCGTATTCTATGGCTTCTTGCGCATTCATGTAAAAGTCGCGGTCCGTATCCTTGGTGATTTTTTCCAGCGGCTGGCCGGATGACTCCGCCAAAATCCTGTTCAATTCGTTGCGGGTCTTTTCCATCTCATTGGCTTGTATGTTGATATCCACGGCTGGCCCGGCAATTTGGCCCATTATTAGGGGCTGGTGGATGAGGACGCGGGCATTGGGATAGAGGAGCCTATTGCCCTTCCTTGCTCCGCAGAGTAGGATCGATCCCATGCTGGCAGCGAGTCCGGTAACGACCACGCGAATCGGTGATTTTATGAGCTTCATCGTATCGTAGACCGCCATCCCCGCTGTGATGGAGCCGCCCGGGGTGTTGATGAAAAAATCTATGGGTGAGTTTGGTTCGACTATTTCCAGGTAGAACAATTTCTCGGTGATATCCTTGGCAGATTTGTCGCTGACTTCGCCCCACAGGAAAATTTTGCGCTCCTTGAGGAAGCGTTTTTGCATCATCGAATTGCAGGAGCCCTGCCTACTTTCAGCGTATTCAGCTTCCTCCTCGGCGAGTGTTTTGCGTATAAATTTATCCATACTTTGCACCCTCTAAGGATCCCGCGGCAAAACGCAAACTTTAATAACTGTGCGTGGTAAGCCCTACAAATCATCGAGCTCGATCTCATTTGCTTGAACATCGGGGCTATCCGGTAGGTCCACCAGCGCCTTCATCAGCCGTTCCACTTTGTGCATTTGTTTCGCCCTTTCGCCCCAATTTGCACACCTTTTCGACCATCCATCTGCATAAACCAATTTTTTGATAATATCTTCCAGATGGTCATTTACTTCTCCCCGCTCCCCATCATCGAGGAGACTTGGTATGTCCAAAGCAGCGTCTTTGGTGCCCTTTGCATGGTATCTTATGGAGGCGGAGCATCCTTGTATTTCCTCAATCCAATCAAACTTCGTGATAGTATTGTCGAATGTTTGTGCTTCTTTCAAGGCTCGCTCAAGGCTATCCGCCATCCCACTGAGGTCCTGGGCATATCCTTTCAGGGAGGCTAGTGTCTCCGTTAAATAGCGCCTATTTGCGGCATTGGCAGTTGACGAAATTTGACCTTCAATCCCATCCGCCGCATTGTTCATTTCATCCACCATGGCCCTAATTTCTGCAATGTTGTTTTCTGCGAGCCGCACGTGTCGATTCATGTAAGCAGTGTTGGCATAGACACCCTGAAGATCTTCGCGATTGGAGATTGTTTTGCTCAATTCTTGGCGAGTTCGGGCACTAAGTTTACCCACTGCCACGGATTTGAGCTCATTTAGGTCACCCCGTGCTAAGTTGCTAGGGTTTTGTGAAAATTTTTCGAGGTCCGCGCTGGCCAGGCCATCGATCACCCGTTGCAGCTCTACGCAGGCGGAGGAGCCCAGGTGAAATCTATTTTGCAGGGCAGGGAAGGAGGCCATTCCTATTTTTTCTGTCACACGCCTATCCAATTCTCGGCGCATTGCCCTACCTCTCCACATCGACGTTGCCCGGCTGAGCAAGCCGGATATGATTTGCTTAACTCTAGTGCCGATTGGCATGGAGCTATTGTTTTTCAGCGGCAAGGGGGCGATGCTTGCGTTGTTCTCCCTATGTGCGGTGGGTAAAATTGGGTTGTGCATAGTGTACCTATTATAGCATAGTTTATTTTCATGTCAATTTTTATCGAAATTTTGATAAAAAATATGTGTGCCACAATTTCAGCGTGGCTGCGCTAGAAAGGAAAAAGTTTTAGAAAATTTTTCTTGCGCTTTGGGCAAAAACTTATTTTCATAGTTGCATGGACGTAAGAAAAGTTTTAAATTTTAGTTCTGATGAAAAAACTTCTACTTCGGCGTTGAGCGTTGAAGGAAAGGGAAAACTTCAGAGAACGATTAGTGAAAGCGGGCTTAGACCAGTTTCTAGGCCATTTGGGGACCCGGTTCATGCAGCTTCTCCCACAGGTTTAAAAGATTCAAGCGAAAGTTTCAGTACTCTTTCTACGCACCCGGCGGGCATATTATTAGGTAAGGACTTGATTTTTAGAAACACAGCTTCTATGTGGAACAAAATGGAGGTAATGCCCACAGAGGATTTTGGAAAAAAACAGGGGCAATCTCCCTATGAAATAGATTGTTTGCAATATTTCAAAGCCAAGGCTAGTACGGATCCCGCCGTGGACGGTGGGGAACGGACGAAATCCTCTAAAAATTCTTCCCAGTCGAGCGAAAAGGAGCCCGGTGAGCCTGTAGCGGAGGCGAAGGATAAATACGCATTTATCCAGTTGAGTTCCCAGGAGGACTACGACTATGACGACGAAGATGACGAGGACGACGACATTGAAGAAGAAGATGATGAGGAGGGTGATGATGAAAGCGACGATGACATTGAAGCCAAATTGTTGGCAAATCGAATTTTAAGGAATGAGCGGCCAAAACCTGAAGAGTATAAATTGACCAAAGCAGCCTATGAAGAGCTAAGCCGGAGGGGCGCGCCCCTGTCACCCCCGGCGGGATTAAAAACAGCGAAGGGGGAAGGCGAAACGGGGAAGCAAATGGATGTTTCTGCGATGTTAGAAGATGTGGTGGATCGAGAGGTTGCTGCCTATGAAAGTGGGGGCAAAAAAGTTGAAGCGGAGCTAAGTGCTGTCTAACTTCCCGATTTAGGGCACGCTCCACTATCTAAGAAATTCAACAATAGCGGCAGGGAGGCCGAAGGAGAAGTGTTCAGTCCCTTCAAATGTCTATAAATGTTGAAATTATCGAGATTAAACGGCAGCTAAGAGCGCGTGGGTAAGGTAACATTTGTGGAGAATTAGCAGCGGTGGAACCTCACCTTCCGGGATCTTCGGGCAAAAGTTTCTAAGAGAAACTTTCTTTTTTGCAATTTTTCCCAATGTGGGTGCACTTTTTCAGTGATTGGGTGAAGTTTTTTCAATTTTATGCCCGCCAAGGTATGGGAGTATTCCATCTTGTCCGGCTCCAGTTACCCCTAAGCCAATTTGCGATTCCGCTTTGACTTTCTAGCAAGTGCTTGTCTTGCATAAATTTTTCAACAATTAATAGGCGCTTTTCTTTTATTAGCCTTTTCATGGGATTTGACCCTAGCGTAGGGTATAAACTAAGCTTTCTGCGAAGGGAAAGAAAGTGCGAAAAATATAAAAAAAGCCAAAGCTTTTTCAAAAAAAGAATGTGCCGAATCACATCAGGGGATAGAATTTTTTAAGCATAAAAATAAAAGATTGCTGTGGATTGTGAACGGGGAAGAGGTTGATTAGCAAAACTTTGATTGAAAATAGCAAAAAAATGAAATATTTTGCTTGCCTTTCAAGAAAATACTCGATTGGTAAAAACCATGGATTCTCTAACAGCAATATCTCCTACGGCAGCAAAGAATGATGCCCTAACATTTGATGTGACACCTAGCAACACTTCAACGCAGCAAAGCTCGATTGTGCCAGCTATTTCAACATTGGCGATCCCTGGGGCCGTACCTATGGCTAAGTCCCTGACGGAGAGGATTGCCCATGCAATCAGTGGCAAATCGCCGAGTTTGGAGCTAACCGGGAGCGAAATCGAACACAAAGAAATCCTGGAAGAGGTGGTAGAGACTTTGCGGAAAGTTCAACAGACTCTACAACGTCTTCCCGGGATACCTAAGAGGTCTCCCCAGAAATCCATAGACCAGTGGTGGAATCAAGCCGTAGGTCCGGACTTGAGACATCTGATTGACTCCATGAAGAAGCTAAATCTGCGGGAACAGGCAGCGGTATGCGAAGCACAAGCGTCCCTCTTGATCTGTGTAACCACGTCTGTTACAGAGATTACTGGAGAATTTCTGGATATAATTGGGGGCCTGCCTAAAGGTGAGCAAGCGAAAATGCTTACGATGAAAAATGATAGCGGTGATACTCTTTCCATGCTTGTGGCTGAACACGCTAAAAAAAATAATAAGGCTACTGAAAAGCTTCTCACTATGATTAAGGGTCTGCCTAAAAATGTCCAGGAGGAAATATTAACGATGAAAAATAATGCGGGTGAGACTTTGCCGATGTTTATAGCCAGCTGTGCTGGACTAGGGGAAAGGGTTGCCGTCGGGTTTTTAATGGATATAATTGAGGAATTGCCTAAACATGTTCAGGTGGAAATGTTCACGGCAGAAATCCAAACAGAAGCTAGTGAGAGCTGCAAACGGACCTTCCCGATACTTGTCACTCGGTTCCTTAAGACTAATAAGATAGATATTGGAAGGTTCTTAGGTGTGATTGAGGGGTTACCTAAAGATGAGCAAGCGAAAATATTCATGACCCAGGGTACCCTGGGGATGGGTGCCCTGGGGAGAGGCGCTCCTCCCAAAGGTTCCCCTCCCTATGGTACCTTTGGGACCTTTCCGACGTTTGTGCTTGAAAATGCTCCAAAGGCTGCCCAAAGACTTTTGGCTATAATAAAAGGCCAGGATGAAAAGACTTTTAAAGCAATATGCGCAACGCATGGGGATAGATTGAGATTTGCGAGGCATGTATTCGGTACCTACGATAAAAATGCTATCGAAATGTTTTTAGATATGCTCGATTGCATAGATAAAGGTGCTCTAGCGGAGATACTTAAGATGCAGAATTATGGCAATTGGAATCCCTCACTGATGGATATGACTAATGTCAATACCCTGCTGCTGGATATGGTTGATATCTTAGTGCGAAAAGGTGTTTTTTTTCCCATGATTACTCAACGGCTTTTTCCTATGGTTAGGAGCTTGCCCAAAGATGAGCAAATAAAAATACTTGCGATAAAGAATATTTCGGGGCAGACCTTCCTGATGACCGCGGCCGTTTATGCCTCGGTTAATGATGCTTCAAGGGGTATCTGGGAATTTTTATGTGAAATCAGGAAATTTGATAAAGATGTTCAATCAGAAATATTTATGGCACAAAGTAATGGCAGGGGAAATAACCTTGAGAACATCTTTCCGACCAATCTTCCGATGTTTATGGCCAATTTCATCTTGGTTAATGATGCTCCAATGAGGACTATCGAGGAGCTGATGGCCACTGAGGAACTTTTGGATGTAATCTATGATCTGGATAAAGATACTCAAGCGAAAATATTTACGGCAGAAGACAATGCCTTACCGATGTTTATAGCTTATCGTGCTCCAGAGGTTACGGGAAGACTTTTGCGCGGAATTAGGGGTTTGGGTAAAAATGTTCAAACGAAAATACTTACGGCAAAAGATAATGCCTTCTCGATGCTTGTGGTTGCGAGTAATTTGCATAAATATGCCCCAGAGGGCATCGAGAAATTTTTAGACATAGTCAGTGGTTTGGATAAAAATGATCAGGCGAAAATATTGGCGATGCAGGATAGTGAAGGGAATACTTTGCCGATGCTTATGGTCAAGTGTGCTGCTCCAAGGGTTATTGAAAAGCTTTTAGATGTGATTAATGGGTTGAAAGGTCACAACGGAGGAGTAACTCTGGTGAGGAAAATGCTCATGGCGATGAATAGCTATAGAGACACTTTGCCGATGCTTGTGGTCCAGTATGCTCCAGAGAGTGCCGGAAAGCTTTTGGACATGATTAATGATCTGGTTCAGAATAAAAGTGCTCAGGATGAAGCTGTTCTGACGAGTATATTCACCTCATACGGTCAGTCTAGTATAACTTTGCCGATGCTTGTAGTCCAGCATGCTCCAGAGAGTGCCGGAAAGCTTTTGGACATGATTAGTCTCCTGCCTGAGAGTGTTCGTGTGAAAGTGTTCACGATGTGGAATAACTGCAGTGGCTATACCTTGCCGATGCTTGTGACAAAGCACGCCCCAGGGGATGTTGAAAAGCTTTTGGACATGATTAATCCCCTGCCTAAGGATGCTTTGGCGAGAATATTCAGGGATCAAAGCGTTGGTAAACATACCCTTCCGATGCTTATGACCCAGTATGCTCCAAAGGCTACCGGGAAACTTTTAGGCAAAGCCAAGGAATTGGATAAAAATACTCAAGTGGAAATATTCACGGCGCAGGATAGTGATGTAAACACTTTGCCGATACTTGTGGCCAAGCATGTTCCAGGAGCTACTAAAGGGCTTTTAGCCAGCCTTGAGGATTTGGAAAAACACGCGAAAGTAGAGCAGGGAAAAGCAGTTACGGCAGCCAGAGAGAGAATGGCAGCCGGGCGGGAAACGGCAATTGTGGCACGAATAGTAATTGCGAAAGCCGGGCGACAGAAAGCGGAAATTGAGGCAGCTGTGCGTCGCCTGAAAGGAAAATGAAACCAAAATTCCCTTGGTGTACTCCGTTTAATGTGCACATCGGGAAGGCTATTGCGGCAAATATTACCTCCAGGGTACTTCCTTGGCCGCGATTTTTTAATCTCCCAATAATCTCCTAAATCCCCTAGTAGCCTGCAGAGTATATGGTAGAAGTATATGGTAAAACAAATGTATATGGTAAAACAAATTCAACGCCTGCTAAATTTCGCTCAATCAGGGTATTCAAACCATCAATCAGGCCATTTATGCCATTCATATTCAACCAAGCCATTTTAATCGCACTCCAAATACGCCCGATGCGCCCTGAAGTATGCCGGGCCACAGCCAGCGAAAGACCCCAATCCTTCTCATTCCGCGCCGCGAATATTCTTGTTCGGGTGTCTTCATCTAAGCCATTAACCATAGTCAAAAGCTGTCCAATAGCCCTTGGAGCATGCTGAGCTACCAACATCGGGAGGGTCCATTTAGCACCATTCTGCGTCATGAATATCCGCCCTTGAATATTTCTATCCAGGCCATTAATCATATTCAAAAGCCTTTCAATATCCTCTGGAGCATGCTGAGCTACGCCTATCGGGAAGGTTTGGGAGTCGCTATTCTGCGCCACGAATATCCTTGCTTGAGCATTTCTATCCAGGCCATTAATTATATTCAAAAGCTTTCCAATATACTTTGGAGCATGCTGAGCTACGCCTATCGGGAAGGTCCCTCCAGCGCCATTCTGCGCCACGAATATCCTTGTTCGAGCATTTTCATTCAGGTCTTTAATCGCATCCAAGAGCTCTTCAACATCCTCTGGGGCGTGTTGAGCTACGAACATTGAGAAAGTCAACCCAGTGTTACTCTGCACCGTGAGCATCTGCGCCTGGACATCTCTATCCAGGTCTTTAATCATATTTAAAAGTCTTTTGGTAGTTTTCGGAGCGTGCTGAACTACGCACATCGAGAAGGTTTGGAAGTCGCCATTTCGCGCCGCGAATATCTGCGCCTGAGCACCTTTGTCCAGGTCTTTAATTATATTAAAAAGCTCTCCAATAATCGTTGGAGCACGCTGAACTACGCACATTGAGAAAGTCAACCCAGTGTCACTCTGCGCCGTGAGTACCTGCGCCTGAGTATTTCTGTCAAGGCCTTTAATCACATTCAAAAGCCTTTCAATATCCTTTGGGGTGTGCTGAGCTACGTACGCCGGGAAAGTCCACCTAGTATCATTCTGCGCCGTAAATATCTGCGCCTGAGCATCATTGCCCATGCCATCAATTATATCCAAGAGCCTTTCAATATCATTTGGAGCACGCTGAACTACGCACATCGGGAAAGTCAACCCAATGTTACTCTGCGCCGTGAATATCTGCGCTTGAGTATCTACACCAAAGCCTTCAACCACATCCCAAAGCTCTTCAATAGCCGCTGGAGAGTGCTGAACTACGCACATCGGGAAGGTTTGGGAGTCGCTATTTTGCGCCGCGAATATCTGCGCCTGAGCATCTTTGCCCATGCCATTAATTATATGCAAAAGCTCTCCAGTAACTCCTATGGCACGTTCGACCACCAGCATCGGGAAGGTTTGATTGCCGCTAAGTTTCGCTGTGCATATCGCCGCTTGCTCCTCCGGATTTAACCTCCTTAAAGAGCTCACTAAGCCTTTCAAATTCGAATTTATCGTCCACACAGGTGCCCTTTCGTCTATATCTTGAACAATTCGTCGCAAAATCGCTGCCGCATTACCAAAGAGTCTCCCATGCTCGACCCCATCCCCAATTAGATCTAAATCCAGCGATTCGCCAGCGATCGCACTGGCAAGTCTCTCCGCCAGGGATTTACCTGCAATTGGGCTTATCAGTGTCAAAATGGCTGGCACAGCCACGCTTTGCTGCATTGGCACCGCATCGCTTTGCGGCGTTGAAGTTGCATCAAATGCCACGATGCCGCCTGCGGGAGGTGTTTTTGTCAGAGGATTCATGATTTCCTTTAAAAGGATTGTTTTTTTAAGAAGCAAGCAAAAAATTTTTATTATTTTGTTATTTTCAGTCAAAAATTTCCAATTTTGCTATAGGCCAACACTTGCAGCTCTGTTTCCGGGCCTCTTAGGCACTAAAGTTGTAAAAATTTTCAGGAATAGGGGGGCACGCTTTCCCAAGATCGCACAAAAGCAAAAAAAGTGTAAAAATACTTGTAAAATATAAAAATAGCGTAAAATATTTTTTCATAGGGCATATAACGCAGAGGAGAAATGGAAAAGTATTTTAGTTTTTTTGGCGATTTGATCAGCGGTGCGAAAAGAATGTTTAGCGGCTTGATCGGTGGTGTAAATAGGGTATTTAACGGTTTAGTCGGCGGCGCAGGAAAAGTGTTTAGCGGCTTGAAAGGAGGAAATAGAACGGCGGTGGCGGTGGCGATTTGCTTTGCCGCTTTGGGTTTTGCCCCTGGGTTGCGGGCGGACCCGGGCGAAGATGGTTCTTCCATAGGTGCCATGACC
>JAISBD010000026.1 GCA_031266345.1 Puniceicoccales bacterium | reverse complement strand
TCCCTGCCTGAGGATATTCAGGTGGAAATGTTTAGGAGTCAAGATGCTGATAAACACACCCTTGCGACGCTTGTGATCGAGCAGGCTCCAGAATTTGCTGGAAAGCTTTTGGACATAGCCGGGTCCCTGCCTGGGGATATTCGGGTGGAAATGTTCAGGAGTCAAGATGCTGATAAGCACACCCTTGCGACGCTTGTGATCGAACAGGCTCCAGAATTTGCTGGAAAGCTTTTGGACATAGCCGGGTCCCTGCCTGGGGATATTCAGGTGAAAATGTTCACAATGTGGAATAGTCGCAATAGGCGTACCTTCCCGATGCTTGTGACTGAGCATGACCCAAAGGCTGTTGGGAAGCTTTTGGACATAGCTAGGTCCCTGCCTGAGGATATTCAGGTGGAAATGTTTAGGAGTCAAGATGCTGATAAGCACACCCTTGCGACGCTTGTGATCGAGCAGGCTCCAGAATTTGCTGGAAAGCTTTTGGACATGGAAAAATACGTGGCGAAATAGCAATTGCGGAAGCCGGACAATAAGTCGAGTGGCAAAAAAGGTAGTTGCGGCAGCTATGCGTCATCTGAAGGGAAAAGGAAACCAAAAAAACCTAGTTTTGTACGGGCAAGGATATCGGTGTTCAACTGATTCCATTCTTGCCCACGCACGCAAGCTTGTTGACCGATATTGCCATCGATGTGTCCAGCCGGGTGAGAGGGAAAAAATTTACGCCTAGGACGCTACCATGGATCTGATTTACCAAGGATGAAGAAGGGGCCATAGAGTTACCTATCCCGACGACGCCCTCAAGTCCGCCTCAATGACTCTCACCAAACCAACCTGGTAAGTTGGGAGAATTAAGATTTTTCTGCGCCTTACCGATAATATGCTCACCATGAATAAAAATGAGCCGTTCCTAACTTCTTATTATGAAGGAACATGTATCAATCAAGACTCCGCTAAAATCACCGAGCTGGAGGCGAAGTAGGGACACATCTCCAAATTGATCACCGACTATTCCACTGACGCATCCCACCAACGGTTGCAAGCGTACCTTCTCCCCCTAAGCCGTACGATGTTAGCTAGCCTAAAATTTTGCTTAATCTGTTGTATTTCATCACATTATATCCTATCCCTTCTATTTGCAGCTTGCCCAACGGTCAATGCCCTCGATGGTCCACTGCTCTCTGACGCTGTCAATCGATGTTTCTACAATGTCGCCAATTTTTTTCGATAGCATAGCCTGGGCTATGGGTGTTTTATAGGATATGATGTTTTTCTCTGGATCGCTGTCCCAGGCCCCCAATATGGCGAACTTCACCGACTCTCCGCCAGCCATTGGCCTAATTGTTACAATGGAACCCACGGACACCGCTGCCGTGTCAACGGATGTGAAATCTATAACCTGCGCAATTTGTAACTCGCTTTCCAACTGGGCCTTGCGAGCCAGAAGAATTTCCTGGTCCTGCCGAGCCATCTTGTATTCGGAATTCTCACTTAGGTCGCCCTGCTCCCGTGCCGCCGCAATGGCAGCTTTGTTGGCCGGAATTTTCTCCCGAACCAAATGCTCATACTCTTTCTTTTTCATATCCAAGCTTTCCTTGGACACCTTAAGGCTATCGTTGGTCTGTGATTTAGTCTTCGAGCCTGATGTTACAAGGGTTTGCACGCTGGGAAAGAGCGCTATGAATCGGGCGAGGAGGGATTTTTTCGAGAGAGAATCAAAGCCTTGGTTGACTAGCAGCATCTGGGCAAGGTCCAGGGCTTCCTCCTCCGTTGCGGTGGTCAATAAATCCTTGATCAAAGCCCGGTCTTCGCAAATTAGCTCGGCTAGCGGAATTTTGCGAGATTTGTGCGAACCAGCCAGCACTTCATTGTCAATTGCCCATAAAATAGCGCGCAGCAAACCGGGCACAAGTAGCTCCTGTGCCACGACTGATTCAAATTTTTTTGCGTGACGATTTTTGACAATCCATTGCAGGAGAGGCGTTTTTAAATTTTTCTCATGCAGCCAGCGTATGAGTTGCTGCCTTACCGTCCCCTCGCGCCCATTTTCACACAAGTAAGCGATGCAGTCATTGGTGAAACGGTCGCTCCCACTGCGCAAAAGGCTGAAACAATGCTTCTCCCACTCGTCGGGGAATGTCCTCGTTATTAGGGTAAAAAATTGTGTGTAGTAGGTGTAGGGAAGGTCGGCCGCAATTTTCGGTAAATTTGAACTTTCGTGGATGATTGACTCTATCCTCGGTTCCAGTGAATCAATGTTGCGGTCCAACGACTTAGCCAATTTATTCCTGATTAGGCAGGAAAGAAATTTATGACCCACGCTCAATTTTAAAAAATCCGGGGTGGCGTAGCTGGAAAGGACGTCAATCACGCTATTAGCCGCAGTTTGCAGGGCTTCGTTGTCGATGGCCATAGTGGAAATTTCCTCGGCGATGAGCAAACGTTCCTGCGCATTGTGGGTCCCGTTGAATTTTTCGATGATCTGCTCTTCTAGGGAAATCGGATTTTCGCGCAACTTGAGGTAGGTAACATTTCCCTCGTCGAGCATCAGGCGTGAATCCTTTGCAATTAACTTCTTAGTAACATTCCACCAGCGTTTAAAATTTTTCTTTTCGACGATGTCGGCGAACGTGCGCTCGATGTCGCTCACACTTGCCTGTTTGTTTGGCATGGATTCGACATATTCGATCAGCATGCTAATCGAAGATTTTTTTAGCTGCTGCCTGACTCCTTCGGGATCTCCGTGGAAGCGCACGATGAGATCGCTTTTATCTAGCATCTCCAGCTTTTTTGCGCAGAACAGCGGATCCATTTCTTGGCCGATCTTGCCACTTGAAAAGTCGATGACCAGCCTATTCTTGGCGTCATCATACCCTTTAATCTGGCCAAATCCCCATATTTGGTGAATGCAATAGGCACCCGGCGTCATTTTTTCCAGTTTATTTCGCATGCGCTCATTGCGCATGTCATCTCCGAGTAAATTATCAATCGTTTGCTTATCCATGGTAAATGAATTTGGTTAAGGAAAACCTTCCCACGTTCTTAGTTTAGGCACGTACCAGCTTACCTTGTCAAGCTTTTTATGGAAAAATTTTGCAAATTCCTTCAAAAAGCAATTTTTAGATGTCTATTTTTTCCATCAAGTATAATTTGGCAGCGGTGAGGTTTGGCGAAAAACTTTTCAGAAAACGAGGCTTTTCCCTGATGGAAATGCTGCTCGCCATCGGGCTAAGCGGTGCAATTTTAGTTGCGGCGATGTCGCTGATGCTATCCCTCGCGAACATTTACCTGTCTGCTCCATCCTTTGAGAGGGAAATCGAGCGTGATATTTTCGCAGAGAAGTTGATAAAAATTTTCCTGGTTAACTATAAATCTTCGGAAACGGGCGGCAATGTGGACGGGGAATCATTGGAATCGGGCATTTTTTTTCGCACGGATAGCGTACCCATATTTGTGGATGAAAGCGGGGGTGAATTTTTTACCCTTGGGCTCATGGTGGAGGGAAAATGTTTGAAGTTCGCTTGGAGGCCGGAGGAGGGCGGTTCATTTGAACGCCTCACCCTCTTTGACGATGTGCGAAAAATTCATATCGCCAGCTACGATACCCCAAGCGATTCCTGGGCCAAGCATGAGTTTTCCGATGCCATTGCGCGAAAGGTTCTCGAAACTCACGAAACTTGCTGCTTGGTTATTATTCGCCGCGGCGGAACGGTGACGATTCCGCTCTTTTAAAAATTATCGATTTTTGCACTTGCCACTTTAGCAAAATGTGTGCTATGTTTGTAACCATGGCAGAGGATTTGCAGGAAAAAGTTATTTCACGAACACCCCTAGACCTTACTTGGGTTGACGCGGAGGAGTTGTCGAAGTTTGTCACCGGTGAAGGAAAGATTTTGTCGCGGAAGATAACGGGGTTATCCGCCCACCACCAAAGGCACATAACCCGCATGATAAAGCGTGCCAGAAATATGTTGCTAATGAAGTAGCATGGTAATTGATGTAATTTCGTTGGCGGTAAAACTTTTGCGGCTCGGCGAGGTGGTTGTGCTTCCGACGGAGACGGTGTATGGTTTGGCTGCTTCCATCAAGTCGGGGCCGGCGTTGAGGAAAGTTTTTCAGATAAAAGGGCGGCCTTTGCTGGATCCCTTGATCGTGCATGTGCTGGACTATGGCTGGGTGCCAAAGTGGGCTCACGTTGATGGTCTGGAAGAGCGGGTGAAAACCCTGGTCGACGCCTTTTGGCCCGGGCCATTGACCATCGTTTTGCAAAAAAAATTGGCAATTCCTGCGATTGTCACCGCCGGCCTTGATTCTGTGGCGATTAGGTGCCCGGCCCACGAAATTTTTAGGAAAGTTTTGAAGGCGATAAAAATCCCACTGGCGGCGCCCAGCGCAAACCCTTTTGGATGCTTGAGTCCAACAACCGCCCAGCACGTAAAGGACAGCCTTGGGGAGAGGGTACCGCTGATTGTGGACGGTGGACAGTGCAACATTGGCATCGAATCAACTATCCTGGACATGAGGGCAAGCGTGCCTCGCATCCTGCGCCCGGGAGCAATTTCAGCCAGCGACATCGCGCAGGTTATCGACGCAGCCGTACTGGATTACAGCCCCGTTATCAGCTCGAGCGCGGTGCCGGGACAATTAAAGCAGCACTATTCGCCGAACACGCGGCTGGTACTAGTCGATGCTGAGAAGCAACTGGCACTTTTGATGAACGACCCTTCGCGGGAAGAGAGAGCGGCCTTTGTGTATTTGAAGCGTCCCGCTGAGTGCCCCTACGAAAACGACGTTTTCTGGCTGAGCGATGATGGCAATAACCGCGTGGCCGCCAGAAGCCTGTTCAGCATACTGCAAACCCTAGATCGAGCTGGATACGACGTAATATACTGCCAAAAAGCCTCTCCCCAGGGTGTGGGTATTGCCGTAAATGATCGGCTAACCCGTGCCGCCGCAAAGTTTTCCAGCTAGCTGCGCCCCATTTGGCCGATTTCTCGCAGAAGCTTGGCGAATTCAGGGTGATTTTTCGCATCGAAAGGCTTGCCGCCCCTGATGCGATCAAATGATATGCACGCCAATGCATCCCCATCGTCTTCATCGAGGCCAATCACGCCGGAAGCCCCGCCCAATGCGGACTCCACTGCTAATTTCGCGCATTGCCTTATTAATTCGAGGTCGCGCACATTGCTCTTTGATGAGCGGGCGAAGTAGCCGCTTTTCTGCACGAGAACTTTTTCCGCTGACAGTTTTTCTGCGAATTGCGAAGCAAACCATTTCCCAGGATTTACCGCATCGAGTTTTATGTGACCAAACGCGTCGACGGGGACATCTTCGCCATTTTTTCGCATGATTTCAACAATTTCCTGGATTCCAGCGCCTTCGCTGACAAAAATATTAACATTGCCGACACCATCCATGGTAGCTTTCAGTCGCGCCGCCTCGCTGTCAACGTCGACGGGCAGCTCCGGAACATAGACCCCGTGAATGTCAAATTTTTCCTTGCTCAATCCAATATTTGCTAGGAAATGTTTAGTTGCCAAGATATTGCGATAGTCAATGGCGGCCTGCGCTGTCAACCACCCGCAATGGCGCCCCATAATTTCATGGACGATCAACATGCGCGGGTTTGCCGTGTTTTCCGCGACGATGTGCTCGAAAAATTTTGCTGATTCGGCGGCGGCGGTCCAGGCCCCGAGGCTTTGTTTTATCGGGTACACGTCATTATCCACAGTCTTTGGCAGACCAAGCACTTGCAAGTCATAGCCGTGCGTTTTTAAAAATTTTGCTAAATCTGCAGCGGCGGTATTAGTATCGTCTCCGCCGATTGTGTGCAAAACGCTGACATTATCTCTAATGAGTTGGTTTGCAGCAACTTGCAACGGATCATCTCCTTCGCGTACGAGTCCACGCTTCACACAATCGGCAATATTTGTCAACTTGACCCTGCTATTGCCAATGGGACTTCCACCAAAATCGTGGAGCCTGGAAATTAGCTCTCTGTCCAGTGGAGATACGGTGACTAAGTCCCCAAGTAATAAACCCTTATACCCAGATTTGTAGCAAATAATATTTACGTCGGGCGCGGCTTGGGAGTACTCCTCAATCAAAAATGCGATTGACGAAGAAAGGCACGGAGCAAGTCCGCCGGCGGTAAGAATGGCCACATTTCTCATTGAAAGATGCTAGGATTTCGCAGAAATTTTTGCGAGACTTATTTGCAAAATCTTGTCCGATTAAATGGAAAAAAGACGAATAATGGCTTGCCGGCTACTTCTTTTTCAGGGACAAAACCCCAAAATCGGCTATCCCCACTATTTCGCGAATTGTCGCCGAGGACAAAATATTCGCCCCGCTCCACCTCGACAATATTTTGGTTTGCCAGCAACCCGGCACCTTTGTAGCCACGATACCCATTAGCCATGCAATTTTCATGTTCGAAAATTTCCGAGCCTTGAATTTCGCTGCCATTTCTATGCAAGATATTGTCCACTAACTGGATCGAATCGCCACCTCTGCCCACCAGCCGCTTAATGAAGTAGCGCGGTTCTCCCGCCAAATTTTTAATTTTTTCCGTGCGAAAAACGATGGCTTCGCCTATTTTAGGCCTGCGAAAGTGGTAAGCCATCTTATTTACGAATAGGACATCGCCGCAAATATGGTCAAAGTTTAGGAGTGGCTGGCCGGCTTGGATGCGCATATCCGGACAATACCACAGGGTATCGCCGCTGCCCCTGAATCTTTCCGGCAAAGCATCGTGGAGTGCCTGCCAGCTTTTATGTCCATTGCCAAAATTTTTAAGCAAAACTTTATCGAGGGAATAGCCACTTGGCAGGAAGATTTTCTGATATTTGTGCCCAATTTTCAATTCATAGGCGCGTTTAGTTGTGCTAAGCAAGCCAAAGCAGGTACGCTTGGATTCGAGGTTAAATTTTACCATTCCACCTCCCGAATTAAAGTGGGGTTGGCGCCTGAAAAGAGGAATTTCCAGGATTCCGGAGTGCTCTGCCACGGTGAAAATATTTGTCCTTCCGCAGAAAATTTTACTGAAAAATTTTTTAGCAGCGGACGGTTTTTTATGCGCGGAAGAATAAATGCAACTGGTTACTCCGTAATATGTTGGTAGCATTGAGTTCGTCGGTATCTGGAAAGTTTGGAGGAAAAATACCCGCAGTGCTATGGCAATAATTAAGGCCACCAATAAAACTTCGCAGTTATCGCTTAAAAATTTTACGGGATAAATGTCACCGCCACATTGCTGCAGTGCAGCGTCTAAGTTTTCACTTATTTTTATCATTTCATCCCCGTTGCCGCTGGTAATTGCAGACTTGAGAGCATTTTTAAGTGAAGTAATTTTGAGAAAGATTGGCGCGGACATTACATGCTTGCGGTAATTCAATACCTTTTTGCTGCACACTAGCAAAAATTTTGCCTGCTTTTTCGCACTTGCTTCCCCTTTTTTTTCAAAAATTTTCCTCATTCCTCTTCAATTAGAAGTTTAGCAAAAATCTGGTCAATGGTAAATGGGCCGCCTATGGATAAAATTTTTTTACGGGACCGCTCACCGGAAATTATTTTTATCGAACCCTTGCTCAGCGAAAGTTTACTTGCCAAAAATTTTATAAGGGCGGCATTTGCCCGTGAAGAGTGGGGTGGCTCTTGAATTTTTATTTTTATGCTATCATCCTCTTTCCCAACAACATAGCTCCTAGATGAGTTCGCTATGATATGGACGGAGATGGTTACCATTTGAAAGTGCGGTGCTTCGTACCCCCATTACACGGGAATGTATTTTTTCACATTCTCTTCGCCAACAATGCGCACTGCAATTTCCCGACCGTGCAATTTTTCAAGGCCATTGTACCGGCAAATCACAGCCTTTTTGAAGGCTTCCTCCTCCCCATATTTCCTGATAGAATAGGATGTGCACTTTTGCACGCCCGGGGCTGGCCGCCACGTCACCGAATAAAATTCGAGCGTGTCTCCCCCCTTTCCTGGTTTTTTCAACCGCGATACACCAATTACCCCCGTCGAATTTCTCGAATCGCTGAAGACAATTTTTTTTGCACGCGGGCCGGAAGGGATAGCCTTCAATCGGTTACTCAATTCTTCATAGAATTCAAGGGCCTGTCCGAGGGCTTCTTCTGAAGAGCCTATTTTTCCGTCACTAAACAACTTAGAGTATCGTTTGCCATTCTTGTATCCACGAACTAACCACCCTTTGGTCGTCTTGGAATTAACCCTGCTTATACCCCTGTGATGAGGGAAACTCACATCTGTTAAACTGCTAGTTTTATTCATAGTTTACTCCATGCAATGATTTATAAAGAGGACGGTAGGTTTTTTTTTTTACAAGTCAATACCACAAATACGTAAAATTTGTATAGTATGCATAAAAATTTTTATTTGAACCCTATTTTGGGAAATATCTCAAACATTTTTTTGAATTTTTTCCTCAATCGCCAGAGCAATCTCCAAGGCTTCCGCACCAAGTCGAGCGTGCACTTTCGGCATGGTATGGGATCGGACGCAGTTCAAAAACGACACTAATTCTATCTTGAGTGGCTCTTCTTTTTCAATGGGAATTTCTAATTTCTCAAAAGTTTTATCCACGGGTCTAAGTAGGTGCCCATTTTGATTCATGAAATCCAATGAAAGGTACATATCCCTTTGAAATATGCGGATTTCGCGTATTTTTTTCTCACTGATCCTACTCACATTTATATCTCCAATGCACCCGCTCCTAAAATACAGCCTAGCATTGGCGATGTCTTGCAAGTTGGACAGCACGGGCATGCCTATCGCCTCAACGCGCTCCACTTCCGATTTTGTGAGCTGCAATAGGACGCCGATGTCATGTATCATGAGGTCTAAAATCACGCTAACATCTATTCCGCGCGGGGTGAACGGGGCCAATCGCTGCGTGGCTATGAATCGCGGCGAGTTGACAGTTTTTTCCAAAAATTTCATCACGGGGTTATAATGTTCCACATGCCCGACCTGCAAAATGAGGTTGCGGGCTTCCACTTCCCGACACATCCGTTCCGCATCGCTCAGCGAAAAGCACATCGGTTTTTCGACAAGCAGGTGAATGTTTTTTTTCAGTAGCGGCAAGGCGACTTCGGCATGCCGATTAGTGGGGGTCACTATGCTTGCGCAATCGCAATTAGCCGCGACTTCTTCCAAACTTTCGAATGCTAAGCAATTGCACATGGTGGCGATTTCGCGAGCCCGCTTAGCATCCTCATCCAGCACACCGACAAGCTTGCAGCCTTCGAGTTGCGCATACAACCGTGCGTGGTGCTGACCGAGAAAACCAACGCCCACAACGGCACATCTAATATTATTTTCCACAGATACTGGGTAGCAGACAACTTCACCATTTGCAAGTTAAACTTCCCGGCAATGGCGCAATTCCCTGACCTTTAGTGGAAGCGGAGGGAAAGGTTAGTACATCATTAAAAGCTTGACTATTTACACAAAACACCTGTTGTTTAATCCCAAGCGGGCATAGTTTAGCGGTAAAACCCATGCCTTCCAAGCATGTGTCGTCGGTTCGATTCCGTCTGCCCGCACCAAGCTTCCAAGCCGCTCAAACACAAGGCTTCCAGGGAATCGAGAGAAACGAAAATTAAACATTAGAAAAGTTTTAACCCCGCAATAATCCCGCAAAATCCATTTTGAGAGAAAAAGTTAAAGCAAAGAGCGCCGCGAAAGTTAGCAAAAAATTTCATTGCCGCAAATTTGCCGTAAAATATATTCGAGGGGAAGAGCAATTAGCAGGGGTATGAAAAAGAAGGGAGCTTCCCCGGGAACACCTTGCCCATGAAAGGTCTCAATTTGGTGAGGTTTGACCCATTTCCCTCGCTGAAAAATAGGTTGAATCTTTTCCTGTTCTCCCAGAAGGTCCTATGTTTCTCCAAATGAGTGCCTGTCATCTGCGGTAAATTGCAGAGTAAAGTCGTTAAAATCCGGAACAATCATTTCCAAGACACCGCACCGCTGCGCCACCCAGGCCACCGCTGCACCTGCACCAATGCCCGTCAGCGCCGCTGTTCCACCCATTATTCCGGCCCCGAGTATGCCTCCAAGCACCACTGGCCACTCAATTCCGTTGGATGCAACGGACGTTCGCCTGTCTATTTCTCCCATGTGACTCTCCAAGTTTGCAGTTATTTGCGATAGCTTACTATTGTTGCCTTCAATCTTAGCCAAATTTCCACTCAACATATTAACTTCACCCCTAATGTCCCTTATCCTTTCATGGCATTGTGCAAGCAATGTGGTTCTTTCGCTTATTGCCTCATCCAGCTCGCTAATCCTTGCTCTGTCTCTACTCCAGGCCCTAGACTCTCGGTGAAATTCAGCATCTAGGGCACTCAATTCCATTTGCAAATTTTGTTCGCTCATCTGTGCCCTGCCAAGCTCGCTAACCTTTACCGCCAAATTGGCACCATGCTCCAATGCCTCCTGGGTCAATTTTTGAACATGATTAACAACGGTGATTTTGACATTATCCAAGGCGCCCCTAGTGGCCCTATGCAAGTCATTGGCTTTCTGGCTGATTTGGAAGTTTATTTCCACAGCCCTTCCCACAGATTCGCACAATCTTGCGGCTCCCTCCCTTTCTTCCCCCGGCGCTGCATTTCTATAGGCTTCCGTTCCAGCAGCAAGTAGCTCTTTCTGGAGATCAACCAATCTGTTTATTTCCGCGAATCCTTCTTCGATTAGCCCCTGCGCTCCATCGATCTGCAGGCCAACGTCGGCATTCAGTTCGCCGAGCGATTCCAATGTTTGCTTCATGCTGATCTCGGCTTCTTCGGCAATACTCCGGGCGGATGCCTGAGCTTCCTCGGCACAGATTCTCAACCTTTCCGCCAAATCCGTGGTAAAGGAAGTAAACCTGGCGAAAGACTCTCTCTGGGCCTCCATTTGTTCTTGTTGGGCGTTTATTTGTTCCCGCATGGCACTATCCCTCCGCTCCGCCTCAGCGAGCGCATCCTGCATTTCATCCGCATTGCGCTGAATACTCTCTGTCCTCGCACATGCCTGCCTCACTTCCTCTTCCAGCGAATCAACCACCTCATTTGCTGCGGCAATATCTTGCCTCGCTTGGGCAACTTCAGTTCTTATTGCCTGCGCATTTTTATAGGATTCATAGAGTTTGTAGCTCAGGTACACTCCGGCCCCTATTGCCAAGGCCGCACCGACAAATGTGCTACCCACTGCAATCGTGATTAAACCTGCCCCCAATACGGCGTATGCCGCCTTCGTAAGGAATGGGATAACTTTTAAATTTTCAAAAAAACGGCCAATGAAACTCCGGGAGCGTGTTTGATTGTTAATATTTCTACCGACTATTCCCCTTCGTGCGGGGGTGGGCTGTCGCCGGCGAGCTGCAGGGGATCTCCCTTCTCCAACCCTACTTCCGGAACTATGCAAAGGAACTACTCCCGCACTAGCCCCAACCCGGGCTGCTCCATCTAACGTTGGCACATTTGGCAAATGCGACGGATCGATGTCCATACTTTGCCGTGGCGATTGGGTCCTCCCTACTGGCATACTTTTCTCCTGGATTAAAATCTAGAATGGAATGTTACAAAAATTTTTGCTTTTGTCAACGTGCATTTTGACATTTTTTTAATTCAAGGGTAGTGTAATTTTTCGCCGATGCAAATATCGCCTTGCAATTGGCAAACTTGCCACTAGGCTTGGCTGGAATGGGAAATGCTCATATTAACACATCCATCGGTGCGGATATCATCGACGTGGAGCGGCTGCGGGCAGCCGTCGGCAGGTTCGGTGCTGTGTTTTTGGCGAAAATTTTTACGGAAGATGAGCTGGCCTATTGCTCCGGTACAGCCCTAAATTATTGCTCCCTATCCGCCCGATTCGCAGCCAAGGAGGCATTTTCAAAGGCACTTGGGCTTGGCATTGGCATTGGAAGTCCGATGAAGTGGAAGGATGTTTCCATAAAAAGCCGCGCTTCTGGGGCACCGGAGATAGTTTTATCCGCCAAGGCAGCGGATATCATGGGGCGGTGCGGATTCAAATTCGCTAAAGTGTCACTTTCCCATACCAAAACTCTTGCCCAAGCCATCGTTATTCTTACTAGCTAGGGGTCATACCATGTTTGAGTCGATAACGGAAAAGATTGCCGCCGTGTTTAAAAATTTGCGCGGACTGGGCAAAATAACGGAAAAGAACATTGCCGAGGAGCTGCACAGCCTAAGGCTAGTCCTGATAGATGCCGATGTTAGCGTGGGTGTCGTGGAAACCTTCATCGCCAATGTCAAGGCTAAGTCACTTGGGCAAAAAGTGCTAGCAAGAATCGCACCAGAGCAACAAATAGTTAAAATCATACACGACGAAATCGCGGCCCTACTCGGCTCGGAGGATGGCGAAGATTTTATGGCGAAAAAGCCGATAAAAATCCTCCTCGCCGGTTTGCATGGAGCGGGGAAAACTACGACGGCGGCTAAGCTTGCATTCTTTTTAAAGAGCCGCGGATACGCACCGCTGCTGGTGGGATGCGATGTCCAACGGCCAGCGGCAATGGAGCAGCTGAAAATACTTGCCGAAGGGAATGAGCTAGGTTTTTTTTGCGAAAAAGATTGTAAAAATGTGCTGAAAATCGCTGCCCATGCCCTGGATTTCGCTGCAAACGGGCACAATGATGCGCTAATTTTTGACACGGCGGGGAGGTTGCAAGTCGATGATGCTTTAATAGGTGAAATAAAAGCCCTCAAAAAACTTGTGTCTCCCGACGAAAGCCTGTTGGTTGTGGATGGGGCCATTGGCCAGGAGGCTGCGAATGTCGCTAAGGTTTTCAACGACGCCCTATCTTTGACGGGTATCATTCTGACAAAGCTGGACGGAGATGCTCGCGGCGGAGCGGCGCTGTCCATGAAGGGGGTGACGGGTGTTCCCATAAGGATGGTTGGTACCGGCGAGAGGATAGCGGACCTCGAACCATTCCGGCCAAAACGCATGGCCCAGCGCATACTCGGCATGGGGGACATTGTTTCCCTGGTCGAAAAGGCGCAGCAGCAGGTGGATGAAAAGCAGCGCAAATCCATGTCGGAGAAGATAAAAAAAGCGCAATTCGACCTCGAAGACTTCCTGCAAAGCCTCCAGCAAATACAAAAACTCGGCCCCATGTCCTCCCTCATGAAAATGTTTCCAGGGGCTGCACCAATGGGCGTGGCGGAGCATGACAATGGCCAACTCAAGCGGGCACAGGCGATCATTCAATCGATGACGATCCAGGAGCGGCGAAAACCTGGCATCGTCGACCAACATCGGCGCATGCGCATAGCAAGGGGAGCCGGCGTCGAAATGAAAGAAGTGAATGCCCTTTTGAAACAATTTTCCCAAATGCAAAAAATGATGAAATCATTTAAGGGGGAAAAGGGGCGGAAAAATATGCAGGCGCTAGCCGCGCAATTCGGTATTCTCCAAAAACCGTGAGAAAAAACTTGACGGCTGGTGCGAAATATAATGTTATAGAAAGCATGATAATTGATTGTGGGAAAAATTTGTTGGAGAAATTTTCCCATGGCGTGGGGTTGGTAAAATTGGAACAATGATAGTTATCCTAATACTGGCGATAATGGGGGCTCTGTTCATGGCGTTCAATAATGGCGCCAATGATGTTGCTAATGCATTCGCCGCCGCGGTTGGTTCAAAGGCGATAAAATTGAAGCACGCCCTGGTGATTGCGGCCATATTGAACCTGGCGGGCGCAGTTTTGCTTGGCGGAAATGTTTCCAGCACCCTCATCGAGGGCGTCATAAACGTCGGAACATTCCACGATATGCAGAGCTATGTCGTCGGGATGATTTCCTGCCTAATCGCAGCGGGGTGCTTTGTTTTGCTATCCACGCAGACCGGTTTGCCGGTCAGTTCGACGCACGCCATCGTTGGCAGCATGGTGGGAATCGCCCTAATTTTGGGGGGCAAAGGTTCAATAAACTGGCCATTTTTAGCCATTTTGACGCTATCTTGGATTTGCTCGCCGCTGATATCGGCGGCCTGCGCACTGACCATGATTAAGCTGATAAGGAAAATAATTTTTAGCAGGGGAACGGAGCGAATATTGAAACGGACATGCCTCTGGGCACCGGTGCTCGGCTGCGTGACTCTGACCATAGCTGCCACAGCCGTCTACCGCGGGACGACGCTCTTCACCGGCATAAAATATCTGGAATATTTCTTCGCTTTCCTTGTTTTGCCGTCGCTATACTATATCTTATACGTTGCCGCTAGGCACATCTCAAAGCTCTCCGATGAAACGGAGCATGGAGCTGAAAGGATTTTTCGACGATTCCAGGCCGGCACATCCTGCCTAGTTGGGTTTGCGATCGGTTCCAACGATGTGGCAAACAGCATAACCCCTGTCCTTGCCATATATTTTGTGATGAAAAACGGGGGTATCCCGGTAGATTTTAGCCACTATGCGGTGCCAACTTGGCTGCTGGCCATCGGCGGGCTGGGGATGTCTGCGGGCGTGCTTGCCCTGGGGCATAAAGTTATATATACCCTTGGACATAAAATCACACTTTTGACGAGCTCGCGCGGATTTAGCGTAGATTTTTCCATCGCAACCACCATCATACTTTCCTCCATGTTCGGCATACCGATCAGCTCAACCCACGCTGCCACTGGCGCCGTAATCGGGGTTGGCCTGGAGCGGGGCATGGGGGGATTGAATCTTGTTTTGCTCACAAAAATTTTCCTGACCTGGATCATTACCGTGCCGCTGGCCGCCATTTTGACGGTCCTAGTATTTGGGATTTTGAACGGATTAGTTTCGCTGGTGGTGTGACATGGAGTCGACGAAGTATGCCGAAGTTTTCACCCTAACTTGGGCAAGTAAGCCCCTCCTCTACGCCATTCCCCAACACTTGCAAAGTTGCCTGGGGGAAGGCATGCTCGTTGAGGTCCCCTTTGGCCACGAATCGCAGTGCGGCATAGTGAGCAAAATACTCCACACACCTCCGACTAAGTCATTCAAAATAAAGGAAATTTCCAAAAAATTGTACGAGCAGCCGCTCTTTGGTGAGGACATACTGGCGCTCATCGACTGGATAGCGCGCTACTACATCGCCAGCATAAGGAGTGTGGCCGAAGCCGTCGTTCCGGCGGCCATCAGGAAGCTCACAAATCCAAAATTTAACACGAAAATCTCCCTCGCACAACCCCTGAGCGAAGGGGAAGCAAATGCTCTTAAGGGGCGCTCGCCAAAGCAGTACGAAATCTATGGGAAAATAATCGGGGGGGACGCCCATAGGAACGAAATTTTGAAAAATTGCTCCCCATCTGCCCTGAAAGCGCTCATCGACAAGGGCATTGCAAAGGAAATTTTTGAGCCCATGAGCAGGATTGATTACCGGGACAAGTTTGGCCAGGATGACCTAGAAAAGCGCAATATCAGGCTAAGCGAGGAGCAGGGCGCGGCGGTTTGCAGCATTTGTTCCTCCCTAGACGGCGGCAAGTTCCAGGTGCATCTCCTCCACGGAATAACCGGCTCCGGCAAAACGGAGGTATACATCAAAGCCATCGACCATGCGTTGGAGTCGGGCGGCGATGTCATCATGCTCGTTCCGGAACTGGCGCTAACACCGCAGACGGTCGGTAGAATTCGAAGCGGCCTCGCCCCAAGCGGTGGCACGGATACCAAGGTGCTCGTCTGGCACAGCGGCCTATCGGAAGGTGAGCGGCGGGATGCCTGGCTTGCGCTTTCCGGGGGTGATGCGAAGATAGTTATCGGGGCACGCTCGGCCATATTCGCTCCGCTAAAAAATGTGAAACTCATCATCGTTGACGAGGAACATGAACCGACCTACAAGCAGGCGGATACCCCACGCTATCACGCCCGCGACGTCGCTGTGTATCGTGCAAAATTGAACAGTGCGGTCTGCGTGCTCGGTTCGGCGACGCCATCCTTGGAGTCCCTTTTCAACGTTCAAAATAAAAAATATCACCTAAATTTGCTGACAAATAGGGTTGATGGCAGCGTCCTGCCCACCATCGAGGTCGTCGATATGGGCGGAGAAAATCCACACAATGCCATATCCAATGCGCTGCGCACACTCATAGTGGACCGGCTGGCCAAGGGCGAGCAAACAATCCTGTTCCTAAACAGGCGTGGATATGCCACCATTGTGCTCTGCAAGCAATGCAATTACGTAGCGCAGTGCCCGCGCTGCAGCCTGTCCCTCACCTACCACCGGGATAGGCAAAGCATGCTCTGCCACCTGTGCGGATATGCGGAAAAATTACCCACCCACTGCCCAATTTGCGGCAATTCGGACATAATTCAGCGCGGCTTGGGCTCGCAAAAACTCGAAGAAATTACGGCGGAATGCTTCCCAGCGGCGCGGTTGGCAAGGATAGATTCGGATGCAATGGGGAGCAAAAATAATTTCCAAAGCGTGCTAGATGATTTTCGCCGGGGAAAGATCGACATCCTCATAGGCACGCAAATGATCGCCAAGGGCCTGGATTTTCCCAACGTGTCGCTGGTTGGCATAGTGGACATCGATGGGACCATAAATTTTCCCGATTTTCGATCGGCGGAACGCGCATTTCAACTCATTGTGCAAGTATCCGGTCGGGCGGGACGGGGAAATAAGCGGGGACATGTGGTCGTGCAGACTAGAAATCCGCGTTCCCATGTGATCCAGCTAGCTAGGGCGCATAAATTTCAGGATTTTACGACCTCCGAGCTGGCAAACCGCAAGGAATTCATGTATCCGCCCCACAGGCACGCCATAAGGATTGTGCTGGCCTGCGACAGCGAAGATTCCCTGAAAACCCATGCCGCTGAGCTGCAAAAACACCTGAAGCAATTCTGCCAAGCCGCTGAAATTAGGCCACCTACCCCATCCATCCTCGCCAAAATTAATGACAAATTTAGGTACACCATCCTAATATTCTCGGAGAGGCCTTCCCAGGATGGGATGCAAGTCGCCGAGGCAGTCGCCGCATTCAAGCACCCAAAATCCATGGACCTGGTCGTCGACGTCGACCCAATGGACCTGGTTTAGGTATTTCCCAGGATCACCCGCTCCAGGGTCTCGGCCGCCAAACTTTGCTCCACTCCCTCCGCCAGGCAAATATTTTTCCCATAAATATTTACCCTGCCATTCGGCAGCCCAACGATCGCGTAATCTGCCTCACCGGCCTCACCAAGCCCATTGACCACGCACCCCATGACCGCAATCCTCAGGGAACGGGCACACTCAAGCCTCCCAATTTTTTCCTTCACCGCCTCAAAAACGCACTGAATGTCGTAACTTGTACGCCCGCAGGAGGGACAGGCGATAAATTCTGCTGAAAACCTACGCACACCCACCGCCTGCAAAATGTCGCGTGCGGCCTGAATTTCGCTGAGCGGATTTTCGGTCAGGGATACGCGAATGCTGTCGCCAATCCCATCCAATAGTAGGGAACCGATCCCGATCGCCGACTTAGTGCGGGCATAGTGACTATTGCCTGCCTCGGTGACACCGAGGTGCAGCGGGTAACCCAAACCAAGATTATCCATCTCCACACACGCCAAGCGGTAGGATGCAACCATCAGCCCAACGTCGCTCGCTTTGAAGGATAGGACCAAATCGTGAAACCCAACGGTGCGCGCCGCTAGGATGCATTCGTGGGCGCTCTCCCACATGCCCCGCGCCGTGTTACCATACTTCTCCAGCATGCGTTTGGCCAGCGAACCGCCGTTGATGCCGATCCTCACGGGCACACCAAATTCCTTAGCCGCTTGGAAAAATTTAGCAAACCTTTCCAACGCAAAATCCTGTGCCCCATGGAAGGATTCTCCGGATTTCTCGGCAAAATTACCGGCGTTTATGCGAACCTTATCGGCAATTTTTAAGCACTCATGGGCAATTTTCGGTGAAAAATGCACGTCGGCAACCAGCGGGACCTGGACGCCCTGTGACCGCAATTTATTCTTTATCTTCTCAAAGAATGAAACATCCCCCGGTTTGGGAACGGCTAGGCGCACAATCTCGCATCCGCCGGCGCATAGCTGCAAAATTTGGGCCACATTGCCATCGACGTTGCCGATTGGCACATTCGCCATCGATTGGATGCTCACCGCATGTTCGCCCCCCATCCCCACTTGGCCAACAAACATGCTGCGTGACTTCCTTCTCAATTCACAACCTCAGCTGCGTCTGCCTGGAATATTCGCCGTGCAGCTTATTGTCGGCAACCCAGCGCTTGATGTCAAAAAAACTGACGTATATGAGCAGAGCAAACAAGATGAAAAAAAATATGCCCTGCAGCACGCCAAAAATTTTGGTTACACACTGCCTGCCGGTAATTTTTTCCAGGAGCGATATGACCACGCAGCCGCCATCTAACACCGGTAATGGCAGCATGTTAAACATAGCCAAGTTGATGTTTATCACGATGACGAACCACAGTAGCAAGCGGATATCAATGCGGGAAAACATGTACAAAATCCTGGCGAGTCCCGTCGGCCCAATCAAATTTTTTATGGAAATGTCGGAATTTTTATTCACTAAGCTGCCCAGTGTCTGAAATGTTTTAACAACTGCCTCCCTGATTTGCTCAAATGGGGCCTTATACATAGTGATGGTGTTGTCCCTCAAGTTTACTCCGAGGATGTTCGTGTACACAGCGGGAACGAGGTGCACCTGGGCCTCGGGTAGGACAACGTTATCGGTTATATCCGATCTGATTAGAGCCAAAGTGTTTGCACCGTAGCGATTTATCCCATGGATAACACTGTTCAAATTTTGACAATCGCGGCCATTGACCTTGACCAATTCGAGGCCATTGCAGAGATTGTACTTTCGCAAACTATCGCCGTTCTCGGAAAACAGCAGCAATTTCCCGGCGGTGCTTTCCGAAATTTGACTTTTATCGACGTTTTCGGGATAGGATGGGATAATATCGACCCTAACATCATCAAAGGTTAGGAGCGCATAGGGCTTCTCCATCGCCACCGGCACCGTGCTGACCCTGGTCGTAATAACCTGTCCATCGCGCAAAATGTCGAGCCTGACACTCCTCCGATTGCTAACTCTTTCCCGCAGGGAAAGAATATGCAGCACATCCACGTCGTTTACTTTGAGGATTTGGTCACCGATTTTGATGTTCCTATGGTCGCCAATGACGCTTTCAACCACCAATTCTTGCTTCGGTAAAATCCCTATTTTGCGAAATTCATCGTTCCCATTTTCGCTGACCAGCACGGGCCTGAGTTCGAGGTCGATGGAATGGCCGCCGCGAATGACTTTTAGGGAGGACTTCGCATGTCCAAATATGTCCCGATTCCTGCCGAAGGTAACCAAGTGCTGGACGTCGCTGAAATTGTTCACGGCAAATCCATCGATGGAAACAATCTCGTCCCCAATTTTTATCCCAGCGATTTTGGCCGGCGATAGGACGACCTCACCGTCCTTGAGCGTTAAAGTCCGCTCCACATACCCCACCGTGCGGCTGAGTAGACTGCTATCAACGGGCAAGCCACTATACCACAGGATGCAACTCAAGAGTATGGCAAACAGTACGTTCGCAAGGGGCCCCATGATGGCGACGATGACCTTATCGGCGCAAGTCGCAGGTTTGAGGTCTTTCGGCAGATCAAATTTGCCTTCAATTTCCTTTAAATCGGAGAGCTGCGGCAGTGCAACGTAGCCGCCCAGGGGCAATAGGGATATGCGAAACTCCGTTTCGCCGAGTTTTTTCTTCCACAGTGCCGGCCCAAATCCTATGGAAAACCGCGGAACGTGCAAACCGCACACCTTCGCCGCCAAATAATGCCCCAATTCGTGGACAACTATGGATCCACAAAAAAATATTATGACCAAAAATATCGGCCAAATTCCACTAAAAATCAGCCTTAACACGACACTTCACCAGGTATAATAACATGCGAAGGACAACGTTGGTGTAGCACGCCGCCACCACGTCATCCAGAACAATTCCCCATCCGCCGCGAAATTTTTCAAAAAATTTTATGCCCAACGGCTTCAGGATATCAAATACGCGAAATATCAGGAAGCCAAGCAAAAATACGGGCCACTCCCTGCTTTGTAAAAACAAAAAACATAGCGGCATGGCGGCAAATTCATCCAAAATCACGGAAGATGGATCCCGGCATCCGATGGTGCGCTCAGCCGCGGAGCAGGCGTAAACGGCGAATAGCACTAGCCCCACGCCGATCACTAAAACTGAAAAGCAGCCATAAATTTTGAATAAAAAATAGGAAAAAATTGTGCCGAGGAGGGATCCCACCGTTCCCGGTATGAATCGGCTATGTCCCAAAATTCCCAGTGTTGCGATGCTTGTTAGGATTCTATTCGCCATGGTTCACTCCGCAAGTAGGTGCTTATAGCGAAACGTATAAACCACGCCGGATTTTATCGTCAGGTAGGTCGCGTAGAGAAAGAGCACCATGCCGACCATGTGCACGGAGCGGGTTAGCCAAAGCGGGATTAGCCAGTTAAAATCAAGCAAAATGGCATTCCACAGTAGCAAAAATCCCGTTGCGACGATTTGTAGAACAGTCTTGACCTTTCCCTCCCTGCTGGCAGCTAGGATGACGTTTTGCTTCGCGGCAACGAGGCGAATCCCAGTCACAAGGAATTCGCGCCCAACGATTAGTAAAACAAAAAATAGGGCCCAGTGCGGTAAAATATCCAGCGCGAGCATCATCACAAACATCCCCACCATGAAAACCTTGTCAATTAGCGCATCGATAAACGCTCCCAGGGTTGAAGTTATGCTATACTTTCTAGCGAGGTGGCCATCCAGCCAGTCGGTCAAACCAGTCAGAACAAAAAATACAAACCCTATGCTCGCACTGCCAATGAAGCGAAAATACACAAAAAATGCCACAATAAACAGCAGCGGAACACGGGATAAAGTTACGCAGTTTGCCAAATTCATCTTGAGCATGAGAGAATTTACAAAAAAGATTGTTGCAACTAAAAATCCCAATTTTTTGATGGGACGCATGAATAGTGGCATAACCCTGGTCACCATGGCGGCCGGAAGTAGTTCAAGATACGGCACCACCAAGCAGCTCGAAAGGTTCGGCGCGCGCAACTTGACCATCGCCGAGTATAATATGTTGGATGCGATTGAGGCCGGATTTACGAATTTTGTGTTTGTGGTGCGGGAACAAATGGCCGATATCTTTCACAGGCGACTGTCAAATTTTATCCCCAGCGGCTTTTCCTTTTCCCTCGCGTACCAGCGCAGCGAAAAAAATCTATGCCACTATTGCAAGCGCCTTAAACCGTGGGGTACGGGGCACGCCCTGCTATCGGCAAAATTTGCCCTCCGGAATAATTTTGGATTGGTAAACGCCGATGATCTTTACGGTAGGGATGCCATTGGCAAACTGGCCGATTTTCTGAAAACAGCTGACGCAAGCTCTCCCACCTTTGCCAACGTGGGGTACAGGATGGAAGACACCCTCTCCGAAAATGGCACCGTATCCCGTGGCGTGATGAATGTGGATGGCGACGGAAATTTAATCAACATAGTTGAGCATGGGAATGTGTCGCAGCAAGGCGGGAAAATTCGCTCCAAAGATGGAACGGAAATCAGCAATGACGCCCTTGTATCCATGAATCTTTGGGGATTTACCACAAAAATATTCGAAATTCTCGACAAACAATGGGCAGTTTTTACCGCTAATATTTCCAATCCAATCCTGGACGAATTTTATCTCCCATCAGCGGTCAACACTGCCATGCAAAGTGGGGAATGCGCAGTGAAAATACTGAGAACGACCAGCAAGTGGCATGGAATTACCTACTCAAGTGACAAGTATACTCTAGAAAAATTTTTACAGAATCATTAGAAATTGCATGAAAAATTTGCAAGACCAGGAATTTTCCATAGAAAATAACTTTTTTAATAAATTTATTCTTGCAAATCGAAATTCATGGGCCATGGTTGGGAGGGTTTAACTAAATTTGCATAAGGATTTTATTATGAATAAAGCGGAGCTAATAGACGAAATACAGAAAATTAAAGGTGAAAATTGCACAAAAGCTTGTGCCGAGCGCTCATTGGATGCGGTCTTACAAGCCATCATCAGTGGCGTTGCGAAAACTGGGTCCGTTCAATTAATTGGTTTTGGCACGTTTTCTGTGACTACCCGTGCCGCACGCATGGGAGTAAATCCAAAGACGAAAACCCAAATTCACATACCCGCTTCCAAGTCGGTTAAGTTCCGCGTGGGAACGAAATTTAAAAGCGTAGCAAAATAAATTCCCCCTACTTTCAGGCTATGGAGCAGGTAGCCGCCCCTATGAACGTGTTTCGATGGTTTTGGGCTAAATTGTGGAAGAAGTCGAGAAATATCGGGATAGAGGGTGAGATCTTGGCGTGCAGATTCATAAAAAAGCAAGGCTATTCCATCATAGCCCGCAATTGGAGATTCGGGCGTGGGGAGATTGATATTGTAGCCAGAGACAATAATGTTCTTGTGTTTATTGAGGTGAGGCTCCGCAGCAAGGGCGCATCCGTTCGAGGGTATGAGTCCATATTGAAGCGCAAAAAAATTGTTCTACGGCAAACTTGTTTCGCCTATTTAAAGAGGTGCGTGAAAGAAGTTCCCACCTATCGCTTCGACGTGATTGACATCGAGCATGATTACGGGGGCAATGTTGATGTTGTTCACCACTACGAAAATGTTCCTTTTTTCTGAAAATTAGAAACTTGCACACTGAGATTTTCAGGGCATTTTAATTCGAAAAAATCCCAATTATTTCTTGCTTATTTGCAAAGAGGCTACCATCATAGCGGGCAATGGATAACCTAACTTGTGGAAAAATTCTTGTCACCGGTGCCGCTGGATTCATTGGGAGTGCACTCGTGGCGGAATTAAACAGCCGCGGCTATGAAAATATTATAGTCTGCGACCGCCTGGGCAAGGATGAAAAATTTTTAAACCTGATTGGCCTGCGCTTCGAAGAATATTTCGACGGCGATGATTTGCTGCAAGCCTTGAATGGCGGGAACAAACTTGGGCTATCCTGCATATTTCACTTGGGAGCATGCGCCAATACGATGGAGCGCGACTGTAATTACTTGATGCGCAACAATTACGAATATGCGAAGACACTCGCATGCTTCGCCGTAAAAAACAATGTCAGATTTGTGTACGCATCATCGGCAGCGACCTACGGCGACGGCTCAAATGGCACAATGGACGATGAGGCACAGCTGGAAACGCTGCGTCCCCTCAATATGTACGCCTATTCCAAGCACCTCTTCGACCTCTTCGCCGGGAAAAATAAGTTGCCGATTTATGGCGTAAAATTCTTTAATGTGTTCGGCCCCAACGAATACCACAAGGGAAGCATGGGGAGCGTCGCAGTGAAGGCATACCAGTCCATAGTGGAGACGGGTAAGGTGCAGCTGTTTAAAAGTAGGAACCCGCAATACGCCGATGGCCACCAAATGCGCGATTTTCTGTATATTAAGGATGCGCTAGCCATGGTGATCTTCCTGGCGAACGTCGGTGGCGAAGCGAATGGCCGGCCGACCCATGGCATATACAATGTGGCTTCGGGGGAGGCACACACTTGGGTGGAGCTCGTCACTCCGGTATTCAAGGCCATGGGGGTGCCCGTTGACATCGAATACATCGACATGCCCGTTGACCTTGAGGCAAAATATCAGTACCATACCCTGGGAAATATCGATAAATTACGTGCCCTGGGCTACGGCAAAAAACTATTCACCCTCGGTGAAGCGGTGACTGATTACGTCAAAAATTACCTCATGCCTGGAAATAAACGCATGCAGGACGTAAAAAGTTCTTTCGTTAGCGGCTAATTTTCATTTATTCTTCCCTAGCGCAACTCTTATGAAATTTGGGCAAAATTTAGACGCTTCAAGGATAATAGACATAAAAAGCACATCCTTCGATGGCGCCCTCCGCGAGCTGGTATTGGCCTGCAATATGGATACCAGCATACCGATGGAGAGGATAGTGACCTCCATACTGGAGCACGAGAGGACTGTCACGACGTGCATCGGCAATGGTGTCGCAGTGCCCCATACGCGCCTAAATGTGAACATTCCCCTCACATTGGCCTTTGGTAGGTGCAAAAATGGGCTTTTCCTGAGCGTATCCGATGAGTACAAAGATGTGCGCTATATCATGCTCATGCTTTCTTCCAATAGCGAGCGCACCTATCTGAATACGCTCACAAACATCGTTCACACTTTACAGAACAGTGCCATCGTGGACAGTTTCAATCGCGCGCACTCGCTTAATACTTTAAAAGAGAGGGTGCTGGGCGTATTTGCACCTCAGAAGCGGAAAAGCCAAGAAGCGGATGAGGGCGTGAACAAATTTTTCCTGGAAGAGATCTGCAAGCTGGCGCGCGCATCCATGTGTTCATCGGTGCTAATATTCGGGGAGGCTAATTTTGAGGGCATCGATTTTCAGGAGATATTTGACGACCTAAAAATCATAATCGCGGTGCAAAAGCCGGAGCTATCCTTCGACATTCCATTGGCCAATGTCCACTTCATTTCCCCGCTGATACCCCCAAACACTACCCACTGGCTATATGAATTTCGCAGCGCGGTCATACTCGGGCTTTCCCGGGGCGTGATAAAGCATGACGAAAAAGTCTGCTGCGTGGGAAACAAACTGCCGAACGGTGTTTTCGACACGATGTTCATCGTGGACGTCAAGCGGGAATTTTGCTCGATATTCACCTCCGATACACAATTTTTAACAAAAAATGTAAAGCCGGAAGTCTTCGAGCGCATACTATCGATTGCATCGGAGATTTCCGTGGAGGGACGCGAGGGTAAGCCCATCGGCTGCCTATTTGTCATCGGTGATGTGGAAAGGATAAAGGAGTTTAGTACGCCCCTGGTCCTAAACCCATTTTTTGGCTACAAGGAAAGCGAGCGCAATGTCATGAACAATTTCATGGACGAGACAATAAAGGAATTCTCGACCATTGACGGTGCTTTTATTATTCGCGGGGATGGGGTGATCGAGGCTGCTGGCGCACACATCAATACACCGGAGCATAACATCGTAATGCCGAGTGGATTCGGCACGAGGCATACCGCCGCCGCTTCCATATCGTGGGCAGCGGAATGCATAGCCATAGTTGTTTCGGAAAGCACGCATAAGGTGACGCTATTTCAAAATGGCCAAATGCTGCCCGTCGTGAAGAAGTGCTGATTGAAAATTTTTAAAGGCTCAGCTTTTCTGCGGTTTCCACGATGGAGCAGAATTCATCGGCTACCAGCGACGCTCCGCCGATGAGACCTCCGTCGATATCGGGCTGGCTCAATAGGGCCTCAGCGTTGGTGGCCTTCATGGAACCCCCATATAAAATGCGGAGAGAATCCGCTGATTTTTTGTTGAAAATTTCGGCCAATTTCCCGCGAATAAAAGCGTGCACCTCCTGCGCAACCTCGGGGGTAGCTGTTTTGCCTGTGCCTATCGCCCAAACAGGCTCGTAGGCAACTACCAACCTGCCACTATGCTTAATGGGAATATCTTTCAAGCATTTTTCCAACTGCTCACCGATGACATCAAAGGTTTGATTTTTTTCACGCTCCGTTTCCGTTTCGCCGACGCACAAAATAGGCAAAAGGTTATTATTCAGTGCGGCGCGCACCTTTCTGTTTATGAATTCGTCCCGTTCACCCAGTATCATCCTGCGCTCGCTGTGGCCGAGTATGACATGGGAAACGTTGCAGTCGCGCAGCATGGAGAATGATATCTCTCCGGTAAACGCCCCCTTCGCTTCCGGATACATGTTCTGTGCCCCCAGGCGTAGTAATGTGCCGGAAGTGGCTTTATAAACGGCTTCGAGGGCAATGAACGGCGGGCAAATTACCACGTCAATGGCGCGAACTTTCGCCATGCGCTTCCCCATGACATTAGCCAGCAACACAGCCTCGCCAATGCCATTATTCATCTTCCAATTGCCAGCAATTAGAAATTTCCTATGCATGATTTAAGCCCTGTCCAAAGCCGCGATACCAGGAAGTTCCTTCCCTTCGAGGAACTCCAAACTTGCTCCTCCGCCCGTGCTAATAAATGTCATGTAATTATCGTAGCCACTCTTGCGAATCGCCTTACCCAAGTCTCCTCCGCCGATGATGGACATCGCTTCCGAAGAAGCAACCACCTTGGCAAGGCCGAATGTGCCATTGGAGGCTCCCTCTATCTCGAAGATACCCAGGGGGCCGTTCCACAAAATTGTCTTTGAGTGGGATACCACTGTGCCATACTTTTCCACCGTCTTCGGCCCGATGTCAACCCCGCACCACCCTTCTGGGATATCGGACTCAACGGTCATAACTTCCCCCATGGTCATTTCTTCAGAATTGTACTCATTCGTGGCAATGAAATCGACGGGGATGAGCATGTTCACGCCCTTCTCCCGTACGGCCGCCAAAACATCCCTGGCCAAACTTATCCTGTCATTTTCAACCAAACTCGTTCCGGTTTGGTGCCCATTGGCCGCCAAAAATGTGAATGCCATGGCTCCGCCGATGAGCAAATTATCCGCCTTATCCAGCAGATTGTCTATAATATTTATTTTATCGCTGACCTTTGCTCCGCCAAGTATGACCGTGAACGGGCGCTCCGGATCCAAGACTTTTGAGCCCAAAAAATTCAACTCGCGTTCCATTAAAAATCCCGCCACTTTTGTTTCAATAAAGTGGGTGATTCCCTCCGTCGAAGCGTGGGCTCTGTGTGCGGTACCAAAGGCATCATTTACGTAAATGTCTGCCAACGATGCCAATTGCCTGGCAAACTCCGGATCGTTCTTCGTCTCGCCTCCGTAAAATCTCAAGTTTTCAAGCAACGCTACGCTGCTGTTCGTCATCTTATTTACGGCAAAATTAACGTCTTCTCCCACGCAATTCGGCAGAAATAGGACGGATTTCCCCAGGTATTGAGCCAAAATTTTAGCAACCACGCTCATGGAATACTTTGCCACGCGTTCGCCCTCCGGACGACCGAGGTGGCTTGCCAGTATCACCCGCGCTCCGGATTGAATCAAATATTCTATGGTTGGTAGGGAGGCAACGACCCTGGCATCATCCGATACGGTACCGCGCTCGTTCAATGGCACGTTGAAATCCACGCGAACGAACACCCTTTTACCTTCACAATCCACATCTCTTATTGTTTTTATCTTTTGCACAAAAATCTCCACTGAGTTTGATGAAAACTTTCATTATAGTAGTGACAAACTTTAACTTATCAACAATTAATTGTCACATTCTTAAAAATTACAATGCTATGAATATTACTTTAGACGCTGAGGTCCCGGCCTGGGAAAAACTCTGGCAAAAGCCGGTGTATGAGCATGAGTTTTGCACGCTCTATGAAAGCAAGTTTCGCCATCCCATTGACGGTCGGGAGGGAATTTTTCTGACCAACGATACCTGCGACAGTGTGCAAATCGTAGCGGAAACAATCGAAAAAAAATTTTTACTGGTCCAGCAATTTCGCTTTGGCAATGAGAAACTATCCCTGGAACTTCCCGCCGGGCGCATGGAGAGGGGGGAAGACATTATTGCCTGTGCCGAGCGCGAGCTGCTCGAAGAAACGGGCTATGCCGGTCAAAATGCGAAAATAATAGGCACATTGTATAACAGCCCAGCCATTCAGCAAAACCGAACTTACGTCGTGCACGTTGCGGAGTGCAGGCGAACATCTCCGACGAACTTTGACGAAATGGAAGAATTGGCCACTTTGATCATTTCGCGGGATGGATTGATAAATCTCATAAAATCTGGGAAAATCGAAAGCTGCATAGCCCTATCCGCCATAGCTAAGTTCTTAATTTAAGCGGAGTTATGTAAGTTTTACCTTTTATTTTATTTTATCTTGAAAAATTCGAAAAAGCTAGGAAGATCAACTTTAACGAAAGGTAAACAAAATGGGATAAGTATGAATTCTCTAGCAGCTACGCCGATTGCTCATCAAAGTGGCGCCGAACCGGTTGCAACATCGGCACTGGAAACTTTTCAACCGCCGCAGAGAAATAATACTTCCGCACCGAGGATTTCGCAGCATAGTTCACCCGCAGCCCAGCCCAGTGTTTTGCCCCCTACTCCCGAAGTTGAGCATTCGAGCTTGGAGGAAAGGAGAGTAACCTCGGGTACGAGAGTCCTGTCATTTCTTAGCGGTACGCTTCTAGGTGGAGGCATCGGCTTCGTTGCGCGGGATTGCTTTACTGAAACAACACTCATAGGCAGCAAGGTAGTTCCGGCGTTGAAGTATGTAGTCAGCAATGTTGTTTCTCCAGTGACAATGACCACGCTCATTTCCGTAGCTGTAATGGGGATCTGCCTTATTGGATATGAACGGGCTTTTACGAGAATTTTCGACCATCTAGGCAGGCGTAGGAGCTTTTAGGGGAGAGAACAGTGCCGCCCTCCTAGGGCTTTCACATCTTGGCCCAGGGCTCATGATCAATATTACTTCCAGGGGTTATGTTCCCGGCATTTTGTCCATGAGGGCTAGGATTCACAAAAGATTGTAGAAATTTTGTGAAAAATATTTGACAAGGCATGATTTGCCTTTAGGGTACCCACGTCAGGTTCAAATGAAAGCAACTTTAGCTACAGTTAGAGAGGCTCGCGATAGGCGGTGGTGCATCCTAGATGCGGGAGGCAAAATTTTAGGTCGTTTAGCCGTGAGGATTGCGAATGTTTTATGCGGACGCAATAAGCCAACCTATGCTCCTCACATGGATGAGGGAGATTTTGTTGTTGTTGTTAGCCCTATCCGCCATAGCTAAGTTTTTAATTTAAGCTAAGTTATGTAAATTTTACCTTTTGCTTTATTTTATCTTGAAAAATTCGAAAAAGCTAGGAGGATCGATCCCAACTTTAACGAAAGATAAACAAAAGGAATAAATATGGATTCTCTAGCAGCTACGCCGATTACTCATCAAAGTGATGCTGAACCGGTTGCAATATCGGCACTGGAAACTTCTCAATCGCCGCAGAGAAATAATACTTCCGCACCGAGGATTTCGCAGCATAGTTCACCCGCAGCACGGCTCAATGTTTTACCTCCTACCCCCGGAGTTGAGCATTCGAGCTTGGATGAAAGGAGAGTAACTTTTGGTAGGAGCGTCCCGTCACTTCTTGCCTGCACGTTCTTAGGTGGAGGCATCGGCTTCGTTGCGCGGGATTGCTTTGCTGAAACAGCACTCACAGCACTCATGTGCGGCAAAGTAATTTCGACGTTGAAGCTTATTGGTGGCGCTGCTTCTTCAACGGTAATGGCTCATCCGCTCGTTTCCGGAATTGTAGTTGGGGGCGCCCTATTCGGCTTGAGCATGTGTTGCGTGCAAAAATTCATATCCCCCAGATTCCAATCATCCAGGCGGTCGTAAAAGCTTTTAGGGGAGGACAACGTCGCTCATAGGGCTTTCACATCTGGGCCCAGGGCTCATGATCAATATTCCTTCCAGGGGTTATGTTTTCGGTATTTCGCCCATGGGGGTTAGGACTCACAAAAGATTGTAGAAATTTTGTGAAAAATATTTGACAAGGCATGATTTGCCTTTAGGGTACCTAAGTTAGGTTCAAATGAAAACAACTTTAGCTACAGTTAGAGAGGCTCGCGACAGGCGGTGGTGTGTCCTAGATGCGGGGGGCAAAATTTTAGGTCGTTTAGCCGTGAGGATTGCGAATGTTTTGCGCGGACGCAATAAGCCAACCTATGCTCCTCACATGGATGAGGGAGATTTTGTTGTTGTTGTGAATGCTGACAAAGTTATTTTGAGCGGCAAGAAAGAGAGCAACAAGGAGTACATGTTTTTTTCCGGCTATCAAAGTGGAGATAGCCGGATAAATGTCGCGGACATGCGAGTGAAAAATCCACGATTTATAATCGAGAATGCTGTCCGTGGGATGTTGCCAAAGAACAGATTAGCCAGTGTGCTAATGCGCAAATTGAAAGTGTACGCGGGGCCCGAACATCCCCACAGGGCACAAAATCCCGTTGTTTTAGCTTAGCGAAGTAAATTTTTTAAGATGAAAAGTGATACTAAGAGTGAGTTTTACGGAACTGGGCGCCGTAAGTGTGCCATTGCCCGAGTGCGGCTGAAAAATGGAAATGGGGACATCCTGGTAAATGGAAAAGGGGTGGTGGATTTTTGTTCCCTAGAGCATGCGGAGCGTCTGATCCTTGCTCCCCTAGCTGTGACTAATATGAAAGCGGTGGTCGATGTTCGCGTAGATGTTATGGGAGGGGGTGCGGTGGGCCAAGCCGGCGCAGTTTCCCTTGGCATTGCCCGGGCACTCGAGAAAATGAATCCCGAATTGCGACTTACCCTTAAAAAAGCAGGGTTGCTGAGGCGTGATAGTCGCGTACATGAGCGAAAAAAAGCGGGCCAGCGCGGTGCTCGCAAAAGATTCCAGTTTTCCAAGCGCTAGGGCATTGCCTAGCCTAGAAGGAAGATTAAATTTGCGGCGTGGGTGCTGCATTTTGCTTGCCATTGCCTGCGCACGATTTTGTGTTTTAAAAGCTTTTTTCTTTCGTCTTTGTCAATTTTTTTATAAAATTTGATTCTGAAATTTGTGAAAAACTTTTCCCCGAAGTATTAGGTAATTTAACCGCGCCCAAAGTGGCATTTTTAATTTTAGATAGCGAAGTATAGCAAGCCCTTTTAAACTTTGAAAAGCAAAAAAGTGTAAAAGTACTTGTAAAATATGAAAATAGCGTAAAATATTTTTTCATAGGGCATATAACGAACGCAGATGAGAAATGGAAAAGTATTTTAGTTTTTTTGGCGGTTTGATCAGCGGTGCGAAAAGAATGTTTAGCGGCTTGAAAGGAGGAAATAGAATGGTAGCGACGGCGGCGGTAAAAAGGGTGTTTAGCAGCTCAGTCGGTGGCGTGGGAAAAGTGCTTGGCGGCTTGAAAGGGGGGAATAGAATGGTAGCGGTGGCGGCGGTGAATAGGGTGTTTAACGGTTTAGTCGGCGGCGCGGGAAAAGTGTTTGGCAGCTTGAAAGGAGGAAATAGAACGGCGGTGGCGGTGGCGATTTGCTTTGCCGCTTTGGGTTTTGCCCCTGGGTTGCGGGCGGACCCGGGCGAAGATGGTTCTTCCATAGGTGCCATGACC
>JAISBD010000010.1 GCA_031266345.1 Puniceicoccales bacterium | reverse complement strand
ACGGTGACGTTCTCCTCCTTCGCTTTGGCCCTGATTTTTCGAAATACACCCCTATCGAGGTCAGTCTCACTCAAAATAAAACTCTTCGCTGTGCTAGTCATAGTGGTGATATATGATAGCAAGTGACAAGGGAAGTCAAGGAAAAAATAAGCATGATTTTGCAATTAGTTACAAGCCTGATCAGATAAGGAACTTAATGGCGAAGAACACAAAGAGAAACACAGCAACGCCGATGAAGCGCGCGGCGCTCGCGAGGAGAGATAGCGGAAATTGTTTTGGAAGTCGACGGCAATAATAGGGTTAAAATTAGGCAAGGCATTAATTGTTTTGCCCATTCTATTGAAAATTCATCAGCCATTCAACGCTTCGAGCGCTTCAACCTCACCGGCGCCACGGCCCACACTACACGTGACCACACACCTTCCACATTCCGGTAATGCCTATTTTCGGTAATGGATGTCCGGTGGAAACCTTTCTCTTTTACGGTAAATTCCAGCCTCTTCCAAAAGATCTCAATTTTACTTGCAAAAACAACAAACCAGCCACCTTAGGCGGCTCTCTTTGGTGTGTCCTTTTTAGAAATCAGGCCCCTAGGGCTGCAACATCTAGTAAGAATTGCAGCTTTTGGGTGATTCTGGTTTTCGATCCCGGGCGGCTCGGTTCTAGAAGCTGTATCCGGTGCCGAGGGAGAAAATGTTGCTGGATTGATCCTTGCTGAAGTGGGCGTTCCACTGGCCGATGATGTCCCAATGGGCATTCAATTTGTTGCGGAATCCAGCGACGAACACCGCTGCGTGGCGGGAGGGGAAACCTAGCGTTGGTGTAAAATTGCCCGATTGCAGCCCCTCTATCCAGGCCACGCCCTTGGAATGCTCCCTGACGGCTTGGCAGCTCCAGCCGGCCTTTGCATATAGGCGCAGCCGGCGGTCAGGCCGGGAAGGATGGTCGATCTCCTTCTCGACATTGATGCCGAGGATGGTGGTCAGGAAGTTGAAGTTCATTTTGGATACGTGGCTGCACTCGGTGCCGCCGTTGGGGGATGTCTCGGAATAGCCCTTTTGCTTGATGTGATTGTAGTCCGCCTTCAGCCATAGGCCGAACTGGGTGCCCTGCCAAGCGCACAAGTTTTTGGTCACCTCGAAGGAGAAGAAAGCGCTGTTGGACTTCAACTTGGCACCGAAGGCGTGACTGTTGGCATCCACCCTGAATAGCCTGTTGGAGTTGTATCCCAGGCCGGTGTAGAAATTGACATTGGTTTTCAAATTTTGGGGATCGAAGGCCTCGTAGGCGCCGAATAGGGCGAGGGAGTACATGTTTTGCCTGGCGGTTTTTTTCAGGCCGGAGGCTGCCCCGTTGAACTCCGTGTCGCCCCTGATGTAGCCCAGCGCCGTCCCCAAGCGGAGGTAGCGCTCGCCCTGCAAATTGCAGAGATAATCGGCACCGCCGGTGAGGCCATACAGGTCGCTGCTGTAGCCAAACCCGCCGATCTCGCCCTGGTGAGTATGGCCGGCGACGGCGAGCAGGAATGGATCATTGCCATTGCCTTTGACATCGGTAAATCGCGTTGCTATCGCATCTTGCACCATGAGTGTGCTTGCCGTGGTGGTGGTAGCCAGTTCGCCATTGGCGTGGGATTGGGCGAGTTCCGACGGCCTCGAGCCTGCTTGCTTCACGATCCTTGGGGACTCATCTTCGCTGCAGAACACCAAACCGGTGCCGCCGTAGTAGCGCAAGCCCAGATTTGTGGCGATGTCGATGATTTCGTAGAGGGAAGGCTGTTCGTCGATACTCGCCAAGTCCCACATGTTTTTCTTTCCATCCCCTTCCACAGTTTCAGGGGAAACAAGTTCAAATGCAAACTTTCTTCCGCCAAGGCTAAACGCAGCATGCGGCTCTTCATCCGAACAGCTGACAAGGAGGATGCCGGCAGCTTCGGGGATATCTTTTTCCCCTTGATCGTCGACAAGCTTAAAAGTGCCGCCTTGGAGATCGATTGCGGGGCTGCCGTGATTTTCCACGGTGATGTATCCTTTGGCGGGACTGATATTGAGGGCTTCTTGGCTTGAATCGTAGTGAAACTCCAGCACATCGCCCTCATTGAGGACTAATTTACCGGCTGTGCCAAAATTTGCCAAATAGGTCGTTTTAGCCGCACCACCGATGGTAACCGTTCTTTTCGGACTTTCATCCCCATCTTTTTTTGACTTTCCGTAGGTTATCCCTGTTTTTGGGTCGGTGATTGATAGATTTTCAGCGATCTGGCCAAGGGCATTTCTCGCACCATTACCGTCAACACCGCACCGGGCTAGATTGAGCACGCCATTTTTGAGACACAATGTGCCAACGCCATTGGAAGTGCCGTAGGCATTGACAGTGCCACCGGCAATGGTGATATTTTTGAGGTTACCATAGGTATTGAATGTGCCACTTTTGACATCGATGGAAGCGAGGTCCTCCACGGGGCCATAGGCGTTAACGGTCCAGCCGCTGTCGATGGTCAGGCTGCTGCCGGCTACACCGCTGGAATCCTTCCCCTTGCTGATTGCGCCGAAGATGTTCACCGCATTGGTCTTGCCATTGGGAGCAACGGATACGAAGCCGTAATTATCTCCGGCAGAAGTTTTATCCTTACTTGAGTCCACCCTGCTGCCGACGTAGATCTTAAAATCGTTGCCCAGGGCAAATGCGCGGGCATAGTCAGCGGAACTGGTCCCCTGCTTAGCCCCAAGGGTAATCACGGCTTCACTTGTTCCAAAGCTTGTCGCCTTTCCCAGCTTGGCGGCGAGGATGTTCACGGTGGAGTCCGTTTCCACGGCGGAAGCGATGGTTTTTTGACCGGATTGTCCGCCTTCCACAATATTTTCCCCTGTGGCAAATATTCCCACCCGCCAGCCAAAGGCACCGGGGATGGGATCGCCCTCAGCGGCGCCATCACCCGCTTTCGCTGCCCCTTCCGCGGTATAGGTGCGCATGTCCGTATTATCCGCACCGAAGGCGTTCACCCTGGCATTGGCAACATCTTGGCAATATGCCAAGGCGCTCAATGTTTGGCTGCCGTTTGCACTTATCGCTATGCCGCTTGCCGTGGCATTGCCATTTCCGCTCGCCGCACCGAATAGCGTCGCTGTGGAGTAGGAATAAGAATAAGGAGATAATGATAATGATGTAGCACTTAGGGTATTGCCATTTCCCAAAGTCCAACTGTTTGTCCCATCCACCGTGGCACTGCCATCTCCACTCGCCGCACCGAATAGTGTCGCTGTGGAATAAGTAAAAGTTGTTGTTGTTGATATTGTTGATGTAGCACTTAGGATATTGCTATCCCCCAGAGTCCAACTGTTTGCTCCGTTCACCGTGGCAGAGGCAATGCCACTAACCGCGCCGAATACTGCCGCCACGGAATAAGAATAATCGGAAGAGGATGTTGATGTAGCACTTAGGGTATTGCCATTTCCCAAAGTCCAGCTGTTTGTTCCGCCCACCGTGGCACTGCCACCTCCACTCGCCGCACCGAATACTGTTGCTGTGGAAGGATATGACAACGGTGATGACGTAGCACTTAGGATATTGCTATTCCCCAGAGTCCAAATATTTTCCCCGCCCACCGTGGCAGCGCCATTTCCGCTCACCGCACCGAATATTGCCGCCGCGAAATAGGAAAAATTAGAACTAGATGATGATGATGCGCTTAGGATATTTCTATCCCCCAAGGTCCAAGTATTTGTCCCGTTCACCGTGGCAGTGACATCTCCGCTCGCCGCACCGAATACTATCGCTGCAGAAGAAGAATAGGATGTTGATGTAGCACTTAGGGTATTGCTATTTTCCAAAGTCCAACTGTTTGTTCCATCCACCGTGGCAGCGCTCCCTCCGCTCGCCGCACCGAACAGCGCCGCCGCGGAACAAGAAGGACTAGAACTAGATGATGATGATGACGCACTTAAGTTATTGCTATTGCTATCCCTCAGGAACCAAATATTTTCCCCGCCCACCGTGGCAGTGCCACCTCCGCTCGCCGCACCGAACAGCGCCGCCGCGGAATAAGAATAATCGGAAAAAGATGATGGATCGGAAAAATTAGAACTAGATGATGATGTGGCACTTAGATTATTGCTATCCCCCCCCAGGGTCCAAGTATTTTCCCCGCCCACCGTGGCAGTACCATCTCCGCTCGCCGCACCGAATAGTGCCGCCGCGGAACGAGAAGGACTAGAACTAGATGATGATGATGACGCGTGAAGTAACAGGGGAACCGCAACATTTATTTCATTGCCGACACTTGCCCCTGGGGCTCTAATTACCACCGCAGCACCGCTGTCACTCCCATTTTTGTAAGCCGCTATGGTGGGGCGATAGTGCACATCGGCTTCTTTAGCCGCGGCGGCGATACTTAAATTCACCCCATCGGCAAGGCTTATGCCGACGGCATCGCTATCCGCGCTGTGCGCATAAATGTGTGCCTGAATGTATCCATTCTTCACCTCAGGGTCTGCAATATCCGTCCTTACGCTGGGATCATTTTTGAAATTTAGGGTAAATTCTTTGGAAGCTTCACCGGCAGTAATATTCACGGCGATATTTTCGACATTTATGGAATCTTCACCGGCAAAAGTGTACCCATTGTGCTCGCCCGTATCCCACGTTTTAGCACTGGTCAGGACACCTATGGAAGAGTCATCTTCGCCCAGATCCGCCCGCAGTCCAGGGGCAAACCCCAAAGCGGCAAGGCAAATCACCGCCGCCGCTCTACTCGCCACCCTTGAGCCGCCAAACACTTTTTTCATGCCACCGACTAAATCGCCAAGAAAACTAAAATACTTTTCCATTTCACCTCTGAGTTATATGCCCTATGGGGGAATATTTTACGTTATTTTTATATTTTACAAGTAATTTTTACATTTTTTTGCCTTTTGCACAACCTTGGGAAAGCGTGAATTTCCCTATTCCTGAAATTTATTACAACAAAAGCCCATGTGATGTAACATGTTAAGTAAATATAAGCTAAAAAAAAGAATGAGCTAAAGCTAGAGTTTTTACTTCTTCGCCGAAAATTTGCCACCGCCGATAAACATCATACCCACCGTGACCATGCTTAGGGTAAATATGTGGGCAACATCGTTTAGGATATTTTTTCCGGCAAAAAGGGCGATTAGTGCCTTGAGAAACGAAATCAAACCCAGTAAAAAGCAGGATGTGCGGAAGAGAAAGCCGATAATCAACGTTAGGCCGCATACGATGTGAATTGCGGCAAGTACGCCTCCAAATAGTACCGGCGAAAAATTTATGCCCACCATGCCTAAAATTTTACCTAAAGTGGCCAGGGCAGCGTGCCCGCCCATGAAGAAGTGAACGCCGTTTACCATGAAAAATATTCCAATAAATATGCGAATAAATAACTTCCCGAAGCTTTCACTGTCAAAATTGATTGAAGTTGTCACGGCTAATTGGTTAAAAAATTTTTCTCCCATTGCTAGCAAAATGATGCTTGATTGTTAGTAAAATACCAATAAAAGTGTGGAGAATGACAAAAAATGAGCAGCGCGATGCCAATGTGATCGAATTGGCAATGAGTGCCGTAAATAGGCAGTTTGGTGAGGGTTCCATCATGAAATTGGGCGACGCCAAACAGATGAACGTGTCCGTGATTTCCACCGGTTCCCTTGCCCTCGATTTGGCGTTGGGTGTGCGCGGATTGCCCCGCGGCCGCATATGCGAAATCTTCGGACCGGAGTCTTCGGGAAAAACAACATTCTGCCTAAGTGTGATCGCGGAGGCGCAGCGCCGCGGCGGTAATGCCGTATTTGTGGACGTCGAACATGCACTCGATCCCAGATATGCCAAAGTCGTCGGTGTTGACCTAAACAGCTTGATGGTGTCGCAGCCGGCGAGTGGGGATGACGCCCTGAATATCACCGAAACCCTCATCCGCTCGGGGGCGATCGATGTGATAGTGCTCGATTCCGTTGCCGCACTGATATCCAAGGCCGAATTGGATGGGCAGATGGGTGATGCTACGGTGGGAGCTCAAGCCAGGCTTATGAGTCAGGCGATGAGGCGGCTAACATCGGCCATAAGTAAGACCAATTGCGTGTGCATATTTACCAATCAGATTCGCGAAAAAATCGGTGTCATGTTCGGAAATCCGGAGACCACACCGGGGGGACGTGCTTTGAAGTTTTTCTCTTCCATCAGGCTTGATATTCGCCGCATAACTCAAATAAAAGATAACTCCGGGAAGGTCACCGGTAATCGCACCCGGGTAAAGGTAGTCAAAAATAAAGTTGCGCCGCCGTTCACGGAGTGCGAGTTCGACATCATGTTTGACGAGGGGATTTCCCGCACGGGTTCGCTGATCGATTTGGGTATCGCGCACAAAATTTTCGAAAAGAAAGGGGCGTGGATTGCCTATGAGGGGAAATTGATCGGCCAGGGGCGCGAAGCGGCGAAGCAATACTTGAAAAACAACCCCGACATGATGGGCGTCATAGAAGAGGCGATCACCAAGTGCGTGCACGTATCCGGTGGAACGGTGCTGTGTGAGCAATCCGAAGAGCAAACCGAGTAATTTTCAAAGCACGCAGCCCATTCACCTTGCCCGTGAAGTGGTAAGTTTTTGCCTTTTCACTTTCGCAAAGAGCTTATTTTGCTGGTAATAATTTTCCCTTACATCCTAGGGAATGTGGGAAGAGAGATTCAACTTTTTGGAAACAAAATTCCAAAGCTGGAAAATGGGGAAATCCTAGGGTTTAAACATGTTGCAATGTGGTGCTCGGAATGGGACTCGAACCCATACGCCCTTAGGCACACGCCCCTCAAACGTGTGTGTCTACCATTCCACCACCCGAGCAGCACGGTGATTAGAAAGCATTTGAAAATTTTTGCAATAAAAATGTGCAATTGGGCGCGATTCAGGGTTGACAGGGCTATTCCATTGCCTACTATCCTCCTACATGAATATTAAAAATGAGAATGAGCTGGGACAAAATGTCGCCGGCAGATTTTATGTGGACACGGACAAGTGCATCGATTGCGACCTCTGCCGCGATATCGCACCGGCATTTTTCGCACGCGATGACGATGGCTATTCAAAGATAATCAAACAGCCAGCTTCCGCCGATGAAGTCGAAGCTTGCATCGAAGCCATGGACAGCTGCCCCGTGACCGCCATAGTCGACAATGGCGAATAGGAAGGCGGAATTTATTCCGCCACTGAGTCGCAGAATAACAGGGCTTGCCAGGATAGTTCGCGCATGTCAAACATGGCGGTGCGCAAGTCCGTCGCTAAGTCGAGCAGGATATCATCCTCCCTCTCCCTCGCGGAGGAGAGCAGTTCATTGCACATGGAGAGCGCATCGTTCACTTCCCCTACAACCTTCTTAAAATGGCATGTGGCAAGGACATAATTCATGGAATCTATGGAGAACATGCCGCATGTCGATTCGCGAAAAATTCCATTTATCAGCTTGTTTACGTTAAAATACTGCCGCCGCGATAGGGAGGATTCGCAGGTCGTTGTGGCATCGAAAACATTCTCCAAAAAAGCGAAAATCGCCCAGAGTGCGATATTCAAGGGGCTGCTGTGAAAAGTCGCTATTTCCATATTCCCGCTCCACAGCCTTGATTTATTCATTCGGTCATGCCTCTTGCCCCAGTTCATCCTCGCGAAAATGAAGTCGAGGTGATTGGCGACGTGGCGACTCCTAATGTAGAGATCGTAAAATCTGTGTACGCTTGCATCGATGCAGGCCAAGTACATCTGCCCCCTGCTTTCGGACCATGTAAAAGCCGACTGGTCGCCGAAATCATCAAACAAAAAATTGAACTCGGAATTATCGTTAGCCAATTCAGCCCTCGGTTGAATTCTAACATTTTAATAAAAACGTGAAGTTTACAACATTAAAATTTTAATTTTCTACGGTAAAGTCCTCAAACCCTGGACCGGCAGAGTGCAATTCGTTATCAAAGAATCCGTTAAGCTGACGAATTCTCGTTGGATGCCGCATTTTTCTAAGAGCTTTAGCTTCGATTTGCCTGATCCTCTCGCGGGTAACGTTGAACATCTGGCCAACCTCTTCCAGCGTGCGGCTGTAGCCATCTTTCAGCCCAAAGCGCAGTGCCAATACTTCCCGTTCTCGCTCAGTCAGGCTGCTGAGTACGGTGCTGAGTTTTTCACGGAGCAGGCTAAACGCGGTCATGTCGTAGGGATTTTCCGCACTTTTGTCCTCAATGAAGTCGCCGAAACTAGAATCTTCGCCATCGCCGACGGGGTTCTGCAGAGAGATGGGCTGCTGTGCCATCTTCATTATGGTTTGCACGCGGTCCACCGGCATCTTAACTTCCCTGGCCACATCTTCAGCCGTTGGTTCGTGGCCCAATTCTTGTATGAGCTGCTTCTGCGCCTGCATGACCTTATTCAATGTTTCGATCATGTGCACCGGTATGCGGATTGTCCTGGCTTGGTCGGCGATGGAGCGCGTAATCGCCTGCCGAATCCACCAAGTGGCGTAGGTGGAAAATTTGTAGCCGCGGCGATATTCGAACTTTTCGACGGCCTTCATCAGCCCCATGTTGCCTTCCTGGATGGAATCGAGGAAGGACAGACCGCGGTTCGTATATTTCTTGGCGATACTTATCACCAGGCGCAAGTTTGCTTCCACCATTTCCCGCTTGGCCTGATATGCCTCCTTCATGTGCTCTTTGAACGCGCCCACGATCGTCACCAGGCGGTCCGGCTCCACTTCGTATTTCAGCTCAAAATTTTTCAACGCCTTTTGTATGCGCTCCACGGTGGCCAGCTGCAACTCATCCCCTTCCGCCGCTAATTTTTTCGACCGCCCCAGATCGGCATATAGCTGTTCAATTTGGCGCAAATCCGCTCTCAGGCTCACCAATATTGGCTCTTCGAAAATCTTCATCTTGAAGCAAAATCGCTTGAGGACAGTTTTAAGTTGCATTTGAAATTGTTTCAGCCGGAAATTCAGCTTCCTCGCTTCACTTTCGTCGGTGCAACCCTGCATCGTTTTCCACGTCGACTTGACGCTTTCAAGCAACATTTTGCTATCCTGAACGGCGCGGATAAGCATTTTATAGTATGCATCGCGGCTCTCTATCTTTTTATCCAGCACCACCTTGTCAAATCGTTCCTCGCGCTGGAGCAATTTTTCGGCGAGATTTATCTGAAACTCTGCGGTGAGGTGAATCGAAAATAATTCGTCTTGGGCCTTAAGTTCCTCGCGTTCAATGCGTTTCGATATGGCTACTTCCTGGTCACGGGTCAGCAGCGGCACCTGCCCCATTTGGCGCAGATACATCCTGACCGGGTCTTCGATGGCCTCACTCGTGCTGCTCAGCGGCACCCGCAACTCACTCTGAACCCTGCTTTGGTATTGCTCGATTTCGTCGGCATCCAGTATTTCGATGTCGAGATTTTCGAGAATGTTCATGACATTCTCGATTTCCTGAGTATTTGTGATGGTTTCCGGCAGGATGTCGTTTATATCCTGAAGGGCAACATAGCCGCGCTCCCGTGCCAGCCTAATTAATGACTGTATGCGCGAATTTATATCGCCCTTATCATTGCTGTCACCACTTGGTTTGCTCATTAGTCCCTCATACCCACATCAATCCATGGAGGCCTCAATAATTTTCCACGCAAATACATCTTATCACGCTGGAGATTTCTTAACATTTCTTTTTCGTCAAGAGAAATTTTACTAATTTTTTCATTTAGCTCATTTATTTTCTTCTTGATAAACCTAGAATGCAGCGTTGAGAAGCTTAAATTAGCGAAAGTTTGGGGATCGCCCTCGCAGTTAAAATCCGCCAAAACCGAGTAGGCAATATTTTTTTCCTCCTCGGAGAAGGTGGCGGAATTATTTAGCGCCTCCATGCCCTCCCACAAATTTTCAGCGATTTCGCTCAATATTTTGACAAGGATGGCGGCCTCCGGTGAAGCATCGGCGTCGACCAGCTCCACGTCAAGCACCGCTGCGATTTTTTTCCCCAATTGCACATCGGACAAAATGATCGCCAATAGCTGCGATTCTGCGCTGTCGAGCTTGCGCACAGCCACATTGTTACTTTCGATGGAAGATTTTATTGGCAGCGGGCTATTAAATTTTTTTCTCTGATAGAAGGTGGCAAAGTCCTGTGCCAAGGCGCGGCGGTCGAAGTTGCCGATGCGGGAAACTTCATCGAGGAGAGATTCGTGCACGATGGAGGAATCTGAACTTGCTATTATTTCGTAAACTTTTTGCAAAGCATCCGCCTTATTTTGGCTTGACATCTTTGCCGCGTCAGGGAAGTAGCGTTTGGCTGCGAATTCCATGGCGGAGATGCCCGATTCGAGGAATAGGGCGATATTTTTTCCCTGCTTTTTAAAAAAACTATCCGGATCTTCGCCCTTCGGCAGGACATAAAATTTTGCTTCCAAGCCCGCTGCCATCGCCATGGGTAGCAACCTGTCCGCCGCCCGCAAGCCGGCGTCATCCCCATCCAAGAGGCAATTCAAATTTGGTGAATAGCGCCGCAAGGTGGACAATTGGGCATCGCCTATGGCTGTGCCCTGTGGAGCGATTGCCGTCAACATCCCAGCCTCCCAGCAGCGGAAAACATCGAATGGCCCCTCCACGAGCCAAAATTGCTCCGCCGCGCCGATGTGCAGCCTGGCTTCGTGGAGCCCAAAGAGAATGTTACTCTTGCGAAAAATCGGCGTCTCCGGGGAATTTACGTACTTTGCATCCAGCATTTCCGCCGGCAGGCCCTCCACTATCCTCGCCGAAAATCCGACAATTCTGCCCTGAATATCCCGAATCGGCATGGTCAACCTGAACCTAAATCTCAGCCTATAGGTCGCCACATCGTCCTCATCTTTTGCGTAGAACAATCCCGATTGTTTGATGGCGGCGATCGGCAGTTTGTGCCGCACTAGGGCATCGATCAGACATTTTTCATCATTTTTACAAAGCCCTATGCCCTGCCTATTAGCTGTTTCAAGGCTGAATTGCCGCACCTCCGTCCAATAGTGCCGTATTTTTTGCCCCGCAGCATCATTGCCGTGAAAACTTTTTGTAAAAAAAACATTTGCAAGCTCATTTATGGTGAATAAATCTTTCTTGGAGAACTCCGCTGGCTGGTCACCGTGGGACCGCGAATCAAATTTTAGCGGAATGTTGAATCTATTCGCGATGATTTCGGCAGCTTCGCAGAATGAAACATTCTCTTTTAGCTGGATAAATCGGAAAATATCCCCCGCGTTACCGCTGCTGAAGCACCTAAACATCTTTCTCGCTGGCATCACAAAAAAAGATGGTGTTTTCTCGCTATTGAATGGGCTGAGCCCGCGCCAATTTGCTCCACACTTCTTCAAATTGACGTAGGGGGAGATCACGTCGCATATGTCGACGGCCTCCTTCATATGCTCTAAACATTCGCGTGCTATCAAACTTTCACTACGGTTAAAAATTTTTATGCCCCTGACTTTTTGGCATTCGATGCAATCAAGTTTCGCTTCTTTAACTTTCGTGGCGGAAAATGCAAAACAAAAATTCGCAGCGTGGCAATAAATTTATCGAAACTTCACCCTAGCACCGCTGACCGGCTCCATTGGGGCATTTTCCCTTCCCAGGAAAAAGACGGGAAAATTTCCATTTATTTTACGAAAATTTTCAAACGTGCCAATTTCGCTGGGGCGCTCCCAATGCTTTGCATCCCGCGCTTTCAAGTATGTTAATCTTTCATCGAAACTTTTTTGAGGGTGCAGGTTCTCTGGGGTATGATTGCCCCATTGGCTGCGGTTACATCCACCACTCTCGCATGAATATTGCAGGAAAAAATTTTGCTCTGCGACAGGTTAATATCGTAGTGACGATACCCATCCACCGGAGGGTGCTCACTAAAGTGCCGCTGTATCACCCCCACCTCATCCTGCGATAGACTTTGAAAGAGATTGTCAGCGGAAGCAGAATGGGAATAGGTTACCCCCTGTGCATCCTGCCAAGCTCTTACTCTCAATTGTACATTTGCCATAGTAAGGTACTGGTGTAACAAAATTTTCAAAATTTTCAAGTTTTTTAACAAAATTTCACATAATTTTTCTAAAATGATAGAAAATTTTTTTCTAAAATGATAGAAAATTTAAAAGCCCTAGGCTGTCACCTGGTAGGATCAATTTAAAATGTAAATTCCGCAGTGTTTTCCGGGGAAAATTTTAATTTTTTTTACTTTAGCAAAATATCTTGCCAAAGTTACGAGATAGCTCGGCGGCGGATGTATCTGGCGTCGCGCCGGTAGCGCCGCGTCAGGTCATTCGGAAGATTGATGATTTCCAGCGTTACTGTGTATTTCGATGGGGCACCGCGGAGCAAAAACCCCTGAGTTTGCTTGTTTAAATGCGTCTGCTTGCACGGCTCCACCTCAATGCCGCGCACTATGAGCGGTATTTCGGAATTCCTTAGACCATTTAAAAATTTACGGAAAGTACCCGTGAAAGTTTCAAAGGTAAATCGATACACGTCGCTCTGCAGGTCCTCGGATTCTATCCGCCGCTCATTGGAAATAAAAACATCGTTGGTCCTGGAATCCGTAGCCCCGTCGGCGGTACCCCGCTCGATGCTCTCTATGCGCAAGTATACCGCCCGCGCTTCGAACAAATGCTTCAAAATCATCTTGATATGCTCTTTTTGTCGGTGTATGCGCAAAATTTCATCGCTGAGCGGCTGTTCCTTTTTGTTGAAATAGTCACTGAAGCCGAAGGTGTAGTCCTGGTCGTAGGATATCCCCAGAGAATCGCACAACTCCCGATTCTGAGTGACAAAATCGGAGATCTCAAAGAAGAGTGCCACATTGGTGGATGGCTGGGCAATCATCTCATTGTCGCGCTCGCGCTTCGCTATGTTCAGCCAAGTGTCCGCCACAAAGCTCCTATACTTCTGCACATCGCCGTTGGCCATCCGCTCCCTCTCCCCATACCCCTCCGGCAGGGACTTCGTCTTATCTACGAGAATGCCATCCATGGCTTTGATTTCTTCGGAAAGGTTGATTTCCCTATGCCAATATTGGGCACAGCGTTTTACCAAAATTAATTCGCATACCGCAAAAATGAACAGCGATACGAAGAACAATTTGTGGCGTCTAAAAAATAGTTTTTTCATTGCGCAAGTATTTGAAAATCCTGATTTAATCGAATGTCAAACGAAAAAGCTAGCACCCTGTTTTCCATGGGCGCTATGACTGTGTTCATGGTCTCCGCAACGCCGGAGGATTGCCTGAGCAAGTTCAAAAATTTTTCTATGTCACCGCCTACCTCCTCCAATTTTCGCTCGTCGTTCACGAACATCTTCGCCGCAACATGTATGGCATTCCTACGTTCGCCATCCGCGAAATCGTTCCATTTTAGGCTGTCTATCCATGCCGTTTTCAATACCCTAATGGACTTTTGCAGGTCGCTGAATAGCCCAATCCACGCATCCTGAGAATATAGGGAATCCTTGATTTTCTCTATGGATTCGCGCAATTTGCGCTCGGCCGTCATCGCCTCCTGATATTTTTGCGCATCTAAGGTGGATTCGCGCAACTTAGCCTCCAGCGCAAGTTTTTTTAGTTCAAGGAAATTGACATTTTGGGAAAGCAGTTTCAATCCCAGGATGGAAGCAAAAACGATAATCACCGTCGCGGCCATGTAGCGCGGATGTCTGCGCTGAAACGATATCTGATTTTTAAAATCTTCCGAAAATAAATTTATCAGCTTAGTCCTGTTCTCCAATATGCAGGAACTCGCACCGACGTAGGTGAATATGTTGTGGGACAGCACGCTCCGCTTGGCAGCGTCAAGTGATTGGCCGAAAACACTCTTCATTGCGTTGGCCGCCATCTCTATTTTTGTGTCGGAGTTCAATTCTACGAGGACATCGGAAAACGTCGCTATGTCCGTGCATTTGCCGCTCAAAATTATCTCATTTACCGACGATTGGCTGAATGTTCTGCAGAAAAATAGCTCCGAGCGCTTGAGCTCCTGCTGCACCTTGCTCGCAAATTGCCTTATGTAATAGGTGATAAAAGTCAGTCCCGCGGGACTTTGGCTGGACCTCTGTGCGTATTCGAGTTTTATTTTGCGGGCATCGGGGGTAGGTATTTGCTGGGAAGTTGATATTTGGTCGTCGACCCAATCGAACGCTAGCGGCAACATGCGCATGTGGTGGGCATTTTTTCCGCTTATCGATATGAGCGATGTTTCACCGCCGATGTGCAACAGCATGGCGTTGCTATCCTTTTTGGTGTAGCCCTGCAGTGCGATGGCGCTCAAAACTATTTCCGGACAAAGGTAGGAAAAATTCACCTTCTGTCTGAGTAGGACGTCCAGCAGGCGCTCGGCAAAAACCCTCTGCATGGCTACCACAAATGATCCGGTGCGCCCGTTCCCGTGGCGGTAAGTATCCCATACCCATTCCTCTTCGCTCCCCGGGAAATTTCGTTGAAATTCAAACTTTAGAGCTTGCCTGTAATTGCCCCTATCGACCTCCGGCAACTCGAGATATTTGGCAAAGATTTTATTATTTGGAGGGATAACGAGCACCGTATTCGACCTAAAATCAGCCCCTATCCCCTCAATTGTTTTCGATAGGGCACTCAACCACGCCTCATCGCCACTATCATTGTGGTGTATGGGGCAGGACAGCGCATCGGTAAATTCCCCATCACCGTTAAATGTGGCAAGTGTCAGGAAATTTGTTCCGCACCGCATGATGGCACTATCTTTCATCTGGAAACCAGCATTTTGCAAAATTTATAAATTTAATCAAGCTTACTTTTTTTAATCTTTTGCAGACTGACTAAAATTTTTCTCGTAAAATTGAAAGTCATTTTTTTTACTATTCCAATGATTATCGAACGCAGCGCAATTAACCCGCGCCGTGACCAGGATTATCCCGAGTGGTATCAGCAGGTCATAAGGGCAGCGGATTTGGCCGAAGCTAGTTCCGTCCGCGGTTGCATGGTGATCAAGCCCTGGGGATATGCTCTTTGGGAAAGTATGCAGAAAATTTTTGACAAGATGATAAAGAAAGCCGGCTATAAAAATGCCTATTTCCCGCTACTTATTCCGCTGCGATTCCTAGAGAAGGAAGCCGAGCACGTGAAAGGTTTCGCAAAGGAATGTGCCGTTGTGACCCACTCCCGCCTGCAAGCCGATGGAAATGGACACCTAATCCCCGCTTCTCCGCTGGAGGAAGCACTGGTCGTCAGGCCGACATCGGAGACCATCATAGGGGAATCTTTCGCAAAGTGGGTGAAGTCCTACCGCGACTTGCCCTTGAAAATTAACCAATGGGCAAACGTTGTGCGCTGGGAGATGCGCCCCCGCCTATTTTTGCGCACGACCGAATTCCTTTGGCAGGAGGGACACAGTGTTCATTCCTCTTCGGCGGAGGCGCTCGAAGAGACTTTAAATATGCTGGAGATGTACCGCATTTTTGCGGAGGAATACATGGCCATGCCGGTCATTTGCGGTAAAAAATCTGACAGTGAGCGATTCCCCGGTGCCGTCCACACCTATTGCATAGAGGCGATGATGCAGGATAGGAAGGCCTTGCAAGCGGGCACATCGCACTTTTTAGGACAAAATTTTGCCAGGGCTTCGGCTATAAAATTTATCAACGGAGAAGGTGTGGAAGAATATGGCTGGACGACGTCCTGGGGGGTATCCACGCGACTGATTGGCGGGCTTATCATGGCACATTCCGACGACGATGGACTCGTCCTACCGCCAAAACTTGCACCTCTCCAGGGTGTTATTTTACCAATTTTTAACGAATCAAGCAAGGCCGCTGTTTTGGAGTATTGCACCGCATTGAAGCGGGAACTGGAAGGGGACGGAGAAATATCCATGGAAGTCGATGAGCGCGACTTGCGCGGCGGGGAAAAATTCTGGAGCTACGTAAAGAAGGGCGTTCCGGTGGTGATTGAGATTGGCATGCGCGACATCGGGATGAATTCCCTATGTTTTTCGCGCCGCGATGCAATCAGGGCTGGCAAACAGCAATGCGAGCGGAACGCTTTTGTCGCCACATTCCGTGCCCTACTCGACGATATCCAAGTAAAATTATATGCCCGGGCGATGAAATACCGCGATGAAAATACGCTTAGCATCGATTCCGAGGCTGAATTTTTTGCATATTTTAGGGAGTCCACTGGGTTTGCAGCTGCCCATTGGAGCGGCGATCCCGCCGTCGAAGAGCGCATCAAAGAGGAGTTGGGCGTGACCATCCGCTGCCTGCCCTTTGGCGGAGAAGGGGAGGGGATTTGCCCATTTACCGGGAAGGCGAGCAAGGGGCGCGCCATCTGGGCGAAAAGTTATTGATTTATGAACATTGGTTTTATTTTTCCAGGGCAAGGGGCCCAATGCGTCACCATGGGGAAGTCGCTCTACGACGGGAACCATGCCGCTTCGCTGGTATTTGAGCGGGCGAGCAAAGTTTTGGGCGATTCCTTCTTAAACACGCTTTTTTGTGGACCGGAGGAAGTTTTGATGGCTACGGATCGCTGCCAACCGGCGCTATTTGTGCATAGCTGCGCTGCGGTGGAGGCCATGCGCAGCCTCTATCCGGAGAAACGGGCGGAAGTGCTATTTGGGCTCAGTTTGGGGGAGCTCAGCGCACTGTGCATCGCCGAAGTTTTCGACTTTGAGACCGGTTTGAGGGTTGCCCAAATGCGGGGAAATTTGATGCAAAAGGCTTGCGAGGACACGCGGGGCACGATGGTGAGCCTGGTCGGTGGAATATTCGACGATGCCCTCGAAATTTGTGACAAAACCGGCGTTGAGGTAGCCAATTTGAACTGCCCCGGGCAAGTTGTGATCTCCGGCGAGTGCGGCGCCATGCAGTCAGCCATCGAAATGGCGGAAAAAATGTCATTCAAGCGCATTTTTCCCCTGAAAGTTGCCGGAGCATATCACAGTAAACTTATGGGGGGGGCCGCCGCGGATTTCGAAAAATTCCTAGGTGGCATCGGATTTAGAGACCCAAAAATCGGTGTCATCTCCAACGTTAGCGCCGATTTTGTAAAGACAGGCGAGGAGGCTAAGCGCCTGCTAATAAAACAAATAACATCGCCGGTCCTGTTTCAAAAATGCTGTGAGCGGGCAATGCGCAGCGGGGTAAAGAATTTTTTTGAATGCGGCACGGGAAAAGTTCTTGCCGGCCTGGTGAAGCGAATCAATGCCGATGCCAAGGTCGTAACCCTTGACAAAATCGAGGACTTCAACCTATGAAAATATTGCTATGCGGGTCCCACGGCCGCATGGGGCGGTTGCTTATGTCGCTGGCAAGCCACTACGGCTGCGAAGTTGTTGGCGAAATTAACCGCGGCTCAAATTTCGGAACCGAACTGGCTAGGGCCTCCGATATGTGTTTGGATTTTAGCTCGCCGGAAGGTTTAGCGGAACTGTGCATCGCCGCCGCAGAGCACGGCACAAGGATTGTTTCCGGAACAACGGGTTTGAGCGATGAGCAAAAACGCCGCCTTGCCCTGAGCGCCCAAAATATCCCCATCTTGCATGCAGCAAATTTTTCCATCGGTGTGCATATTTTAAACAAGCTTGTGAGGATTGCGGCCGGATCCCTGCCCACGAGTTTTGACATCGAAATAATCGAAAAACACCACTCGCAGAAAAAAGACGCCCCCAGCGGCACCGCCATGACTCTTTTGAAAAATATCCAGGCTGAGCGGCAATGCGAGGAGATTTTCGGCAGGCATGGGGAGTGCAAACGAAACGCCGGCGAACTGTGCCTGCATTCCGTCCGCGGCGGTGATATGGTCGGGGAACACGAGGTTTTGTTTGCCGGCCAGGGGGAGACGTTGGAATTTGTTCATCGCGCCACAAGTCGTGAAATTTTCGCCCGCGGAGCGCTGCTTGCGGCACAAAAGTTTGTCAAAATTAATGAACCGGGCCTGTATAATTTGGATGATATTCTGTAGGAAAGTTTGCCAAATTCTTGCGACCTTCGCCTGTGCGTCGCTGCTTGGTTGCAGTTCCCTAGGGCGCGGCAAGCATGCTTGCGCAATTCTGCTCGAATCCTGCGACTTGAATTGCTCCCAGATGGTTGTTTTGCCGGTAAGCCGCCTGAGTGTGCCCGCCATCCCCGTTCCACTTTTCACGGAAAAAGACATAAGCGACGTCTCCGTTCAAAGATGTGGCTGCGGCTGCACATTTGCCGTTACCTTGACGGACCATGCCTCCTATGAAATGTACCAACTATTGTTTGATGCAGCCGGCAGAAAATTGCTCCTCCAATGCGGAGGCGCCACAATTGGGTTTTCCCTAATAGGCGTCGGCAATGATGTGCACAGACTTGTCTTCATTCCGGAAATTTCCGATGAAGCCTGTTGCTCCCTATTCTGTCGCGATAAAAAATAGATCCGGGGAACAAATGGGGGATTGGCTGGCGCAGTGGTTGATTAGCAATGGGTTTATGGGTGCTCCCCCAAAGGAAAATTTTGATACCTTTGAGTTCATTGAAAATCATCCAGCAAAGGATAAAATTTTCGAAAAATTGTGCATCGGCGGGCTATGCCGCAGCTTGGACAGCACAATGAATGATATTTTAGCCACCCTCGGCTACGATTATGCCAGGCGGCATTTGGTCATCCCCATTGGGAGAGAAGGGGAAAATTTGCACATTGCGACCTGCGATCCTTGCGCTTTCGGCACCATCGACGATATCGGTGCCCGTCTCGGCTTAAATGTGATTTGCATGCTCGCGAAGCGGAGCCTACTCCTATCTTTTTTCAACGAACAGCGCATTGGCGGTGCAAGGGAAGAATCCACCGCGGTTCGTGGGGAACGGAGCGAAAATAAAAAAGAAGAGCGGCCAAAGATTCCCCTAGACCGCCTATTTGAATATTTTGCGGAACTCGCCGTCGCCGCACGCGCATCGGATGTGCACTTCGAGTGCAACGGCACGGGTATGCGCCTACGCTTCAGGATAGATGGTAAATTGAAAACCATTCGGCAACTTGACCAAAATTTGGCGCGAGCGGCCGTGACAAACATAAAATTGCGGGCGAAATTGAAACTCGACGAAACTCGCCTACCCCAGGATGGGCGCCTGAAAATTGGCATTGGCGGCCGCACCCATGATGTGCGCGTGTCCATTATCCCCAACATTTATGGCGAAAACGCTGTTTTGCGCATATTCAACGGGGAAAGGGAGGATTTTTCTCTGAGCAATCTTGGGTTGAATACCTCGCAAATTTCGTGGATAAATGCTTTATCCAGCCTGGATAGCGGCTTGCTGCTCATCGCCGGCCCAACGGGCAGTGGCAAAACAACCACCGCCTATTCCCTGCTGAAACACATTGCATCGCCATCGAAAAAAGTCATCACCGTCGAAGATCCCATTGAATACATGCTGCCGCGGGTTAGCCAAGTGGCTGTCGATGAGAAAATTGGACTCACATTCGAGCGTATCCTGCGGGCCATTCTGCGCCAGGCGCCCAATGTTATTTTCATAGGTGAAATCCGGGACCCTGAAACGGCGCAATCGGCAATACAAGCGGCCCTAACCGGCCATTTGATCCTATCAACCGTCCACGCTGGCTCTGCGGAGGAAGCGGTCACGCGGCTGCAGGACCTGGGCATCTCGCACTACCTAATCGATTCCTGCCTCCGCTGCGTAATTTACCAGGAATTGATGAGGCTAAAGTGTAAATTTTGCCAAGGGGAAGCGCAGTGCTCAAAATGTCTGGGACGGAAGTATTACGGCCGAACGGGTGTTTTCGAAATACTTGTAAGCAATGATTTTATCGCAGGTGCATCGCCATCAAAGTTCAATAATTTTGGATTTTTATGCACCGTGGAAAGGGAAATAGCCAGGCTGGGTGCAATCCTGTACGGAGAAGACGTGAGGCTCAAAAATTTGTCCCTCTAGGTAAAACTTCAGCCAAAAAATATCCGCTTAAAGGACAGGCAAAGAGTGCGATAAATCGCCAATTGCAGCCCCTGAGTTTTGGAAATCTCGCTAAATCTCTGAGTTAGCTATCAGCGAACACACGCGTTCCATGAAATTTACCATGAAGTGGGCGTTGTGTATCGTCAAAAGCTGGCCACTGAGGCTTTCTTTGGCTTTGAAAAGGTAGTGGACATAGGAGCGCGAAAAATTTCGGCAGCAATAGCACATGCACCCATCTGAAATTGGCTGCGTATCGTGGGTGAATCGAGAGTTATTTATATTTATAAATTCGCGGCCATCATTTTTTTCAGGGTCGACCAAGGCGCCACCGTGGCGGGCTAGGCGAGTGGGGTGGACGCAATCGAAAGTATCGACACCATTTTTCACTCCGCTTAAAATGTCTCCCATGTGACCTATGCCAAGCAAGTGGGTAGGGCGAACATTTTTTATGTGCTCGCATGCGCAAGCGACGATCTCGCCCATCTGCTCCTTTGTTCCACCGAGGCTACCCCCAATCGCCTGCCCAAAAAAATTATTCTCAGACACAAATTGTGCACTCTCCCTGCGCAGGTCACCGTAAATTCCGCCCTGAATTATCCCGTAAATTGCCTGGGTACCGTTTGCTAGGCGCTCAAATTCCCTCAAGCTGCGCATCTCCCAGCGGTGGCTTCTGTCCATGGAGCGAGCGGTATAATCGCGGTCGACGTGGAACGGTGTGCATTCGTCGAATGCCAGGATTATGTCAGCGCCTATTTTTCGTTGGGCTTGAATTGAAGCCTCCGGCGAAAGGCAGTGGACATGCCCGTCGATGTAAGACTTAAAATATGCCCCTTCTTCGCTTATTTTCAGCAAAAGTTTCCTATTTGTATGTGCAAAACTTCGCCGCCCCTTTATTTCATCAGCTACGCAACCGTGGCCCAGGCTAAAAATTTGAAACCCGCCGGAATCGGTCAGCATTGGCTTATTCCAGCCGATCATTTTATGCAGCCCACCATTCTCAGCGACGATGTCCGCTCCGGGCTGCAGGTACAAGTGATAGGTATTGGAGAGCATAATTTCGGCGCCGACGGCTTCGAGTTGTGCCGTTGTTATTGCTTTCATGGCGCCCTTTGTTCCGCAAAAAACGAAATTCGGCGTATTGACGATTCCGTGGGGCGTGGTCAATTTGCCGCACCTGGCTCTGGATTTTGACGATCGGTGGGTTATTTCAAATGAAAATTGAGGGCACATGTCCATTTTGGACGGTGCACGATTCCCAAGCAATGTCCACAAAATTTTTTTCATTGGTGTTGCAAAGTCACCCCAAATAATATTTCAAGCAAACATGAATGGTGAAACGATGCGTTTGCAAAAATTTTTGGCGCACTGCGGGATATGTTCGAGGCGTAAGGCCGAAGAGTTGATCGCCGCCATGTGTGTGACTATCAACGGAAAAATCGCACCAATTGGCGCTTCTGTGAACATTGAACGGGACATTGTGAAGATGGACGGCAAAAAAATATCTGCCGGCAAAGCTTCGGCCCAGGAGCGAATGCCACTGGTTTTGATGCTCAATAAGCCAAGTGGCTATGTTTGTTCGCACTATGACAGGTTCAACGAAAAAACAATTTTTGACCTCATCCCCGCGCCATATCGCCAGGACCGGTTACTTTTCTGCGGGAGGCTGGATAAGGCTACGACGGGGCTCATGCTCCTATCAAACGACGGTGAGTTTGTCCAAAAAATTTCGCACCCATCCGCTAGCATAAAGAAACACTATGAAGTTGTGATTTCCCGCCCGCTCAGCGACGAAGTTAGGGCAAAATTTTCCCAGGGAATAAGCGACCGTGGGGAGCTCATAAAGTTCGATAAAATGTTTCCAATGGGGCAGGGGCGGCTAAAAAACATGGTTTTCGAGGTGGTGCTGTCTCAGGGCAGGAAAAATGAAATTCACAGGATGTTTGAGCATTTTGGATATTTTGTGGAGAGGTTGTGCCGGAGTAGGGTAGGGGGGTTGCACTTGCGTGGCCTATCCATTGGCATGTGCAAGCGTTTATCTGATAAGGAGATAGAGTTACTATTCAAGTAATTTTCAATTTTTCTTCCACGACATTGTTTGGAGGTGTTGAGGTGGCGATGGGCAAGTTGGCTAGGCTAGAGGCAAACTTCGCAGGCTTTTCCCCGATGATGCCGCTTTGAAATATTCGCGCCAGTTCGGCCAATATTGCCCCACCTTCCCCCAGGAGCGTGTTAATATTAATGGGAAAAATACTTTCGCAGTCATGTTTAAGTATTTGAACATTAACGCTATCAAATCCTCTTATGCTCCCATAGGCCAAACCATACATGCACACTTGAACCCCGGTGTATTCGGCGAGTTGGGCGGAAAGTTTTTCTGGATTTAGCACATCGTATCCACCAGTCTTGAAGTCAAAAATATTTATGCTCCCATGTCTGCCTGTGGCAAAATTTTCGTTGGCCAAAATGCAATCAACCCTTCCCGTCAGTTTAAAATCTCCAAAATTTTCCCCCAAAGCAGCGCTGTGGGGAACCTCCACTTCTGTCGCTATGTACTTGTATCCCAAAGAGATAATTTGAGCGGCAAATTTGTATGCCACGCATTTTGCAAAGCGAATGGATTCAAGGGCAAAGTGACCGATGTGCATGCCGGCGGAGGAATACGCCCCTGCCAATTCTTTCCAAAAAGTTTCCCATTTTTTATCGATTGATGCAAAAAATTGGCCCAGTGTGGGCATGGCGCAGCAATGTTCGCCCACGTCTAGGAGCTCGTGCACAAGCGAACCGAGGAAAATTTTTTTATTGATCTCAACGTCAAACCAAGATTGCACGCTTTCAAGTTTTAAGACATGGTCATAGAAGGCATTTGCAGGATTTTTCAGCAAAATTTCCACGGCTTTGCAGGGGATGACATGGGCATTTTCAAGGTCAAGCACGTGGGAATATTCATTAAATTTCGTCCGAGCATTATTGCGAGAATCGTAGGCAATTTTTGTTTGCAAGATGTTGCTATTTAAGTTGTTATACGCATATGAGCCGGAACAGTGTTTTTTTACCTGAAAATTTTCACTGGCAAAAATTTTGCCCGTGCATGAAAAAATTTTTTGCTTTAAAAGATCGGGGACATCATCGTAACACGATGCTGTGCAGGTTATTATGCAATTTTTTTTCGATAAAACATATTCCGTAAATCTATTAAAATTTTGCCATTCCGTAAATGAACACACGCACAGGTCACATTCGTTGCACGAAGCTATTCTCGAGCTCACTACGCTAACATTCCTCCCCTGTCCTTCCGATATTTTGGGCAATTCTTGAATTTTGAACACCTCCTCCGCAATTTTAGCAAGGGTCTCAAAATTTGCACAATCCGTTTGGTCATAAGGATTAAACGCGCATGCAAGCCCATTTAATAAGTGTTCTGGGAGGAGCTGCTCTCCAAAGATATTTCTCAAAGACGATAAAAATTTCGAAATCGAAACCTTTGCCCCTTTTAGGTCGCATTGAATGAGAAATTTTTGCAAAAATTTTTCCCCACTAAGGGCAGCGAAAAGCACGTCGCAGTTCGGGGTTAAATATCGACACAATAAGGAATTAATCCTTTTATTAATGGAAATAAATTCATCGGATCGGCAGATTTCTTGGGCGACCAAATTTTGGTAAAATTTTAAAAAAGAGAAAACATCCCGATCGCCTTGCCAAAGAACCCAGTGCTTGAAAATTTCCAACGCAGCCAGGGGCGTGGGTTGCCTGTGGGCTATGAAATTGTCATATTTGACGCTGCGATGGTCAAGTTCGGCGCTGATTGCGGAATAGAAGCGACCGGAACAATCGTCGCACAGTATGAAAATCTTTTTGTTCGGCTCCGAACGTATGAGCTCGCATATGTCACTGACTTCCGAATATAAAGACCTGTAAAATCGAGGAAAAATCATATTTCACGGGGATGAACTTTTGGTTTCGCAGTTTCAAGTTTGGGTAAAAATTTCCCAAAAATCAACGGTACTTCTAACATGGCTGAATATTTTCGCTTAAAAAACGCCTTGCGCGCTCGGATCGGGGATTGGAAAAAAATTCCTCGGCCCCGCTATCTTCAGCGATACTTCCGCTATCTAAGTAGATAACATGGGTTGCAACTCTCCTAGCCATCGGTAAATCGTGGGTAACAATCAAAATCGGGATGCCCGTTGCGGACAAAGTTTTTATGGCTTCGATGATATCGCGCGTAACTTCAGGGTCCAAAGCTGAAGTTGGTTCATCGAAGAGTAATATTTTGGGCTCCATGACGATGGTCCTAGCAATTGCAACGCGCTGTTTCTGGCCACCGGATAGGCTTGATGGATAGCTGGTTAATTTGTCCAGTAAGCCAAATTTTGCTAAATTTTCAGCCGCAATGGCATGCGCCCGCGCCTTGGGATATTTTTTGACTTTTCGCAGAGCATAGGAAACGTTATCAACGGCGGTAAAGTGGCTGAAAAGGGAACACCCCTGCGGAACTAACCCAAAGTAGTTCGCTCCCTTGCGAACCCTGTCACCATTCACCAAAATGTCGCCCGTAAAGCGTTGCTCCAATCCACAGAGTATCCTTAAAATTGTAGTTTTCCCTGCGCCGGAACCTCCAATTATGGTGCAAATTTCGCCGGGCAATACCTTGAAGGAAATGCTATTTAGGATCCTATCTTCGCCAATTTTACAGCTTAACTTGTTAATTTCTAACATGATAGTTTTTTCTCGATAAGCTTGGCGAAGATACCCAAAATCATGACCAAGGTGTAGTAGCACGCCCCAGCGACCAACAAAGGCTCGAGGTATAAGTAGTGTTCGCTGGCAACTATGTTTGCTCGCCGCAGTAAATCAGCTTCACCGATTATCGACACCAAGGCTGACTCTTTCAAAAGATCAATTGTTTCATTGACCAGTGATGGGAGCACGTTGCGGATGGCCTGCGGAAAAATAATATCCCCCATTATTTGTAGCCGCGAACATCCAAGTACCTTTGCCACTTCATATTGCCCCCGATCCACGCTTCCAATTCCCGCCCGAATTATTTCCGATACGTAAGCAGCTGAATTCAGCGAAAATGCAACGATCCCGGCCATAAAAGCGGAAATGCCGATGCCCAGGATTTGAGGGATAGCAAAATATATTATGAAAAGCTGCAGAAGTAGGGGGGTTCCCCGAAAAATTGAAGTGTAAAATGATCCAAATGATCGCAAAATACAGCTGTTCGAAATTTTTATCACCGCCAGGAGGGTACCACTCCAGAACCCAAAAATAACGGCAATCACAGCATAGGACAGCGTAACACCTACGCCGCTCAAAATGTAGGGGATTTCACTATAAATTTGCCGAAACCCATCAAACATTGGCCAAGCCTACTTAAAAATATCCCACTTTTTCTCGAATTCCGCAATCTTCCCTTCCTTTCCCAAGCTCTCTATTACGCGATTGACATCCTCCCGCAGAGGAGAATCCTTAGGGAGGGCGATGGCAAAGGAATCTTCAAACTTCAACCTATAAAAAGTTAAATTTTTGCTCTGCTTAACTATCGCTTTTGCCTCCGGCACACCGACAATGATGCCGTAAAGCAAGCCCACACCCCGTGCAGATTTTTCCATTTCGGCGACAAGATTGCTCACGCTATCATAGCGGCGAATGGTAATGCCCTCCATGGCCACTTCTTTGATGTCGCTTTCGTGATGCGTCCCAAACTGCACTCCCACTGTGCGCTTTTTGAGCAATTCAAGGGGGAAATAGGCTCCCTCCGCAACATTGTTAAAATCCTCCGTTTTAACAATTATCAGTGCACTAACGTTGTTTTGGTAGGGAATGGAAAAATCCAAACTTTTCCGGCGTAGGTCCGTGGGCGTGATCGCCGCAATGGCCACATCACCCTGTTTGGCGCGCAGGGCAGGAATGAGGGAGGGAAACGGCATGTCCCTTATGTCGCACTGCCTATTTAAACGCTTTGCCACAAGATTTATCAGGTCGATGTCAAAGCCAACAACCGCACCGGAACTTACAAATTCATAGGGCGGATTATCGGCACTCGTCAGCACAATTAAAGGCTTATTCTCCCCCTGGCACAGGGCAAATATGCTTAGCAGCATGGAAATAAATATGGCAGATAATTTCCTCATGTACGGACATAGGTAGATTGCCTCAAAAATTTGTCAAGCTTTTAGTAAAATTTTCCGTTTGACATTGTACCGGCTCACGCTTTTGCTTTCCAAAGCGTGGAGAGAGATAGGACATTTATACTTTTTAGGTTGGGAGAAAATGAGTATTCCGCCAAGGGGCTATTGTATCTTTTCACCTTGTTTTTTGGAGCACTGCTCATTGCCACAGTGTTGGCGGGGCCAGTTTACCTGGCTTTGAGTGGGCTAGGGGAGGCGATGGCCCAACGTGCGGTAGGGTGGGGGATTAGCAAAATTTACGGCAGAATCGTGCTGGTAGCGGCGCTCCTTGCTCTGCCATTTTTCTTTAAAAAATGCGGCATAAAAGGGCTAGCAGGGGTGGGATGTAACCCCAGACATATAAAAACGGTTTTAAAATGGGCCTGCATCGGCTTGCTATTTGCGGTAATTTTTATGAAAATCGAAGCTCTGCTTTTTGGGGCCGAAGTCATGTTCATTCCGGCTTTGGCAGTTTCGCCCATTAAAAAGCTTTCAAAATTTGTGCTATGTGCAGCGGTGGTGGGCACTTTCGAGGAAATATTATTTCGAGGGGCTGTTTTAAGAGCATTTTACACAGCTTGCAATCCAACTTTGGCGCTTATTACTTCATCGATTTTCTTTGCCTATACCCACATTAAAGTTCCTTTGGCGGCGCATGTGAACAGCGAAAACATCGGTATGCTGAGCGGCTTCAGATGCTTCACTCCCATGCTATTCGGTTTTGTGTACGAGTTTAAGATTTGGCAATTTGCCAAACTTGTGCTTTTTGGCATCATTTTGGCACTGATAACCCTCAAAAATAAATCTTTGAATCAGGCAATGGGGTTCCACATTGGGACTGTCTTGATGTTGTTTACTATAAAGATCTTAGTTTGATAGTTTTTAAAATTATTATGGAATCATCATTGGAACAATTAAAGAAACATAGCACCGTTGTTGCCGATAGCGGCGATTTGGAAATGATAAAGAAATTTTGTCCCCGCGATGCCACTACCAATCCGTCCCTCATCCTCAAGGCTGCCCAGCAAGAACAGTATAAGTTTATAATAGATAAGGCATTGCGCCAATATGAAAATCGACCGATGCGGGAGCGTATGAATGCCATTGTCGCTGGTTTTGGCTTGGAAATTCTCAAAATAATAGGTGGGCGGGTATCTTCTGAAATCGATGCCAGGCTCTCCTTTGATGCAGCGGCGATGGTTGATTCTGCCAGAAACATCATCTCAATGTATGAGCACGGTGGCGTTGATCGGGAACGTGTTCTAGTAAAAATAGCTGCGACATGGGAAGGTGTACTAGCTGCAAAAGTCCTTGAACAGGAAGGCATTCACTGCAACTTAACCCTGATATTTTCGCTGGAACAAGCACTCATCTGCGGCCAAGCCAACGTGACCCTAATATCGCCCTTTGTCGGCAGAATTCTAGACTGGCACACTAAAAACAATCCATCTGCCAATCTTTTCAGCAATGATCCGGGGGTGAATTCTGTGAAAACAATTCATGGATGCTACAAGGCCCGCGGCTACAAAACCGAAATTATGGGGGCAAGCTTCAGGAATGTGGGAGAAATAGTGTCCCTGGCCGGATGTGACTTGCTGACCATAGGCCCAAAATTTTTGGAAGAGTTGCAGCTTGCAACATTCAAAGTGGAGCGGCAGATCGAGAATGATGCAACTTTACCGGAGAAAATTCCGGATTCGCTATCAGAAAAAGAATTTCGATTTTCGCTGAATGAAAATCAAATGGCTACGGAGAAATTATCCGAAGGCATCAGATTATTTGTAAAAGATACAACTTCGCTGGAAGATTTACTTTCCCAGCGAAGCGTTTAAATTTCGCATAATATATATTATGTCTAGTTGAAATTTTAAAATATTAACCGCACACACGGGTTTTGGCCATTTGCTAATTTGGCCTTGTTGAAATTTTGCTGACTTAAGTTGGAAGCTCAACACTTTTCCGCTACCTTTTTCCTTCGCGCATATTTTGTTCCAGCTGCTTAGCACTTTCCCCATCGCCTAGGGTGTGTTAACGTTCTTACTTAACTTACAGAGAAAGGGAAAAATGATGGACAAGGGAAACGGAAATAACTTGGAAAATTGGATACTATCTCCCTCGGTCTCGCTTCCTTGGCTCTTTCCTATCGGATTTTTTAGACAACGCTAGCACGCCCTAGTTTTCCATTGGATCCTTTAAGGAAAGGAGAAATGTGCCAGCCTTACTTTTTAACTGAAAACAATGTTTCACAGGCAACTCCCCTATGCCGACTTGGTTAGGGAATCAAAGGTATCCCAAGGATCAGCAATATCCCCTACCCTATTCCCATCCCTGCCCTACTCTCACTTGCGCAACCTTACCTGAAAATGTATCCCTCTCCCCCAATGTCCTTAATTTCTCCAATTATTCCAAGGATGTCCCTTAGCACCTCCTTCAAATATTTTCAACTTAGCTGGAAACAATGCCCCGCAACTCCCTTCTGCCAACTTGGTTAGGGAATCAAAGGTATCCCAAGGATCCGCAATATCCCCTACCCTACTCCCATTTGCGCAATCTTACCTAAAAATGTATCCCTCTCCCCCAATGCCCTTAACTTCTCCAATTGTTCCAAGGGTGCCCCTTAGCATCCCCTTCAAATATTTTCGATTTAACTGAAAACAATGCTTCACAGGCAACTCCCTTCTGCCGACTTGGTTAGGAAATCAAAGGTATCCCAAGGATCAACAATATCCCCTACCCTACTCCCACTTGCGTAACCTTACCTGAAAATGTATCCCTCTCCTCCAATGCCCTTAACTTCTCCAATTGTTCCAAGGGTGCCCCTTAGCACCCCCTTCAAATATTTTCGATTTAACTGAAAACAATGCTTCACAGGTAACTCCCTTCTGCCGATTTGGTTAGGAAGTCAAAGGTATCCCAAGGATCCGCAATATCCCCTACCCTACTCCCACTTGCGCAACCTTACCTAAAAACGTATCCCTCTCCCCCAATGCCCTTAACTTCTCCAATTGTTCCAAGGGTGCCCCTTAGCACCCCTTTCAAATATTTTCGATTTAACTGAAAACAATGTTTCACAGGCAACTCCCTTCTGCCGACTCGGTTAGGAAATCAAAGGCATCCCAAGGATCAACAATATCCCCTGCCCTATTCCCACTTGCGTAACCTTACCTGAAAATGTATCTCTCTCCCCCAATGCCCTTAACTTCTCCAATTGTTCCAAGGATGTCCCTTAGCACCCCCTTCAAATATTTTCGACTTAACTGAAAACAATGTTTCACAGGCAACTCCCTTATGCCGATTTGGTTAGGGAATCAAAGATACCCCAAGGATCAGCAATATCCCCTACCCTACTCCCACTTGCGCAACCTTACCTAAAAACGTATCCCTCTCTCCCAATGCCTTTAACTTCTCCAATTGTTCCAAAAATGCTGCAGATAAGCACTTTTGTATGCAGAAGATGCGGAAAGCGCGTGCTGTGCTATGGCGTTGGAGATGCTTTTTACCTGGAAATAACTTTTCTAATTTAGCAACAAAAACGTTGCATCTTCCAAATAAACTCCAATTGTGAGTTTCTCTGCTCGGGTGGCGGAATGGTAGACGCTGAGGACTTAAAATCCTTTGCCTGTAAGGGCGTGCGGGTTCGACTCCCGCCCCGAGCATCGGGCTTATTTATGCAGCTTCCAAGGAATCAAGGGAAACGAAAAATGGATGGTGAGAAAATCGCAATATACCACTGTTATACCAAAAACACGTTGGAAAGAAAAAATAAAGCAAAAGCAACTATTAGGAAATTCCTAATAGTTCGAATGGTTCCTCTGCTAGCTACCGGGAAATTTTCAATGGACGGTGGAATGGTGGCAGCGGCGGATTTCTAATAGAAGAGATGGCAGTGGGGAACTTTCAATGTGTGGGATGGAGAAAAAGGGAAGGGCCCTCTTTTCGGGGGGCCCAGTGTGTATTGGCTGAAGGCTGAAAAGTGTAAGTAGATTATGTGGGATTTAGAGTTTTGTGGGATTTAGGGGAGCGCTGATGCTAAAGTTAGTGTTAAAATATTAGTAGGGGAAATCGAAAGGGACATCGGCGTCGCCGCCGGTGAATTTTCTGTAAAATTTAGAATTTTGTGGGATTTAGAAGAACGTTGGTGCTGAAGCTAGTAGAGAATATATTAGTAGGGGAAATCGAAGGGGACATCGCTATCACCGCTGGTGGACTGGTGGATTTTCTGCGGAATTTAAAGTTTTGTGGAATTTAGGGGAGCGTTGGTGCTAAAATTAGTGTTAAATTAGTAGGGGAAATCGAAGGTAACATCGCTATCACTGCCGGTGAATGATTGCGGCGCTGCGTTTCCGCTCACCACCCTGCTGCACTTGTTCGCTATGTTTCGTTTTGCCCCATTCCGTAACCGCTTATTTGTGCTATTCCGCTTTGTCCCATCCTAGTGAGCAGCATTTTATAAAAATCTTACACTCCGTCAAGGCTTAACTAATGTGCGAAGAGAAGGGAGGAATTGGTAAATTGGACAGGGATACAAATGGGAAAAGCGACTTGGAGAGGCCAACATGGTTGAAAAAATCTTGCTTTATCCCAAGATTCGAATACAATTAGTTTGTGTAGGTGTTAATAAAAAACCTAGAGCCAAATCTCATGAAAAAGCTAATAAAAAGTGTTTGCTGATATTATTAAAAAATCTATCCAAAACCAAATGTTTATTGGGAGACAGAGATTGTGACGCAAATTGCTTGAAAAAATATCAGGGGCAGGTCTCATGAAAACGCTTATTAATTATTGAAAAATTTATCTAAAATCAAGTATTTGCCAGGGGATCCAAAAGGGGGCACAAGCTGGCCCATGGGGATGCTAAGACAATGAAATATATGAGAAAATATTACACCTTGAATCCCTTCAAAAGGCAATAGAAAACCCAGCTTCCTTGAAATGAAATACTTTACAAGCAAAGGCATAGTACACCAAATATCTTTGGTGAATTGAAGAATTGGCACCCCATTGCCATGCGCTATAATAGATGTGCCCACGCCTTATTTTTTCCCCTTTGCATCGCCTGCTACTTTATTTTTTACCTCCCCTAATTCATGGGAGAAGGTGTAGCCGAGGGTGGCGGAAAGGATGTTGCTGCGGGCATTCTTGGGGAAGGACGCACGCAGGAACAGAGCAAATCCACGTGCTCATCGAATCTCTTGCGGAATCCGGCAGCGCAAGCCTGAATTTTTCCCAACCGAAGGGAAATTTTAGTTAGGATCTCACTCTGCGGCCTCCTTTTGCTCCAAAATTTCCCAGTGGCCACCTTTTTTAGGCCCGATGTGGCGGATTATACCTTTACTCTTTAATCGCTTGATTTGATCTTTGACAGTTTCAGAAGAAATAGCAGCTAGTTCGGCCAATTCTTGCATAGTCACATCAGGCTTTATCCGCATAGCTTCTACTATTTTTTGATAGGTTTTTTGGGGGTGTTTTTTGGGGTGTTTTTGGGGGTGTTCTTGGGGGTGTTCTTGGGAAATGTCTTTTTCATCCACACCTTTGTCAAACTTCAATGTTGTCCGTACAACATAGTCATTAACGGAAATGCCTTCACGGCCATATTTTTCAACAATTTTAGGGATCCCAGAGCCCAATTGTTCTACGTATTCAAGGTCTTTGAATATGCGCATAATTTCACGGTTGCGAGGCATAGAAATGCCTTCGTAAAATTTTTCTAAATCCAATCCATCCACTAGACCACCAAATGAAATAATTTCAAAACGGTCAGAGTATATCTGAAAAATTGGCGTATCCAAACGTGAATAATCGTTGTGGGCAAAAGCATTGATAATTGCTTCATGGAGAACATTTTTATCTGCCAAATTCTTGTCCAGGCGCGTTTGCATAGGTCGCTTGCGCGATTGCGTAATATTTTCCACATCAAACCTGTCTAAAATTTTTTGCATAGCCGTAATAAGGCAACAATCCTTGTAATCTTCGCGTTCTATCAAATCCATTTTGTCCATTCCCATATATTTACCAAGGCGGATAGAAATGTTGTTGTTATCGGCAAATAGGAAAGCTATCATATTATACTGGCCATCAGAGGTTAAAAAATCCAGTGTCTTAGCAAAGTTGTCGTTCAGTGGTTTATTTTTGAGCCCATAGTAAAGTTTCAGTTGCTTAAACTCCAAATCTTGGTGGCGAGAAAGCACATTGGCAAGAGTCGATTGATGGCGCCGTGCCATCAGTTTATCGATCATGGATTCTGGCATGGGTTGAGAGGAGCTGCCAATGCGGATAAAGCAGCCAGATTCCGAGCGCCCCTTATCCTTGATGTAATAGGGCATTTCCGCACCACTGGCAAGTTTA
>JAISBD010000002.1 GCA_031266345.1 Puniceicoccales bacterium | reverse complement strand
AAGAGGAACCTCCTATGCTTGCCTATCTTTATCACGGGCAGCTCGGATGAGGGTAAAGATCTCAGCCACCTTATCAGCGTCGACGGCGGCACTTTCAGTAATTTTGCCACCTCGCTCGGGCTCAGTATAGTGGCAGCATGGGGCTTGCTATTCATTTTCGCCCCTTTTACCTACGGTAGTGGTTTGCATCCGCGACTCGATGAACTCTACCAGGTCCTGCTCTCGGAATCTTCGAGCCCCGCCCAGTTTAACTGATTTTAGTCCGGGGTAACGATTGGAGTATATCCAATCTTCCAGTGTGTGCTTTTTTATGCTAAGAAACGCTGCCGCTTCTTGAACATTTAATAGCTTACTATAGCTGCTGTGCTGCTGTGCTGCTGTGCTGCTGTGCTGCTGTGCTGCTGTGCTGCTGTGCTGCTGTGCAAATTTTATTAACCATGTTCCATATGTAAAGAATATTTTTTATTTTTAAAGGTTTTTTTGATAATTTTTTGTAAAATTTTAGCAAAAAATGGAAAGTAAACTCTCTTTATGACTTATTTTTCCCCGTTTATGAAACTAAACGCCGTTTCTAATCCAGCACGCACAGGGTCGTTTGACAATCGTGCATAAATTTCTGTGGACTGCAGCGATTTATGCCCTAGAGATTTTCCAATCACTGCCATGCTTACGCCCGCTATTGCTTGATAGCTTCCACACGTCCGCCGCAAGTCATGTATCCTTAGATTCTTTAGCCCTGCTCGCTCTAGAATTCTTTTCCATGCCGTTTTTGGCTCCTGAATATGCCCACTTTTGCTGTCCTTGCTTGGAAATGTCCAGGATGATGATTCTTTTAAGTGTATACGTCCATTCAATATTTCCAAAACTTGTTCTATCAATGGAACGCGCACAGGGTTGCCGTTTTTCGTATCCGGTATGCGCCACTCATTTATGCTGAAATCTATGTCTTCCCAGCGCATAGACAAGACGTTCGATTTGCGTGCTCCCGTGTACAAACATGTCAAAAAAAAATCCCTCATGTCCCTGTTTGGCTCTGCTTCTAAAGCTTCCAAAAACTTCGGTAATTCGTCGTGTAAAATAAATCGATCCCGCTTCGTTTCCCTGAATTTCTCTATGCCGACGATAGGATTTGTTCCCTCCCAGCCCCAGGAGATCATTTTATTGAAAATCGCCCGAACATATGCCAAAACCCTATTGGCCTGATATTTCCCATTTTCTTGCCCAATTTGGTTGTGTAGTTCTCGCATCTCTTGTTTTGTTATCGAAGAAAGGGGTCTCTTAATCCAAAGTGATAATATTTTTTTAAGACGCAGCTCGATATCTTTGCGTGATAGAGGCTTACTCTCTATCTTGGCATATTTCTCCATATATTCCTGGTAAGCTTCCCCGAATGTCTTTTCACTGGCCTGCTTCTCTTTCTCCTCCAGGGGATTTTCTCCCACTGCGATCTGCAATTTAATTTTCTGGGCCTCTTTCCTTGCTAACTCTATTGTCATATCTGGGAAGCGGCCTATGGTAATGATTTTTTGCTGACTATTTATGCGTCTCTTAATAAAGAAACTTTTATGCCCTGTTGCGGTAATATATAAACCTAAGCCTTTTTCTTTAATATCATAGACTCTTGTTATCCCTTTTTGCGAGGCCTTTAAGCCTTCGAGTGTTTTTTTCGTAAAATTTATATTCTTTTGCACTTTCATATTTCCTTTTATTAAATTCGTTATACCACTATTATACCGAGTTACATGTAATTTCTCAATGTTTTTACGTGTTTTTCAAGAAAATTGAGAATTAAAGTCAAGCGGAAATCGTGATTATCTGGGGAAATTTCGGAATTCTTGTAAAAATATGAGAGCTTGAAGCAGGTGACTTAAAATCCTTTGCCTGTAAGGGCGTGCGGGTTCGACTCCCGCCCCGAGCATCGGGCTTATTTATGCGATTCCCAGGGAATCAAGGAAAGTGAAAAATAAACATTAGAAAAGCTCAGGGCAACTCAATCCCCGCGGCGTTGTTGTCCGAATCGGCAGCGGCGAATCAGTGGAGCTATATTCTACAAAAAATATGTACTTTTTTGTTTGATTTTTTAAATATTTGACTTATTGCTCGTCCATCGTCGCATAGGTATTTTATGAAACAATTGGAATTACGCGTAGAGGAAAGGCTTGAGGTTGGACGGCAGTACGTTCGCAAGCTACGCAAGTCTGGGCGTGTCCCTGCAGTAGTTTATGGGAAATCCGGCACAAAGCCCCTATCCTTTGACGAAAAGGAATTTCGCATGCTTTTGAGGGAAAAAGGGCAGTCCGCATCCCTGGTAAATGTTAAAATTACCGGCGGAGAGTCGGTACTGTCGACGATTGCGGATATGCAGAGAGATCCGATTAGTGACCGCTTTTTGCACGTTGATTTTCACGAAGTTTCCCGCACGGAAAAAATGGCAATCACCGTGCCCATTGAGTTCATAGGGGAATCCGTTGGTGTCAAGGATTTTGGCGGAGTATTGGACATCGGGAAGCACGAGCTGAATGTGCGCTGCTTGCCGGCGGATTTGCCCGGCAGCGTCAAGGTCGATATCAACGGCCTAAAGGTGGGGGATATCATCCACGTCAAAGATTTGAAAAAGATCAAGGATGTCGAGTTTGTTGACGGCGACGATGTGGTGGTGGTTTCATGTAAGAATGTAGCCGAAGAGGCGGAAAAGGAAGCGCTACCCGCTGAAACATCCGCTGCGGCACCCGAAGCGGCGGCGGCACCTGCTCCCGAAGCTAAGAAAGCGGAGGGAAAGGAGACGAAATAGGTGTTTCCGCTAGATGGCTGTGAAACTTCTCGTAGGGCTGGGAAATCCGGGCAGGGAGTACGATTTGACACGGCATAATATTGGATTTCATGTCCTGGATAAATTTTGTGCTGCCAAGGGGGGCACTTGGAAGCTCGATAAAAAACTTAGGAGTGACTTGGCAATAATTAGGAGGGAAGAGGGTAACTTAATCCTCGCTAAGCCGCTTACTTTCATGAACGAAAGCGGGCAAGCGGTGCAAAGGGTTTGTAGATTTTTCAAAATATATCCCGCGGAAGTAGTAGTAGTTTGCGATGACATCTCCTTCGAGCTCGGCGAATTTAAGCTGACGGAGCGCAGCGGTTCGGCGGGGCATAATGGTTTGCTTGATATTTTATCTAACTTGGGACCGGGTTTCCTAAGATTTCGCATAGGGGTTGGGACAAAAAAATACAAATCCATGGACTTGAAAGACCATGTTTTAGGCAAGTTTAGCGCCGAAGAGCAGCAAACTATCCAGCTGATGTTGCCTGAAATTTTATGCAATTTGCAGCTACTGCTTGACAAAGGCTTAGAATGCTCCATGAATCTAACCAATCGTAAAAAAAATTATGGAAAAAAAGAGGAATTACAGGGCTAGTTTCATAGTGGATATGCGCGGCTATACCGAGCCAATCGATACAATCTTTGCTAAACTCCGGGATGTTGTGACGGGCTTGGGGGGAAATATTTTGGACTTCAAGACCCTCGGCCAGAAAGTATTCGAGCGCGCTGTGGATAAAAAATACCTGGCCGGTGAATACGTCCAAATCACATTTGAAACGGATCCCAGCGTGCCCGCCGCTATCAAGGAAAAACTTAGGCTAGACAAAACCATAAATCGTATTTTTATTGAAAGTTGTTAGCGAAAAATATGGCATCATTTAATAAAGTAATCCTCATGGGAAATTTAACCCGTGACCCAGAAGTGCGAGTATCTACTTCCGGTGTAACGATTTGTAAACTTGGATTGGCTGTCAGTAGGGTGGTGCGAACGCCCGATGGCTCGACGCGGGAGGAAACTTTGTTTATCGACGTCGATTCCTTTGGTAAGCAGGCGGAGCTGCTGGGTAAACACATGACCAAGGGGCGTTCCATCCTGCTTGAGGGACGGCTGCGGTTGGACCAATGGGAAGGACAGAACGGTGAAAAACGCAATAAAATTGTCGTTGTCCTTGAAAATTTCCAGTTCGTAGGTTCGCGCGTCGACAATGATCCAAATATGGCGGCATCCATCGATTCCCGCGGCGATGCCCAGGATAGTGTGCCGTTCGCCGAAGATTTATCGGCAAAGGGCAAAGATTTGAAGCCTGTGGTTGGTGTGGGAGACGTCGACGAGGACATTCCATTTTAAAATTTTTAGGACTTTTAGCTATGGCACTAACGGAAATATTATTATTGAAACATTTGGACAACTTGGGCAACGAGGGGCAGGCTGTTAAAGTAAGGGCTGGCTATGCTCGCAACTTCCTGTTTCCGCGTGGTTTGGCCATGCGCATGTCCAGTGCGAATAAAAAACAGATCGAAGCGCTGGCCCGCGTACGCGAGCAGCGAGAACAGCGGGAGCTCGCAGAGGCAAACCAACTCCGGGAACAATTGTCAAAGATTGTTGTGGTTTTGGCTGTCAAAACCGGTGAAAATGGGAAAATGTTCGGCGCAATTACCCCCGCCGATATTTGCCGAAAAATCGCCGAAGGTGGCATCGAAGTAGACAGGAAGAAGATCGTCGCTGGGTCGATTAGGGAGCTGGGGCGGCATAGCATCAGGGTCAAGTTGCACCGGGATGTTGAGTTCGATCTGCCCGTGGAAGTTGTTTCCGAAAACCCAATCAACTAGGTTGCCGCTGATTTATGGCTAACATGCGGGCAAAGGTCGCACGTCACAAAGGTGAGGCGGGCGTAGCTGGTGATAGTAAAATTTTTGAACGTCCGCGTCCGCACAGCGTTGAATTTGAGCAAGCTTTGCTGGCATGCTGTGTCCTCGAGGGCGGCCAAGATACCGTCCCTCTGTGCATACAAAGCAAAATTTCTAGCGGCTCTTTCTATGTCCCCGCTCACCAAATCATCTGGCAAGCTATTTCGGATCTATACGATGAAAGTGCGCCAATAAATGAGCTCATTTTGGCCGATAAATTGGACAGTCGCCAGCAATTGGAGGGGATCGGCGGGGTGAGCTACGTTAATCGTCTGTGCGACAGGATCGATACCCCCGCCCATGTCGTACACTACGTGAAACGCGTGCGTGACCTCGAACTCATCCGGCGCGTCATAGAGGCATCCATGAAGAATATCGCCCGCGCCTATGAGGACAGCGAGAGCCTCGACGATTTCATTGAGCAGGCGGAAAATGAAATTTTTGCCATAAGCGACGACCGTCTCAGCAATGCCGCTGTCCACGTCAATAAACCCGTCGATGCTGCAATAACAACGGTACAAATGATGCTGCAAAAGCGAGGAGAAATCATCGGCGTCGCTTCCGGATTTACGGATCTGGATAATATGCTGTTTGGCTTTCGCAGCAGCGATATGATTGTGCTCGCCGCTAGGCCATCCCTGGGAAAAACTAGCCTCGCGATGAATATCGCCGAAAATGTCGTTCTGCCTGAAAAAAAGGAGCGCCAGCCCATCGGAACATTATTTTTTAGCCTGGAGATGAGCGCTGAACAGCTTGCCATGCGCCTACTATGCGGCCGCGCAGGGATAAATATGACCAAACTTAGGGAGGGATTTATTTCCAAAAAAGCTAGTGAGGCACTATTGCAGGCGGCCACGGAACTGAAATCCGCCCCCCTGTGGATCGATGAGTCCACAAACTTGACCATCCTCGAAATGCGAGCCAAGGCGCGCAGAATCCATAGTAAGGAGTCCATCGGCCTCATCATCATCGACTATCTGCAGCTCATAAATGGGGATAGCAGAGTCGCGCGCGAACAGCAAATTTCGGAAATTTCCCGCGGAATAAAAGCAATGGCAAAGGAGCTGAAAATTCCGGTCATCGTTCTCAGCCAACTCAATCGGGAATCGGAAAAGGAGCGCCGCCTGCCGCGCCTATCGGACTTGCGCGAGTCCGGTGCCATAGAACAGGACGCCGATGTGGTCATGTTGCTGGCTAGTCAGCAACAGGCGAGCGGCAGTGAGGAGCAGCAGGAACAGCAACAATTTTCGGATGTTGTTGCGCGGGAACTCATAATCGCTAAGCAGAGAAATGGGCCCATTGGATCGGTGCCATTGACTTTTATAAAGAATCTTACACGATTCGAAAATTATGTGGATTTATCAACCTGTGAATAGGAAATCATGGACGTGAAAAAATATTTAGCCATAGTCGCCATTGTCTTTATTAGCACATGCGCAGCTCACTGCGAAGTGGAATCGGCACAGCAAAAAGCACCGATAATTTCGTCGATTAGGTACAATTACTATGGCGGCAATATCAATGTTAATCAGGGGGTAATTGAGTCCCATGTCCAGCTAAAGGAAGGCACGGAATTCAAGCAATATCTCGCCGATGCGTCCATTAAGTCGCTCTATAACACGGGATTGTTCGACTATGTGCAAGTGCGGCTGGACCAAATTGGCAACGGTGAATATGCTGCGACTTTCGTCCTCACACATAAGCTGCGGGTAAATGGCATCCACATCGTTGGCAATAAAAAGATTAAGAGTAAGTTGATTAGGCGGGAGATGAGCCTATCCCGTGGCGGAACATTTTCGGACAATGGCTTACACCAGAGTGTCAAAAAATTGCATAAGTTTTACCAGGAGAGGGGTTTCCCCCACGCAAAAATTGACTGCTCCGTTGCGGAAGCGGATGGGGGTGCGACCGTGGATGTCACAGTGAACATCAACGAGGGCCCAAAGATGTACGTTGGTAAAATTACTTTTGCCGGTGTGGATGACATAAAAATGAAGACCCTCAGAAATGCCATGCAGACAAAAAGCCGCTCACTATTTTCACTCTTCACCGGAACCGGTATTTTTAGGCGCGATGTCCTCGACGGCGACATGGATCGCCTAAAAGTTGAGATAAAAAACCATGGCTATTTGGATGTGAATATTGGCGAGAACGATGTGTCGTACACGGATCGGAATAGCATGATAGATATACACGTAAACGTGAACGAAGGCAAGCAATATCACGTCGGCAAGATATCCTTTGCAGGCAATTCCCTCTACTCCACTAAGCAGTTGATGGGCCTGCTAGGGGTGGAGAGTGGCGGTATTTTTTCGCCAAAAAAAATCGAAAGTGCCTGTGAAAGTGTGCGCGACCACTACGGCAAGGTGGGATATTTGGAGACCAGCGTGTACGCCGAGCGCCTACCGAACATAAATACTGGCGCCATTGACCTCGTGTTCAACGTAGGCGAGAGCGAACGCTGCTTCCTGCGCGCGGTTGAAATAAAGGGCAACACCAAGACAAATAATAGTGTGATTTTACGCGAGCTTGCCCTTGCGCCCGGCGATCCATTTGACTCTGTGTGCATGAAAAATAGCCAAGCACGCCTGCTCAATACGAGATTTTTCCAGGCAGTGGACACCCTACCGGTTGACACTGAGGTGAGAAACCAGAAAGATTTGCGCATCGAGCTCAAGGAGGCAAATACGGGAAAATTTTCCATCGGCGGCGGCATAAGTACAGGTAGTCAAGTTGTTGGCTTTGCGGAAATTAGCCAATCAAATTTCGACTTATTTAACAGGACTGGAAGATTTCAGGGAGCCGGTCAAAAATTTCGCACACGTTTCCAGGCGGGCAAGCGAAATAATGCATTCACCGTGAACTTTGAGGAGCCCTGGCTCTATGACCGCGAACTCGCATTTGGCTCCAACCTATTCCGCTCAAAGCAGGAGTACAAAAAATCTGACTACAACTACGGTGGAACGAGCTACGACGAGACGCGCATGGGCGGGGATGTCTATTTGCGGAAGCGTCTCTTTGGTCCGTGGGAGGGAACGGCAACGTACTGCCTAGCGAGTGTGCGCATCTCCAATATCGGGCAAAATGCGCCGGCGTCCTTCCAGGCCGAACGGGGCCATCGGTTGATTTCGAAGGGCTCATTTTTATTGGAGCGTGACACGCGAAACAGCTTTGTTTATCCCACTTCCGGTTCGGTTCTGAGTTTTTGCACGGAGGTAGCCGGCGGTCCCTTCTTTGGCGAGACCAAGTACATCAAGTTAAACGCATTGGGGGCGAAATTTTTCCCGACCTGGGAGATGTTTGACCAAAATATCATGCTCATGTGCAAAGGCGGCACGGTGAGCGCCTACGGCCATGATCACGTGCCCTTTTTTGATAAATTCTTCCTCGGAGGCGGCGACTACATGAAAGGGTTCAAGAGCCACGACGTTGGCCCCCACGAAAATGGCACGGGTGTGGGCGGGCAATCCTATTTATACGGTACGGCGGAATATACTTTTAAAATCGCCGAGCTGCTGCGATTGTATTTATTTGCTGAAGCGGGCCTTGTAAATGCTGCCCATTGGAATTTTAGCACGAAGGATTACTGCACCGATCTCGGCTTTGGCATAAAAATATACATAATGGGTGCGCCGCTCAGGCTAGATTTCGGTTTTCCCATGCACAGTCAGACTGGAAATAAGCATGGCATGCGCTTCAATTACTCCTTTGGCATGTCGTTCTAATAACTTTCCGTGCGGCATGGGTGGGGGGAGTGTTTAGCTTCTTGGAACTTCAGGCTGTTGCATTCCCGGGATGATCGGGGTTAGTCAAGGGATTAGAATGCGTTCACGCAATTGGCAAAATTCTGAATGTCAAGGGATTTAGAAAAGAGTAAGATGCTGTCTTGCTTCATGGGAAATTAGTGCCCCATTGCCCCCTGCCACGGCGAAAGCATCCATGCTGTTTGCATCGCTTGCTTTTTTATCGCCCCGTGGGGCTTGATTCAAAGGGTGGCAAAACCTAGCTCAAACCTTGGTTACAATGCCAGCTTTTATGCAAAATAAAAACCCGCCTTCCGGCGGGTCATTTTTTTTATTAGTCTTAGTAACAACTAAAACGAGCAATCAACGGAGGCATTGAACCATAGGGAATGCTTAGCGCCCGTACCAGCCCAAGAGTTTGCCTCTCTCTTAGCATGATTGCCAGCCAACTCCACACCTACACGACCTTTGGCGTGCTCAGTGAAGCTGTATACCGCATCGCTGGCCAATCCATAGTAAAAGTAACCCTTCCTACCTGAAAAGATACTTTCCACTGTCGCTTTGTTACAAGCAAAAGGCCTTTTAGCGCGGTCATAGCCAAGCTTTGCACCCAGCTCAAGAGCTAAGCCACTCACACCGAACTGCCCCAGATCATAGGTATAATTCACGCAACCTTCAATGTTTACTTCCTTGCTACCAAAGTCATAGAAGAAGTAGAGCGATGGCGAGAGTAATACATCCGCCAATACACCCACGTACATCTCGCTGGTGTTGCGCTTAAACGGCGACGGAATATTACCCCCTGGCTGAGGAGTACTCAAGATCTCCTTGGGCATGTTTGTGTAAAAATGGTGGATATATCCTGCATCCACAGTAAATATCTCCGTTATATCGTATGACGCACCCACGTAGGGATTAACCTCATTTCTCAGCGTCGGTATCAACACCTCATTTCTTTCGCTTTCTATGCCAATGATCGCTCCAGCTCCGGCATATACCTTCCCTTTCTCAAGGACAGGCAAGGAAACCCTTATTGCTGGGGCAAATACTTTTTTCCCCTGGTCAAAGCCGCGCTTTACATGTTGAGTTGAGAATTTGACGTTTGCATCAAGATTCAAAGCGGGCACTTCAAATGCCCCTAAGCAGCCAAGACTCAAAAGAGTAATGGCAACTATTGCTACTTTTTTCATATTGAATGTCTCCATTTAGTTTTAATTCAGGAATATCCGCCTAAAATAGGCGAACATGGCACGTACACTGTAACAAAACAAAGTAATGTCAAGACATTTATTGCTTTTCTAAGAATTCCAAAAATTCAGTGGAACCAAGGCTATCGTCTGGAAAAAGCACGGAATACATCGAAAGAATTAGGGAAGCTTGAAATTGGAGAATGTCTTTTCCCGTCAAAGCTCACATTTTTCTTCAATGAAAGTCGATTGTAAACTAAATTTGTTCGCTACGAGCTTCATCAAATTTTTGATGCCAAAAGTTTCAGTGGCATAGTGTCCGCATATGTACAGGTTAATTTTGCTCTCGTAGGCCATGTCGAATAGGTGGCGCGGCCCTTCGCCCGTGATGACCGTATCGGCACCCAATTGAATCATGTCAGCCACCTGTGAACCACCCCCGCCGGAACAAATTGCTATCATTTTTGGATTTTTTGTTCCAAATCCCATGCATTTCACATCCGGAAACAAAGCGAATAACTTCGCCTCCAAAGTCGACCGGTCATATTCGGCGGATGCCACTGGAATCTCGAAATCATAGGCCCTGTCAACCAGCATTTGGCCAATTTGTTGCAATTCCAGCGCACGCACAATGGACACATTATTGCCGATTTCGCCGTGCATATCCAGGGGAAGATGGACGCCATAAACGGCTAAGTTGTTCTCCATTAGAATCTTGTACTTTTTATAGATTGTTCCCACAATGGGGATGGATTTTCCCCAGAGCATGCCGTGGTGCGCCAGGAGCAGGTCAACTTTCTCTTCCACTGCCCGCTCCATGGTCAGCAAGTTAGCATCAACGGCAGCCCCAATTTTCGTGACTGTCCCATTATTTTCGCATTGCAACCCGTTATGAGCTTGCTCATAATCCTTTATCTTTGTAACTTTCAAGAAGTTGTCGCAAAAATTAATTATTTCAAACAACGAAACCATGGAAAAAAATTAGATGAAATTTCGAAATTGTCCAATTTTTTATAATTTGCACTTGAGTTTGGGGATAATTTTTTTACGTTCTTTGCATTAAAAAACAAAGTCTAGAGAATTATTATGGACGTAGGAAGATTTGGTTGCTCCCCTGAAAGACCGCATTTGGGCAGTGGGCATGGTGGCATACTTGGATCTTTTGCAAGCCGTTTTAACCCGGAGAAAGCCACGCAAAATTTAGAAAATTTTCGTAAAGCATACACCTATCTGCGAGAAAAATATGGCGACTTCCTGCCTCCAAAACTTGACAGTAAGCTGGCAGCCCAATTGGAGCATTATCAATCGAATGGACGCGGGGTCGACGGTGCGGGAGGCAGGCTCAGCGAATTCACGGATGAGGATTTATCTAAGCTGGAAAGGGACATAGAAAAAGAAATTTCCAACATTAAAGATGTACTGGCAAAGAGAGATGCCTTCATAGGCTCTCTGGATTTAAGTGCAACGCAGAAGAGCTTGCTAACGAGTATCTCCGGAATTGAAGGCCTATCCGCCGCCCAGGCTAGTTATGTTGCCCAATACTGCGAAGATATAATAAATAATGGCAATAAAGAGTCATTTGCCCTGGAAATCGGCAAAGCTATGGCCATACTCTACAAAAACGGTGTTGAGTCCGAATTGCCATTAACTATCACCCTTGATAGGGAAAATCCCCGCGATAATGATACGGTTTATAGGGATGTGGAAATGCGGCGGACAGCGACAGAGTTTTTGACCAGGGTAATGGCGGAAAATGGAGCCAATTATATCGTTATGAAAGATTATTTTCAAAGCCAGCAGAGTAACTCCTGGAGTTTCGCATCACTGGGCATGAAAGCTTTTTTTCTCCAGCAGCGTGATTTGGAGCGCACTGATTTGCGTGTGGAGCAGGGACAAGATCCAATGGTTGCCGAAGCGCAGCGATATTTCCTTCAGGGATTTTCTCCTAATAGTCCCAATCCGAAGAAAAATTTACTAGAAATATTCAAGGATTATAAGGATTCTTTGAAGAAAACTTTTTTAAAGCGCCCAAATTCCAATGGAGATTGGCTAGGAATATTCAGGAATTATTGGTGGAAAATTTCTTTTTCAGAAGAAACATATGCCAAAACAGTTGTCTTGTATAAGGCCTTTACAGGCATTACATTGCAACATTTAGATATGCCGGAGTACATAGACAGGGAAAATCGGACGATTTCCTTGCAGCGAAGCCTTTCCCTAAAACATGTCGATAAACCTCAAGGGATAGCCGATTCAACGGCTTTGGATACTCCGATGGATATGAATGCAGCCGGTGGTGATACTACCATATTGCTTAGGATGCCCCTTTGTGACGTTCACGCGCTATTTTTCATGTCCCCCGAGCTATCTACTGATAACTCCCCTATTTTCAAGGATTCTTCTGGAATGGAGCATGAGGTTATATGTGACATGAGTCACGCAGACAAGAGAATTTTACAAAGGAGAGCGCAATATGGATATAGGAAATATGCCAATAGAAATTGTCAATATCGGGGAACGCGGATCAGCATTTTTGAAGATCGGGGATATTCCTGCCGGGATATTTGAGCCCAAAGCAGCCATGATGAAAGTGGGATTGGTGTACGTGAACACTGTCGATTTTAAAAATGGCAAATGGGAAAATTTGATACATGCGGACTTGGATGGCCATGAATGGAAAGGTTGTTCAAGGGACCCCCGCTTGTTAGAAATCGCTGAAAAGGTTTTTACCTATAAGTTATCCCAGGAGGATGTTGGGAAAATTTATCCACCTTTAGGCGGCGATACTTCTAAGAAATAGCTTCACTTTTGTGCGGCAGGTAGCCTGCAATTCGGCCTAAGTAATTGGGCAAAATTTGAGCTTTGGAGCAGTTTTTAAAGTTTGCTCATAGTTTGCGCTTGCGTTGGTGGATGATTTTTTTACACTTTTTTTAAAAAATAGAGCATAAGGGATTATTATGGATACGGGAAGAGTTGATCGTCAATCTGAAAAGCCGCATTTCGGCAGTGGGCATGGTGGCATACTTGGGTCTTTTGCAAACCGTTTTAACCCGGAGAAAGCCACGCAAAATTTAGAAAATTTTCGCGAGGCATGCGCCTATCTGCGAGGAAAATATGGCGACTTCCTGCCCCCAAAGCTTGCCAATAGGTTGGCAGCTCAGTTGGAACACTATCAATCGAATGGGCGGGGGGTCGGCGGTGCGGGAGGCAGACTCAGCGAATTCACGGATAGGGATTTATCTAAGCTGGAAAAGGACATAAAAAAAGAAGTTCCCGATATTGAAGATAGGCTTGCAAGGAGAGATACTCTCATAGGCTCTTTGGATTTAAGTGCAACGCAGAAGAGCTTGCTAATGAGTATCTCCGGAATTGAAGACCTATCCACCGCCCAGGCTAGCCATGTTGCCCAATACTGCGAAGATATGATAAGCAATGGCAATAGGAGGTCATTTGCCCTGGAAGTCGGTAAAGCTATGGTTACTCTCTATAAAAGCGCTATTGAGTCCCTATTGCCATCAACTATCACCCTTGATAGGGAGAATTCCTACGATAATGATACGGTTTATGTGGATGTGGAAATGCGACGGGCAGCGATAGGGCTCTTGACTGGGGTAATGGCGGAAAATGGAGCCGATTATAGTATTATGGAAAATTATTTTCAAGGCCAGCGTGGTAATTCCTGGACTCCCGCAGCGCTGAGCATGAAAGCTTTTTTTCTCCAGCAGCGTGATCTAGAGCGCACCGATTTACATGTGGGGCAGGGACAAGATCCAATGGTTGCCGAAGCGCAGCGATATTTTCTTAATGGATTTTCCCTT
>JAISBD010000021.1 GCA_031266345.1 Puniceicoccales bacterium | reverse complement strand
AAATTTGTCCCAGTGCGATGCCTTTGTTGCTCTGACAGGGAAAGCTTTCGACGTCTTGCTTGGGCAGTTTATTTCTAGGGCCAACCCTTCAGGCTTGAATAACCTGTTAACTACGATAGCAAGTAAAGCTAAAAATGGAAATCTGTCCCAGTGCGATGCCTTCGTTGCTCTGGCGGCGGCAGGCCTTGGCGAGTTACTTGAGATGTTTAGTGAAGGCACTCCTACAGGCCTGAATAACCTGTTAACTGTGGTAGTAAATAAAAAAGGAAATTCGGCCCAATATAATGCCTTTATTGCTCTGGCAAAGGCAAACATTAACGCCTTGCTTGGGTTGTTTGAGGACAGTGAAAATCCTGCAGGCCTAGACGAGCTGCTAGAGCTAATTGCAGGCGAAGATAGGGAAGAAGCTCGTGGCAGAGTAGCTGCGAGGCTGGGAAAAGGTGACAATCCAACAATCGATGCTCTGATAGAGATAGCGAAAGGTGCGAAAGGTAAAGCAGCCCCACCGGCAGCGGTTAAACCACCAAAGCCAGCGAAGGGTGCAAAAGGTAAAGCGGCTCCAGCGCCAGGAAGCCCAGCGCCAGCAGCCCCGACTCCAGAACCACCGCCGCCAACTGAGCCATCGGTATCGGCTAAGTCACCAGAGGCAGAGGCAACCAGGCTAGCTAGGGAAATGTTCGCAGCGGGGAAAAAGCCTGAAGAAATAAAAGCTGGTATCAAAGATCTCCTCCTCAATGAGGGTTATTTCATGGAAGATACAGACCTGGATGAGCTCCTTAAAAATGAGCGCTTGCACATGGATTCCTATTCGACGGAAAGAATTGAAAGCATTAACGCCAGTGTTCGCGCCCTTTGGGAGGCAAATGGCAGGAAAGAAGTATCAATATCCGGCAATGGTTTAAATTGTGGATTTTATTCCATGCTGTCCCAAGTGGACCCCGAGCTGAAAGGGGACCAATTATCTCCCGAAGGTGCAGGCATTAAACAAGCGCAGCCCAAAGTGGACGCTTTGCGAATTGAAGTGAGGGAATCTTACAAAAGTGAGCTGGAAGAATTAGAAAAAACACCAAAAGAGAAGCAGGATAAGGCTTGGCAAGATAGGCACCAAAAATGCCAGGATCAAATTAGCTACATGGAGAATTCTCCTGACCATTTCATGCTTGATACGGAGATGATCCAGTGGTTCGCCAACAAATATAAGCGAAATTTTGTGACATTTTCCCAGGATAACTCCAAGGGAGTGCTGCGTAGCGTACAGATAAACATAGCGGACGGAAAAGAATTTCCTTCCATCGACATTGAGACCGATTCCGGTAAAAAAATAGAAGAATATGTGCAAACTCTTAGTCCGTGGGATGACATTAAAACAAACGAATATCTGAAAGGACTAAAAGAAGCATACGAGGCAATAGCGGGGGCCTATGGATTAAACTTGAAAGAGGCCACCATGGGCGATATCTTGGCCGCCCTCATAAAGGATCAAAATGCGGTGTGCCTAATAAAGAAGCCAAACCACTTTGATTCCCTGCAGCATTCAAGCCAAATAGGTGGCAAAATTCCTACTAACTTAAACGCAGCGGAAAAATAGGGATCCGGATTATACCTGCGGTGCATGGCCTCAAGCGCAGAAAGAGCCTATTGTTGTCCCATTTTTTAACATTGAAATTAGAGGATTAGATATGTTTCAATCGCATCCATAAGTTTGGAAAATTTTAAATTGCCAAACGTGCGGAAAAATTTGTTATATCATTTAATATGATGGACAACTTGCATGCTTACTGGCGAATTGACTACGTGGAACGCACAAAATCAGATTCCGATGACCCATTTGGGTGGGAGGAAATTGGCAAGAGTGATGCGGAGCGTCTGATATTGTTCAGGAGTAAATTTTCCTTTGCCATTATGAATAAATACCCATACAATCCGGGACATTTGCTTATTCTCCCACGCAAAGCCACAGCCGATATCGGCGAACTGGCAGGGGACGAAAGGGTGGATTTTTTCGCCACACTGTGCAGGGCCGAGTCCCTGTTGAAAAAAGCTCTGTCACCCGATGGATTTAACATCGGCATGAACATTGGCTCAGCGGCCGGTGCCGGAATCCCACAGCACCTGCACTGCCACATCGTGCCGCGTTGGAACGGTGATACTAATTTTATGCCGATCGTCGCAAATGTAAAAGTCTTGGCCCAATCCCAGCGAGCAATGTTTGAGCGCTTGATGGCATTCGTAGACATTTCCTAAATCCTAGCATGGCACAGGGAAAACAGCAAAAACATGAGTTGATAAACTCGAAAAATTCCCAAAATATTGATGGGCAGCTCAGGTCTACCTACAATGGCAGGACATTGGTAGCCTACTTTTTTTGGTTGCTTACCCTAAGTGCGATAGTCGCAGTGGTGTGCTTCGCGTGGAACGATTGCATGAACGTGCAATTTATCCCGGGAAACCTATCCAAAGCAAAAATTGTGGCGGAAGTGCCCTTTGAGTTTGAAAGCAAGGTGCGGACAAAAAAATTATATGAGCAGAAAAAAAACCAGGCCTGCAACGTCTATGCCATCGACGAAAAAAAATATGATAACTTCATAAAAATGCTAAAATTGCTCGATGAGCGCATGGAGAGCTTTTCCTATGAAAATTTTTTGAGCGAACATGGCAGGAATGACATCAAGGAATTTGTCAGCGAATTCAATGCGATGGGTCCAATTAAGATTGAATGGCAGGACATAGCCATGATTGTTGCCTTCCTCGGCCAAATCGAGCGCACGCAGATTTTTCAAGAATGCGTATCCATATTGCGCGGGATTGCGCGGGATGGGGTGTGCTTCGATGACTTGTCGGAGGGGGGACCCAATAGGCAATATAAAGTAAAAGGCAAGCCACTGCAATATGTTCCTACGCAGGAAGAAGCGCTCTACCGTGCCCGCATGCACCTCATGTCGCTGGACATAGATAGGGACGTGGTGACGGCCCTCTTCAAGATTCTTAAGCAGGGGATCAAACCGAACCTTGTGTTCGATGCCGAGGAAAGTAAAGTGGACGTAAATCTCATCACCCGCTCAATCAAGCCGGTCACAGTTAGGCATGAGGTCGGCGATGTCATACTGGAGCAAAATATCGTAATCGACCAGGAGACCTATGAGGCTTTCATCGAGCATCAGCGGGCACTGCGGGCAAATCACAGAAACGGGCATGCCTCCTATTACATGTTTTTTTCCAAAGCATTTTTGACCTTTGTGATAATGACGCTATCGTTCATCGGGTTGAAATTATTCAGCTCGAGCACGCACATTTGGCAAAAAAAGCGGTACTATGTCCTGGCCGCTTTGATAATATTGCAGCTCACTATCCTGCGCCTATGCATCCAGGTCGGCGAATTGGAAATTTTCGTAAAAAATCCCACACTTGTGTATGGCCTATACTGCGCGGCGCCGTTTTTAGTAGCCTCGGCAATTGGAACATTGCTCCTTGGAGTTGCCGACGGGGTAGTGGCATCGGTCATAGTTTCCGTTTTGTACACCCTGATGCTAGCCCGGCCGACCGACTTCTGCCTAGTAATATTATTCACAAATTTCGTACTTGTGACGCTGGTGCAGAACACGAGTTCGAGGTTGCGAATATTTGTCTGCTCCTTCTGCGCCGGCCTAGCTTTTGCCACCTCCATAATAATTCACGGCATACTTACGCAATTGCCGGTAAAGATTACATTTTGCCAAGTACTTTCCACCTTTCCGATGTCGACGGCCACGAGCATCATCGCCATAATTTTTCTGCCGGTGTTCGAAAAAGTGTTCTCCATATGCACGGACATAAGTTTGCTGAGATTGAGCGACTATAGAAATCCACTTTTGCAGCGCTTACAATTTGCGGCACCGGGCACATACCAGCATAGCTTAGCTGTTTCGATCCTATCCGAGCAGGTAGCTGGCAGCATAAAGGCCAACAAATCTATCTGCAAGACTGCGGCGCTATTCCATGACCTTGGCAAAGTTGCAAAACCTGAATATTTCATAGAGAACCAGAATAAATATACCAATCCCCACGACCAGCAAACCCCCTACATAAGCTCGCTAATTATTAAAAATCACGTGCGCGAAGGAGCGGCCATCGCCTCCGTGGCTAAATTTCCAAAAGTTATCATCGACGTTATTTTTGAGCACCACGGCACGACGATGACGCAATTTTTTTACAACAAAGCTCGCGGTGAACTGCTGGCGGAGGTTGATGTGATAAACATGACCGCGAAGGATATTGACAATTATTTGCGCGATAAATTGGACAAGAACAGTTTTCGCTACGATGGGCCGAGGCCGCGCTCAAAGGAAAGCGCGATCATAATGCTGGCGGATTCCATCGAAGCGGCGAGTAGGAGCTTAAAAAAAGTGACCCACCAGAGCATCGAAAGCTTAGTTGAGGAGGTTTTCGAAAGCAAGTCCCGCGACCATCAGTTGGACGAGTGCCCCATTACGCTCAATGAGTTGAAGGCTCTAAAGAAAGCATTTTCGTTCACCATGATGCACATGTTCCACTCCAGAGTTAGCTACGGAAAAATTAGGGCGGATGAAGCGTAGGGAAGTTGAAGTTGTAAGCAGTGTTGACTGGCTTGCCTGCGACGGAGAGGAAGTTAGTCAGCTATGTGCAATTTTGGATGAATGTGCCACCTATCCGCTTGGGAAGGGTACCCTTTCCATAGCATTTTTGGGCGAAGGGGAAATCTGTGCCCTGCACGAAAAATTTCTCAATGACCGCACCCCCACCGACGTGATAACGTTTTGCGGCGATAAGGAATTTGGCTACGCCGGGGAAATTTGCGCTTCACCGACCTACGCCAGGCAGGTTTGCAAAGAATTCGGCACCACCTTCCGCGAGGAGCTCACCCTCTACCTTGTGCATGGCTATCTGCATCTGTGCGGCTTGGACGACATCGGCAAAGCGGACCGCATGGAGATGCGTAAAGCGGAGAAAGTTTGCATGAATTTTCTGCAATTGCGGCGAGCCATTCCAAATTTTGTGGACAAGGAAAATTTTATTAATTTATAGAAATCATAGGCTTGCCATGTTGTCGAACACTTCCAAATCAACCCCGATGATGCAACAATACAGTGAAATTAGAGCATCGCTGCCCGGAAAAACCCTCCTACTCTACAGGCTCGGCGATTTCTACGAATTATTCAACGAAGATGCTGAGGTCGGTGCGAAAATACTCGGCATAGCACTTACCCACCGCGGGGATAGCCCCATGGCAGGGATTCCCTACCATTCCGCCGAATCCTATATCATCAAAATCCTCCATTCCGGATATAAGGTGGCGATCTGCGACCAGATCGGCGAACCAAGGCCGGGCCAGCTAGTGAAGCGTGCCATCAGCCGCATCCTCACGCCGGGCACGGTGATTTCTGACCAATATATCGAGGCGAAGCACAACAATTACATACTCTCGTTTCAACTATCTAAGCATGGCTTGGCGGCGGCTTGGATTGAGGTTTCCACGGGCGAATTCAGGGTTGCCTTTGCGGCGGCGGCACGGAAATTACTTCCGGTACTGCGCGCACTTGCGCCCGCTGAAATTGTAATTTCCGATGGGGAGCGGGAGCTTTGGACGGCCCACTCAACCTCCAGCAAAGAATCCTTTTTCAGTCTAACTCAAAATTCCGCCGTTTCCGAAATCAGTGCCATGAAATTCGACACAAGTATCAATCGAGAGTCCCTGTGCAAGGCACTGGGGGTATATAATTTAAGCGGCTATGGCATCGCCGGTAATTTTGAGCACACCCTCGGGCCAGCGGGTGCCCTATTGGCCTATGTCTCCGAAAATCTGCGCACGGAAAACTTCAACTTAGCCGGCATAAAGATTTACCAGCTGAGTGAAACCATGATCTTGGACACATCCACGATTAGGAGTTTGGAACTATTTCAGTCGTCGCACTTTACCCGTTCCGGCTCGCTGCTCGACACCGTCGATAAAACTGTCACGGCCCCCGGAGCCAGGCTACTGGAAAAATTTTTTTTGTACCCACTGATAAATCCCGATAGGATCGGGTGGCGGCAAAGCTGCGTCCAGGGATTCGTTCAAAATTTCAGCACGTGTAAAAATGTCCATGCCCTACTGGGGCAAACCTACGATTTGGCCCGCATAATAACTAGGCTTAAAAATCGCCTGCGAAACCCCCGTGAACTCGGCTCCATCAGGGCAACCATAGGGGTGCTGAAGCCTCTGAAGGGGGAGTTGGATAGGTTCACCTGCACCGAAATCGGCGACTTGAATGGCAAAATTGGGACTTTCGAGGAGCTGAACAGCCTTCTATCGCAGGCGTTGGCGGATAGCTTGCCCATCGACCTTGCCAGTGGGGGCTATATCCGCGATGGCTACAATGGAGAAATTGATCACCTGCGCGGCTTGCACAGTAATTGCCGCGAGTGGATGGCTGAATTTGAGCGCGATGAACAGCAAAAAACGGGCATCAAAAATTTAAGAATAAAATTCAATGGTACTTTTGGCTACTTCATAGAGATAACGAAGTCAAACGTTGGCCTGGTGCCAAGTCACTACGTTCGCAGGCAGACCACCGTTAGCGGCGAGCGCTACATAACGGAGGAATTGAGGAAAAAGGAGTCGGAAATTTTGAATGCCGAGAGGAATGCTGTCGAGCTTGAGGCGGCATTGTTCGACGGACTTATGGCGGAAACATTGAAATATTCAGCCCAGCTTCAGGGGACCGCCGATGCTCTGGCCGAGCTCGATGTCTATTGCGGATGGGCACGCCTGGCCCATGAGCACAACTATTGCAGGCCGGTCATATCCAGCAGCGACACCATCGAAATTGTTCAGGGAAGGCACCCGGTCGTGGAACAAAGCCTTCTCCAATCAAGATTTGTGCCAAATAGCACCACATTGAATGCGAATGACAACCAAATCGCCATAATCACCGGTCCAAACATGGCGGGAAAATCGACCTATATCAGGCAAGTGGCGCTGATTGTTTTTCTAGCTCACATAGGTTCATTTGTACCGGCTAAAAGCTGCATTATCGGTGTGGTGGATCGGATATTTTCCCGCATAGGTTCGGGGGATGACCTGTCCCAGGGCAATTCCACTTTCATGGTTGAAATGAACGAAATGGCGAACATTTTGAATAACATGACCGGACGCAGCCTCGTCATTGTTGACGAAATTGGCCGCGGCACTAGTACCTACGATGGGTTGAGCATCGCCTGGGCTGTGGTCGAGCACCTTGCGCGCAGTACCACGCGAACCCTCTTCGCCACCCACTACCACGAATTAACAAAACTGGCGGAATCTTCGAAGAAAATTAGAAACTACAAAATGTCCGTGAAGGAGTGGAACGAAGAGATAATATTCATGCGCGAAGTTGTTCCCGGGGCGGCAGATAAGTCCTACGGCATCCACGTTGCGCGACTGGCGGGACTGCCCTTAGATGTTATCACCCGCTCGAAGGAAATTTTGCGGGAACTCGAGTCCGAAGGGAACGTTTTGAAGAAAACTTTGCAGAAAAAATTTGATAAAAATGACGATTTTCAAGGAATATTGCTATAGTTGCTTGATTTATGGCATTGGTTTGCTTAGAATTCAACCCTAATGAATAAGCACATTGAAATTTTTAAGAATGGTGCGGGTGTTGCTTTGCTGTCACACACCTGCGAAACAGTGAAAAATGAAGACTTGCACTTGCCGGGACCGGATTTTCTGGACAGGGTTTTTATCAATTCCGATCGGTCAAACAATGTGCTGAATAACCTCCAGCGCATTCGCAATGGGGGACGATTGGCCGGGAGTGGTTACATGTCCATTCTGCCGGTTGACCAGGGAATCGAGCATTCTGCGGCGGCGAGTTTTGCGCCAAATCCGGCATACTTCGACCCGGAAAACATAGTGAAGCTTGCCATTGAAGGTGGCTGCAGTGCGGTTGCTTCGACGCTCGGTGTGCTGGGGATAGTTTCGCGGAAGTATGCCCATAAAATTCCATTTGTTGTGAAGTTGAACCACAATGAACTGCTCACCTATCCGAGTAAATTCGACCAAATTTATTTCGGTGATGTCCAGCAGGCCTACGACATGGGGGCGGCGGCAATCGGCGCCACAATTTATTTCGGTTCCGCGGAATCAACGCGGCAAATTCAAGAAACTACGGAAGCGTTTCGCCTTGCCCACGAGCTCGGCATGGCCACCATACTTTGGTGCTACCTGCGCAACGAAGCGTTCAAGGCGGACAAAGATTACCACACGAGTGCCGATTTGACCGGTCAGGCGAACCATTTGGGCGTCACCATTGAGGCCGATATAATTAAGCAAAAATTGCCCACGAATAACGGTGGCTTCAAGGCGTTAAAATTTGGTAAAACCCATGACAAAGTTTATTCCACATTGGCGACGGATAACCCCATTGACCTCACCCGCTACCAATTGGTCAACTGCTACATGGGTCGCGCTGGGCTGATAAGTTCCGGTGGGGCATCGGGTGGAGCGGCGGATTTTCAAGAGGCCATCGAGACCGCTGTCATCAACAAGCGTGCGGGAGGTTCCGGTCTAATTTGTGGTAGAAAAGCCTTTCAAAGATCCATGGGCGATGGCGTCGAGCTATTAAACGCAATTCAAGATGTTTACCTAGATCGGGAGATAACAATCGCCTAAAGCCAGCCCAAGAAAAGTAAGTGAAGTGCACCGAAGCCTCGAAGCTTTCTAGCATATGCTTCCGAGAGTGGCAATTTTATGCATCTAAGGTGCTAAATCCTCCTGCGGGGTAAGGAAGATTTGAAAAATATGGAAGAAGGGTGAAGTTCGACGTGCTTTTTTAAAAGAAAAACGTGTTAAATTTTGCTAAAAAGTGCAACCAAAGGGTAAATTTTGCAAGGTTGGCGGGCATAAAATCAAAAAAACCTCACACAGCCGTTGTGAAAGCGACTCCCATTGGGGAGAATTGCAAAAAAAGAAAGTCTCTGGCAAAGGTTTCCACCTGAAAACTCTGTAAAATGAGAGCCCGATGGCATTGATTTTCCATAGACTTTACCCTATTCGCACCTTCTTCAGCTATCTGTTCAATCTTGATAACTTCGACATTTATGGGGTGAAACCTCTCCTGACCCGGAGTTTCGCCTCCGAGAAAGATCGAACTCCAATGGCGAACAATTCAACAAAAGGGACTGGAATGTTTTTCATTTCCAGCCCTGAGTTTGTTTCTACTCCTCTTCTTCGGGAACATAGCATATTTTGCTCATTACTTCCAATGCGTTAAGTATTCCTTTGGAACTTAACCGAACCCTATCTCCACCATGAGTTAACCACAGACCAAACGCTTTACTTTGGTCACCTACCCTGTACCGTACCGTACAGTGAGAACCTTCTTTGTTTACCCCTTGGATGGAATTTTCATTTTTAGAATCTGTACATTCGAAAAGGAACTTATCCACAAAAATTCGCCACTTATTTACATCTATGAAGCCATGGGGAGGCCGTTCCATCATCCTATCTAAATTTCGCCTAAAACTTTGAGAGACCTTAATAAACCTCCCTTCTTCATGCCTATTAATTCCTTCCGATTCCTCTGGAATGAATACTGCATGACCCTCCAGCGGAGGTGAAAGTTTTATGCTTTTAATATGAAGCTTGGCATCTCGACTAAACTCTTTGCTGTCACTGAAAGATATTTCCACAATTCGGTCTTCAAAAGCAAGTTTCATTTGTCCGCAGGAGGTCCTCCGAAGACTTGAAACGTAGGCACATATCCCGTCTTTTATATCAGCATTAACTACGTTGTGATACATATGTGCAGCGCCGCTGCTAAGAGAAAAAACACCCCCCTCAAAGGAAATAACTTTTCTTGCGAGAGCTACTCTATGCGCCTCTCGTTGTCTGCTCATTTGCGTTTCTTGCCTTGGCGTAGGTGGCAACATCGGAAAAGCACTCGGGCTTACCATTGCCGGTACACCCTGTGCTGGCCCCCATGCCAACGGCGGGGCAGGTGGCAATGTCGGAGCGCTTACCATTGCTGACTCACCCCCTGCTTTGGGCTTTTTTGCTTTGGGTGAAGCCAATTTTACTGCCACTGGTACTGGTTTCGGAGGTGGGGGGAAAATTCTTCTCATCGCCGACTTGAATGTTCCCAATGCTTCCGGAATACCTGCAAAAGTACGTGCGCCGGCATGATCCAGCGCATTATAAAATAGACTGTGCATTTTTTGATAGTTGAGGGCAATTGCCGGAGATTTAGTTGCCATTGTTCTTGATACCATCAATGTGTCCTGAATAAAATAAGGCTCGTTTGACATTTTTTTAATTTCTCCAATTACTGTATCCACAAAAGTCACTATTGCCTTGTTTCCGTCCTTAACTTGCTTGGGTAACAAATCGGGAGCCCCCTCTTCTACCACTGCATCAAATAAGCAGCATATTGCCTTAATAAGCTCACTCAAAGGCTTCATGTCAAGCTTTATTATATCCTCTGCATTCAATTCTTGTTCGAATAAAGCTTGTATCGCTTTATGGTCGAAACATAATGACACACTTGCCGCCTGCTCTGATTTTTCTATGCAAGAATCTTGCTGCATTGTTCTAGATAATACATGGTCCATCATTAGGATTTTAAAAATAAAAGAAATACTCTTGTTTTGTTTTTTGTCTTTAGGTTCCTGCGGAGCAAATTTTGGAGTTGGAGGCTGTGGAGCAGGCTCTAAAGCTGGAGGCTGTAGAGGACCCTGGATTCCCTCTCGCAAACCATCCAAAATACAACATACTGCACTATTTCTAGACCTGATTTGCTGTTCAGATAGAGCAAAATCTTGACTTGTTTTTACTAATTTTTCAAAATTCTTCAGCATTACTGTGCACCCATTCAGTATTAATTGTGGATATAATTTATTTTTTAGCAAATCTCTCATTACCGCTTGAAAATTAAAGCGAGTTGATGCAGTAACCTGCCACTGTGCAGCTGCTAGCGCCATAAACCTGCGCTTACAAATGTCATTTTTGCTAAATTTGTGTAAAAAATCAAGGCAGAACATCAGTGCAAAGTTTTGGCACTCAATTTGCCTTGAGTGTGAAAATTTATAATCAAAGCTCTCCTCAAGCGCTATTTGAAACGTTTCTTGCATCCCTTGTATCTCGGACCTAAGCTCAGAATTGCCGTCCCATTCGGCTATTAGCGCACTTTTTAAATTCTTCAGCGCTTGAAAATCAGAAGCCATGGCGTCGCTATTTTCCATTAACTCCTGAACTCTCGAATTTTCATTTAATATAGCTATAGCTTTCGCAAACACTATGACTTTTCTATCATTATCCTCTTCCTCTTCCAGTACTTCATGTAAAAATCCACATAAAAGCACTTCTTCCCTAAATTGAGATGTGTGATGCGCTTTTACATAGAAAGATAATGCGCTCCCTAAATCCGCCGCTACTACTTCTTTTACTTCCCTTAGCCTAGTTTGAATTTCAGGATTTTCTGCTAATTGGCATTTTACTGCATTGCGAAACTCAGGCATCATTTTAGGATCATATGTTTCTTCAAAAATATCATTAAAGGAGTTTATGCTTCCGTCTTGTTGCATCACTTTTACTATGCCCACCATTGTATTCAGCACATATTCAAACACATCTCCATTTTCATAATCCACGACATCGTGGTCCATGCTATCTTGAATCCATTGCATAGCTTCTTCAATTATCAACTTGACGGCAATTTTATTAAAAAAAATCTCGGGAATGCCCAGTGCTTCATCTGCCATTTCACCTGCCACTTCCGCATAGCCTTCCATCACCAATCTATCACTGGGATCGTCTGGCGAACTGGGAGTTGAGGTTTGAGCCGGCACTAAAAATTGCAGGGGAATCTTTGGAAATGGTGCACTTCCGCGTCTTTGCGCTAAATGCCAATTGGGCATTAATCCCAAGCTTTGAGGTGGGGCTTGGAAGCCAAATTGGCCTTGTGCTAACTGAAACCTTGGCGGGAAACTTTCTAACCCTTGTCCTAGAATAGGACTGGAAATTTGAAGTGGTTCAAGTGCCCTCGATGAAGGTAATAGGACAGGCTCGCTTCTCCGCCTTGGGAAGCTTGATAAGCTTTCCGGAGATTGTTTCGCTAATACCTGGAAGGGACTCTCCGCAGTTTGTGGTGCCGCGGGACTCATTTCTTGCCATTCGGCTCTCGGCCATGAATTTTGGGGAATATTCATATGTAACGCATTTCCTTTTTTTTAATTTGCAAGTTTTTTGCCATTTTCCACTTAGCAAGTCAAGCTTTTTTAGTAAAAATTTTATACCGAAACCACACACAATTTAGTTTTTTAAATTTTTTAAATTTTAGCCAAATTTGAAATTTTTACTAATCCCTCATTTTTTCAGCTCCCATAATCCGTAGGCTCGGGAGCAATGGGTGGTGAAAATGGTGAAGGTCGCCGGTTTTGCTTCCCCGCTAAAATTAGGAAGTATTTGCCTTCAAAATAAAAGGAAATCCCACGCCATGCGCCGCCCTAATTCAACCTAGAAGCAGAATTCATAAAAAAATTAAACAAAGCCAACAAATATGAACTTGCAAAATTGTTTTGAAATGTTACAAGGTTTCAAATACCAATACATAAAGTTATGACTATGCCGCATATTTTGACTATATTAAATTGTGAGTTACCCAAAATAAATGCGAATAATTGATTTAAATAAAACGCGGGAAATTGGTTCCCAGTGCATGTATCTTGAGGCTGGTAGCTTCAAAATATTGCTCGACTGCGGTATGAGTCCGCGGGAGGAAGGTTACAAAGCTTTGCCGAATTTCTCACCGATAGACGGAAAAGCCATCGACATCATAATAATATCCCACTGCCACCTGGATCACATCGGTTCGCTCCCGTTTTTCATGAAAAATCAGCAGCAGGCCCGCATATTGACCTCCCCAGGCTCGCACATAATTATGCCGCGAATCCTCGAAAACTCGGTCACCATAATGGCGATGCAGCGGGAAGAACGCGGAATCAAGGAGTATCCACTTTATTCGGTTAGCGACATAAAAAACCTGGATCAGCACATCCTGCCCATGTCCCACGCTAAAACGCGCACTCTGCAAAAGGGTGGCGACGAGATAAATATAACATTTTTTTCCGCCGGACACGTGATTGGGGCGAGTAGTGTCCTCATCGAACACAAGCATAGAACACTATTTTTCTCGGGCGATGTGTTGTTTAGAAATCAGAAAACGCTGAAAGGGGCGATGTGGCCAAAAAAGAAAGTTGACGTTGCCATTTCTGAAACGACGCGTGGCAATCATGGTCACAGAAAAAATTTTTCCTATCAATCCGAGATCGATAGCCTGGTCAGTCGCATAAAAAATACCATCGAAGGGGGCGGCTCCGCACTGGTCCCTGCCTTTGCACTCGGACGCATGCAAGAAATTTTGAAAATTTTACACGGCGCTCGGGCCCAAAATAAATTGCCGAAAAATGTTCCGATTTTCTGCTCCGGACTTGGGCTCGGCTTGGTGGATGATTTTGATATCGCCAGTAAGAGTTTGCGCTGCATCGATTTCAGATCGGCAATTTTAAGGGATTTAAAAGTGAAATCATTTAGAAATGCGAAGTTTGATAAGCTTAGGCAGCCCACGCAGCCATCCATATTCGTGCTTAGCAGCGGCATGTTGGTCGAAAATACCCCCTCCTACACAACGGCGGCAAATTTGGTCGGTGATGCGAAAAACTCCATCCTCTTTGTTGGATATTGTGATCCCAGCACACCTGGTGGCGAGCTGCTGGCACAGGAAAAACATTCCCTGTTCAATTTTAAAGCGCTGCGGCTTTCCTGTAAAATAGAGGCGAACATCGAACATTTCGACCTGAGCGGCCACGCCGATAGGGAAGATCTGATCGAATACATATTCGGCCTCAATCCTAGGACGATAATTTTAACCCACGGCGAAGTGGAATCGCGGGACTGGTTCTTCGACAGCATAATCGATCAACGCCCAAAGACCGTCATCCTTGACCCCGAGCCGGGTGTGTGGTACGACGTATGAAATTAGGCCCACAATTTATCTTGCAAATTTATTAAACAGATACATGCATGGTGGCGTGTATGAGATATAATAGTCATATTAGGTATGCATTTTTGGTATGCGCTTCCATGTTCATGCTCGTGGGTTGCAATTTCATCGCGAGTTCTTATAAGAGGAAGGCCGATGATCTTCTGCCCGTTAAAAAGGAGTCGCCCCGCTATTGCATCATGGGCAAGGGCGTTGTGAGTGAGCAAATGATGCTGAAATATTTACTCGAACACAACAGGAGGGTATCTTTGAGGAAGGCCGCCTACATTGTGCGCACCTATGTGTGGGAATCCGCTTACGAGGGTATAAATCACGACGTGGCCTTCATTCAAATGTGCCATGAAACGGGGTTCTTACACTTCAAAGGAGACGTTTCCCCCGTGCAAAACAATTTCTGCGGCTTGGGTACGCTGGGTGATTCGGATGTTGGGTTTTTCTTCCCCGATATCAGGACGGGCATCCGTGCTCACATACAACACTTGAAAGCCTATGCTTCTTCGCAAGATTTGACGAATCGCTGCGTCGATCCGCGATTTGCACTTATCAAGCGAAACAGTGCCAATAGTATTTTCGAGCTAACGGGGAAATGGGCGGTAGACAAGAACTATGGGGATTCTCTCAAGAAAAAGCTGGATACTCTCATTGATATGGAAAATGCTTTTCGCCAGCAGAAGCAAAATTTGAACAACGCTCACAATGCGGCGAAGCAGGCGACGCCCTAGGAGCGAAGGTTACTTACCTTGAAGACTTGGCAGTTGCGCTGCTATGCAGTGGGTGGGGATATTTTTTTCACTCCCATGGGCTCGGGGCTTGGCTTTGGTGAAAAATTTTACAATACCCCCCATTGTGCTCGACTTCGGCGGAAAATCTGCTTACATCCAGCCCAAGATGAGCGAGCTAGCAAAAACTTTTTCCCCAAAGGACATAGAAGATAAGTGGTACGGAGCGTGGCTGGCAAATAACTGCTTCGATAGGGCAATCGAGCTAGCAAAGCCGCCGTTTTGCATCGCGATGCCACCGCCAAACGTTACCGGCGTCCTGCACATGGGCCACCTACTTAATAATACTTTGCAAGACTTGCTCATCCGCTACGCCCGCCATAGCGGCAAATCTGCACTCTGGATTGCGGGAACAGACCATGCCGGCATATCAATGCAGGTGCGCGTCGAAAAAGAGCTGGCCAAAAAGGGAATCGATAAGAATACCATTGGGCGGGAAAAATTTCTGGAGTACGCTTGCCTCTGGCGGGATGAGCACGGCGGCATTATTTTTAAGCAGCTCCGCAAACTCGGGGTTTCCTGCGATTGGAAAAATACTAAACATACCCTCGACGACGATTATAGCCGAGGCGTACTGACTGCGTTCGTCGAATTGTACAAGCGCGGGTACATTTACCGCGGCAGGCGCATGGTAAACTGGTGCCCCGTATCACTGACCGCACTCAGTGACGAAGAAGTCAAGATGGTTCCACAGAAGGGCAAACTATACTACGTAAAATACTGGCTTGTGGAGCGTCCCGGGGAATGCATCGCCGTAGCAACAACGCGGCCGGAAACAATCCCCGGGGATGTCGCCGTGGCCGTCAATCCCGCCGATGAGCGCTACAAAGATTTAGTGGGGCTGCACTGCGTGCGTCCACTATCGGACACGCCCATCCCCATAATAGCGGATGAGGCTGTGGCAAAAAATTTTGGTACCGGTGCCCTAAAAATTACGCCGGCTCATGACCGGATCGACTTCGAAATCGGACAGCGGCATTCCTTGCCAGTGATAGATGTGCTAAATCCGGATGGCACATTGAACGAACATGGCGGAGAGTGGCGTGGCATGGATCGCTTCGACGCTAGAAATGCCATTGCAAAGAAGTTGGGCGAGGTCGGCCTTCTCATAAAAGAAGAAGACCACGAAAATAATGTTGGTTTTTCCGAGCGCGGCAACGTCCCCATCGAGCCAAAATTATCCGAGCAATGGTTCCTGCGCTATCCGAAAATCGAGGAAGCTAAAGCCGCTGTGCGTGGCGGCATCATAAAATTTTACCCCGAGCGCTGGACAAAAATATATCTCCATTGGCTGGATAATATTCAAGATTGGTGCATCAGCCGGCAGCTCTGGTGGGGCCATAGGATTCCGGTTTGGTATGGAAAAAATGGCGATAAAAATGATAGCAAAAATTGGCACGTATCCGTAGATGGGCCCGCGGATAGGGAAAACTGGGAGCAGGATGAAGATGTTTTAGATACCTGGTTTTCATCCTGGATATGGCCATTTGGGGTTTTCGGGTGGCCTGACCGCAGTAAAATGACTGAGAGCGGCTTCGATTACTTCTTCCCCACGGACGACCTTGTAACCGGCCCTGATATAATATTTTTCTGGGTAGCAAGGATGATTATCGCGTCCTTGGAGTTCATCGGCGAAGAAAAATCGTCCCTGGCGATGGACGAGATAAAAAGCAGAATTCCCTTTAAAAATGTGTATTTTACAGGGATAATACGGGATTCGCTGGGGCGAAAAATGTCAAAAAGTTTAGGAAATTCGCCCGAACCACTCGAACTCATTGAAAAATACGGTGCCGATGGCCTGCGCCTGGGCTTGCTGATGATGGCCCCCTATGGGCAGGACGTCCTCTTCGATGAAGCGCGCATCCTGCAGGGCAGAAATTTTTGCAACAAGCTATGGAACGCTGCCCGCTTCCGCCTAATGCAACAATCCAACCATGGCAAAGCGAGTTTGCAAGAATTAGTGGCAAGGATAAATCATCTGGAAAGTGACGACCAGGCAATTTTATTGCAACTCATTGCCTGCAAAAGAAATGTCGATGCCCACATGGGAAAATATGAAATAACGTCCGCCCTGCAACGCGCCCACACATTTTTTTGGAATTCCTACTGCGACTGGTACGTGGAGGTGTCCAAGCATAGGGTGCAAGGCGGCGAGCGCGATGCCCTCATCGTCCACGATATGGTCATGCGCCAAGTTTTGCTCACATTGAACCCGTTCATCCCATTTATAACCGAGGAACTTTGGCATGCCTGCGGCTACGGTCGGGGGAATTTGCCCATGCAATGGGAATACTGCGAGGCAGCGGACGATTTGCTGGCCATATTTGAGCCCCTAAGGATGAAAGAAAGCAGCTTAGTGGAGGCCGAACGGAAGCATAATTTTGTGAACGCATGCCGCCTATTGCTCTCTCAAAACAAACGAATCTCAAGCAAGTCGGCCAAAATAATCGTCAATTTGTGCGACAAAGGCGATGAAAACCTAATATGCGATGCCCTAAAAAGGATGCTGAACGTCAGCACCATAGAATTTACGGACGAAGAACTCCCTTTGCCGGCAACAATCAGCGACCTCGGGACCGTTTACATCGCCGCCAATGGGAGTGCATCGGCTGCGAGCCTTCAATCAAGGCGGGATAAAATTTTGAAGGAAATCGACGAGCTTGGCGGTCTCATAGCTTTAAACGAAAGCAAACTTAGTAGCGCCAATTTTATCGAGAAAGCACCAGAAAATGTCGTTGACGGAGCGCGTAAGTTGCTCGAAGATAACATAGTAAGAAGGGAAGCGCTAATAAAAATCTTGGCATCTTTATAAAAAACTTGACATAATTTAAACTTTTTTATTTGCATATCCCCCTGAGAAAGGGATTTAATAATGGAACAAAGTTTTAAATGGATGGATAGTTATTGGGAGGCTGTTTTTGATAAATTTGAAAGCACCTTCAGAGACATAGGCACACTAACCTGCGGTTGTAGTAAGAAAGCTGTGCCGAATACTTTCAAATCCGCAGCCAAGGTGGCAAAGATTTTTTCAGCTAAGGCCGCGGGGCGAAGCGTATTCAGCAATAAACACAATAAATTTTCCCTCACACTGCTCATAGATGCTCTGGGCTCGATACTTAAATTACTCCCAGGGGTAGTTTGCGGGATAAGCATAGTTGCGATGCAAAGAATAGCTCCCTTTGCCAAGCTCCTATCAGTGATTTTGGACGCCATAATAAATTTCAAGCTGCCCAGGAACAAAGAATTTGCAGCATTTCTGTTCGACGTAACCAAGGAAATCTTGGTCGTCCTTGTGAAATCCGCAATCATAAGTGCCGTTTTATTACTTTCAACGGGCACGGGAATGGGGCCCTACGTTGGCTGCATCCTATTGGTTTTGGGAAGGACTTATGGGACGCTATTCAACGCCGAAAAGTATGATTTCATAGAGGATGCCGTGGAAGAAATTTTCGACTATACCGATTTGCCGACTAAAGTTGCCGCCCGCATTTTATGGCAATCCGGAGTGATGTTCAAAGCAGTGTAAAGCTTTCTTAAAATTTTTTGCGATACCACAATGGTGTAGCGTTGCGGTGTCCGGAGGGGGCCTGTTTCCAGCTTCCATGAACATTGGGACTGGCGACCGTAAAATTTAAATTCCATAAAAATTCGCAATTTTTATAATACGCCCTTGACAAGGCGAACCATTCTTTTTTGCTACTCACATTAATACTATGAGCCATGGCATTGAAGATTAGATTACAGAGGCAGGGGAATCGCAATCGTCCAGTATATAAGATTGTTGTTGCGGAGAGTGGGAGTCGGCGCGATGGGCGATACGTCGAGGCGGTGGGGAACTACAATCCGCAGGCACGCGGCAATGCCAGCGAATTTAGCCTCATTCTTGACCGTGCGGACTATTGGGTTAGCGTTGGAGCGAAGCCGACGGATACGGTTCGTTCCCTAATAAGGCGTGCGCGTTTAGCCGCTATTCAAAAATGAGTCGATGGGGGCCGTTTTACAGTTTGATTGCTTATCTCTATTTCCCGAGATGCTCCAAAGCTTTGTCACGTCAAGCATACTTGGGCGTGCCATAGATAATGGTCTGGTGGATGTCAAGCTCCACAACATTCGGGACTGGGCCGGCGATAAGCACCACACAACCGACGATACACCGTTTGGCGGTGGGGCGGGTATGGTTATGCGCCCGGAGCCGATATTCTCTGCCATTGGCGAGCTTAGGAAACAGGAATCAAAGGTAATTTATCTTTGTCCAGATGGGGAATTATTGACAGCAAGTGTTGCTCGGGGACTGGCTGCGGAGAGTCATTTGATTCTCCTATCTGGACATTACGAGGGCATAGACCAGCGCGTGAGGGACCTGAGCGTCGATCGGGAAATTTCCATCGGCGACTACGTATTGACCAATGGGACCCTTGCTTCCGCTGTCCTAATCGATGCCGTGTCGCGGTATGTTCCCGGGGTACTTGGCAGTGAGCAGTCCCTCGGGCAGGATAGCTTCAGCGATGGGCTGCTGAGCTTTCCCCAGTACACTCGCCCCGCCGTATTTATGGACATTGCCGTGCCCGCTGTTTTGCTATCGGGCAATCACGCCGATATCGCCTCCTGGCGCCAGGAACAGAGGGTGAAGCGTACTAGGCAAAAACGACCGGATCTTTTGAAAGAGGATTTAAGAAAATGAGTCAAGAAGTTATAGAATCGGTTTCCAAGGAGCAATTAAAGCCTGAGCGCCGCCTATTCAAGGTTGGTGATGGGGTTGTTGTGCACACTATTATTCGAGAGGGAGATAAGGAAAGGGTGCAGCTGTTTTCGGGGATTGTGATAGCTCGCCGCGGTTCCGGCATAGGCGAAACTTTCACCGTTCGGCGAGTTGCTGCGGGAGAGGGGGTTGAGCGCATTTTCAATGTAAATTCCCCTTCTATTGCAAAAATCGAAGTTGAGCATGAAAGCGTGCCCATGCGTGCGAAGCTCTATTACATGCGCAATCGCATCGGTAAGAGTGCCATGCAAGTTAGGGAGAAACGCATGGTGGATGTGAAAAAATAAAGCACTAAGGATTAAATGAGCGAAGATGTTCGCGTTCGATTCGCTCCGAGTCCAACGGGGTTTTTTCACATTGGCAGTGCTCGCACAGCCCTGTTTAATTGGTTGTACGCGCGCCATGGGGGCGGAATATTTGTTCTGCGCATTGAGGATACTGACCGTGAGCGAGATTCCGACGAATTTTTGCAGGTAATTTTTAAGGGATTGCGCTGGTTGGGGTTAGATTGGGATGAAGGTCCGGAAATCGGTGGTCCATGCGGTCCATATTTCCAAAGTAAGCGGAGCGACATTTACCGTGAATACCTCGAAATTTTGCGCAAAAATGGCCGGGCATACGATAAAGAGGGGGCCGTATTTTTCAAGATATCCGGAGAGCCGCAGCTAATTCGCGATGCCATACACGGCGATGTGGTGCGTAGGGAGGAGAAAGATTTTGTAATTTTTCGCTCCAATGGTTCGCCAGTTTTTCATTTTGTGAATGTTGTCGATGACATTGCCATGAAAATCACCCACGTAATTCGCGGGGAAGATCACCTCTCCAATACGAGCAAGCATAGCGAACTTTTTCATGCATTTGGCGCTCCGGAGCCGGTTTTTGCCCACATTCCGCTAATTTTGAAATCGCAGGGCAGCGGAAAAATGAGCAAGCGAGACAGCGGTGCTCTAATTGAGGACTATGCCAAGCGGCATTTCATCGCCGATGCCGTGAGGAATTACCTGTGCCTGCTCGGCTGGTCCCCAAAAAATGATCGGGAGATCTTGCCCATCGATGAAATTATAAGCCTGTTCGACATCAAAAATGTTAACAAAAATAATGCCCGTTTCGATGAAAAAAAAATGTCTTACATGAACATGGAATACGTTCGCGCCCTCCCATTTGAGGATTTTTACGCACATGCAATCGAAGTTTTGAAAGATTCTGGCTTGAATTTTCTCGCCCGCGGTGAAACGTACGCGAGGGATGTTTTGCGCATTTGCCAAGAAAAAGTATGCTCGTTGGGTGAGCTTCCCCAATTTGTTAGCTATTTTTTCGAAGCAAACTTCGAGTGTGATCAAAAAGATGTTGAGAAGCTCAAAAAAAAGTGCGACATAGGTACCCGCTTAGGTGAATTCGTTGGCCAACTATCAGCGCTATCCTCCTTTGACGAGGAATCCTTGGAGGAATATATTCGCTCGCTATGTGAAAAAAGCGGGGGACCGTCGGGTGAGTATATCCATTCGCTGCGCCTAGCTTTGTCGGGCCGCAGCGTTGGCCCGAGTTTATATGCCATGCTGCGCGTATTCGGCCGAGAGGAAGTTTTGCGCAGGATCGAGCGATTTTTATAGCCCATGAATTATCTCCTAATAATATATTGCATTGCCTGCTTTGCGCTGTGCTATGTTAGCATAGCTCAAAGGTTAAAGCTAAAAAATGTCGAATACGCGGGCGCAGGGGCACTAAGCCTAAAAAGGGAAGAATTATTCGCCGTACTTTTGGCATTTTGGGCCGTTTCATTTTTACCTCCATTTTTACTGCATCTCATCCTTAGAAAAGTTTCCATGGCTCGCAGTTTAAGCGACGCAAATGCTAATTTACTCGTCTGTGAAATTTCCAAATTCATGGCACTGATTTTCGCACTCTATATTTACAAGTATTTCCACATAAAGGAAATAGATCAACCTTGGCTCGCAATGGTAAAGGGAGGCATAGGTTGCTTCGCAGTGGCCCTGCCCATTTTCATGCTAGTTCTATGCCTATGGTCTGCCCTGCTAATGGCGCTAAAAAGATATGGATTTAACGTTCCTCTGTGCGAAGACAGGGCTGTCTCGCTGTTCAACGGGCTTAGCGGGTTTGGGCCAAAATTTTTATTTTCGCTGACGGTAGTTTTCCTAACTCCAGTTAGCGAGGAACTAATTTTCCGCTGCGTACTATATCGCTCCTTCAAAGGCGCTTTAGGCAGCAAATTCGCCGCGATTTTCATCAGCATAATTTTTGCTGCGTTGCATTTTAATCTCAGATCACTATTTCCCTTGTATATTTTAAGCTTTTTGCTAATAAAAACTTATGAACGTTTTGGAAACATTTTGGCTCCCATAGCTATGCACGCCATTTTTAATTGCAATTCCCTATTATTAATAATCTTATTTAAACCGCAACTATTGAGTTATGCACGAGTTAGTTTGGCTCAGTGAAACGGAGGAGGAGACGCAGCGCTGCGGTCGATTATTTGCACAAAATTGCCAAAGTAACGCTATCATATTATTTTCAGGCATGCTTGGGGTTGGGAAGACGGTGTTTATTCGCGGTTTAGCGCGCGGTTTTGGTGTAAAAAATGAAGTTAGCAGCCCATCGTTTAACTTGATGAATGCCTATGAGGGTGCGCGTTACAAATTTTTTCACATCGATGCTTTTCGCGAAAGGTCCCTAACTTGGGACTCCCTAAATTTGGACGATATCGTCACTGAGCCTTTTTGCTGTGCAATAGAATGGGCGGAGCACTTTTCCCGCTTTCCCGAAGATGTGGAAAAATTCTACGTTACCATCGAATTGGTGGACGATCAGAGAATGATCACCATCAAGTCAGAGAACAAAAATTTTTTGTGCGCCCTCTCCACGGAAGGCTAGCGGCATAGCTGCGAAATGGGAGAGATTTCGCTTTTTGCTTAAGCAAACAGTGCCCTCGCTAGCCAACGGTCCGTCTATCCGTGGCTATCCACGAGACTTTAGGAGTAGCATCCTATTTTCTTCATTATCTTTTCTGGCACGGGTTTCACTTTTTTATCCCCGCCAATTTTATGCCCTGCGATATTTTTATCCCGTTCCTATTAATTTTTTATGGATCCTGTCTCCAATGCTTTTCCACGGGCGGCATTGGCGGCTTGAGAATGACCTCGGCAGGGAATATTTTCCATCTCCGGGATGTGAAGCTTGCCAATTTAAATCCGGAACCTCGCCCAGGTGATTGCAAGTAATGGATAAAAATGGGCATTTTTTAAATTGTAAATTTTAACGTAGGGTGTAGAAGGCATCTTCAATATGAAGTTTTGCTATAATATCGCCATTGTCGGGCGCCCAAATGTGGGGAAAAGTCGGCTGTTTAACAGATTAATCGGGCAACGATTATCGATTGTGCATGACCAAGCGGGGGTAACGCGCGACATCATCGCCCACGAAATTTACCCCAATGTCATTTTAATGGACACTGGAGGGCTTGGCTTGGTGGACAAATCGGAATTTTCGAGCTTGGTTTCCGCCGTTGAAGAGCAGGTATCCTTTGCGGTGGCAGCGGCCGATTTAATCTTCTTTGTGGTCGATGCGAGCACTAGAATTGTGCCATTGGATTACGACATCGCCGAGCTAATGCGCAAGTCGAAAAAGAAGGTTATCTTGCTTGCTAATAAAATCGATTGCCTGCGCTCATCCACCGATGAATTTGCCCAACTCGGCTTTGGTGAGGCAATTGCACTGTCCGCTGAGCATGGTATCGGCGAGGATGAAGTGCGGAGAATAATTACCCGCGAGGCCGCTGAATTTTTAAAAGGGGAAGAGCTTGAAGAAAAAAAAGCAATCAAAATAAGCTTTGTTGGCCGGCCAAACGTCGGCAAATCTTCGACCATAAATGCACTGCTAAACCAGAATCGCCTGATTGTTAGCGATATCCCTGGGACAACGCGCGAATCCGTAAAAGTAACGCTAAAAAAAGGGAATGCACTCTTTGAACTCATCGATACGGCTGGCTTTCGAGCAAGCAATCGCGTAAACACGTCCCTCGACTACTTTTCTTCGCTGAGGACCAAAGTTAGCATTGAGAAATCCGATGTCGTATTCCTAGTTCTCGATGCTGTGGAGGGGATCACCAAACTCGATAAAAAAATTGCTAATACCGTAGTCGAAGCCGGAAAAGGGCTCATAGTAATTGTGAATAAGTGGGATATTGCCCGGGAGCGGTTTAAAAGTGGGAGCTTGCCCCAATGTGATTCTCTGCAAAATTTTCAGAAACAATTCGAGTTGGCCATTGGCAAAGAGTTACTAGCCGTGCCAAACGTGCACATTTTATTCCTTTCAGCTGGCAAGCGCTTCAACATTAACGCGATTTTACCTGAGGCTATTTTATTACACGGCAAGATGTTACGAAAAATCAGAACGGGTGAGTTAAACCGCGTAGTAGGGCAAGCTTTCGATTCCCATCCCCCATCAATTTCAAGTGGTAAGCAATTTAAGGCCTACTATGCCGTTCAAACGGGAAATTTCCCATTTACGTTCAAGATATTTTGCAACCGCACAGCCTTGCTGAGCCAGAGCTACAAGAAATATTTGTTGAATTGCCTCAGAAAATCCTTCGACTTTTCCGGGTGTGCCCTCCGAGTGCAATGGTCAGAAAAAGAAAAACGCTTCTCTGAGGAGAAAATTAACTGAAACTTCGCTGTCTTTATTAAAACTGTATTTCCCTGGTAAAAAAGATGCTGGTCAGCGTCAAATTTTTTATTTTGTGAATTGCAAATCTTCCGCTAAATGGCAGCATGAGCATGGGAAACAAATCTTCATGAGGGACACCATTTTATATTTGATAGGGAGTTGCGCCATATTTATCGTTGCTTACAGGTTGCTTAGGATGCGGAGGAAAGTTGTAAAAATAGATGAAAAAACAGTATCTTTTCTAAATTTGACCATAAAAAATTTAAGGACTGCGCGGAATAATATTGGCAAAAATTCTAGCCTTGCGTTCATAGGCCTGCTGACGTCGGCAATAGAAACTTACCTGGCAGCGGAATTTAAGTACGTCGATAGCGCCAAAACTAGCGACGAAATATTGGGAAAATTCGTCCACGACGTCACCAATGACTGGACCGCTTCCAGCCTCATAACGGAAATTTTTTCCCTCGCTGACCAGGTGAAATTTGCCAGGCGCGAGCTAAGCATCCAGCAGCAGCGGGGATTGTATAAGAAAGCTTGCCGGCTAATACTCAATGTTAGCAGGTCCAAGAGAAGGGTTTCGCCATGCAAGTAAAGGAGCCGATATTTTTTCTACTTTTCCCCATCATAGTTGCGCTAATTTTTATCAAGCCGAAAATCAGACTTGGTACGATTATTTGGTCAAACGTCCAGTTTGTCAAGCAAACCAACAACCAAATCGGATATCAGCAACGGGACTGGCTATTTGCACTGCGCCTGTGTTCCCTTATTTTAGTGGTCCTTTCGCTTTGCGGGATTTCGATCTGCGAGCTGGAGTTATCTCCCTGCCTGGTAAAAGTTGCAATTTTTATCACCCTCTGTGAAGTTTTTCTTAGGAACACTTGGCTGAGGGTATTGCCCTAAATGGAACGAAAATGACCATTGCTTTGCCCATATTTTTGCTGCTACTTTTTTCAATTTACGGTGAATTGAAACGCAATATTCTGCTGCGCAAGCTAATATACAATAAAAAATTATCGCGGACACTCATCAACTGCAGCGAATACCGCAGATGGGCGAAAACGATCCTGTTGGTGGCGGCAGGTATGGCACTATGTTTAAGTTTGGCAGATTTTAAAATTAATTTAAATTTTGAGGGCAAAATTTTTAGCAAAATTCTGACTTCTCTAAAAATATGCGGCGAGAGCGGCTCCTTAAATGTGAAAAATTTGTTTCTAGAATTAAGTTTTTGCTTGCTTACCATCGAACAGCTTCTAGGGACTAGGAGACGATGATAGACTTAAAAGTTAGAGTTTTATTTTTTGAATTAAATTTTTGTTTCCTTGCGTTTCGGCGTTTCGTAGAAAACGTAGAGGCTGCAAATCGGTGATGGGTACAAAATTTTTACTCAGGATAGCGCTGTGGCTGGCTCTAACAATTTTTTTGGGAATTTTCGCCCGTCAATTTTATTTGCACAGCGTTCCCAAAAAGCTTTCACCAGGTAGGAAGGACAAAAATAGGCTGGGCAAGGCCATGGTGAACATTGAGCGCGCCTGCCTGTTCGGTGATTCTGTAAATTTTTACGAATTTGCCAAATACGCCATCCGTGAGGCCATGCGACTGCCGCAGGGAAAGGTCGGTCTGGGGCTCACTTTGGCCGATATTAAAGCAAATTTGCGGCAAAAAGCTCCGGGGGAAGAAATAGAACAAATGATTGCCGAGGTCTATGCAACGGCGGAACAACTCAACGAAAATGAAGACATGGATGTTGATCTAAAATCCAAGCTGGATATCTATTGCGGTGCCATTCGCAGGCTGAATGATATTTACGGTGAATGATTTAATGGGCAAACCTGACTTCAAAGCTTGCCACGTGGCGCAGGCATTCATTTTCGATGCTTTCCAATTCCGCTCGGCGCGCTGGGGAAAACAAAGAGTCTTTAACTTCACAGCGTAGGGCACTATCCAGGGCATGATCCGCTACGAACTCCTGTAGCACAAATTTTTTTGCTCCCCCGATATTTTTCGCAATGCTCACGATGTCTTCCCCGCTGTGAATCCCCGGAACGACCGTTGTGCGAAACTCGTAATCAATGCCACATGTTTTTATAAAATCAATGCTTGCGACTATGTTTTTCACCAAAACTCGCGTGCCACATGCCAAATCGTACTTCGCGAAATCGTGCTTAATATCCATGGCGATGAAATCGACCAAGCTTGTTCCAACCAAATCCGCCACAATGCCTGGCCTAGTTCCGTTCGTATCCAGTTTTGTGCAAAAATTTAAGGCTTTTACCTCCTGTAAAAAATGCTTGAGGTCTTTTTGCAAAGTTGGCTCTCCGCCGCTCAGGACCACCCCTTCCACTTGCTCCTTCCGCGCATATAAATAAGCCAAAACTTCTTCTTCTGGAAGCGTTTGGCCAAATTTATCGGGAGCAACCAGCGTCCCATTGTGGCAAAATGGGCATCTGAAATTGCACCCTTGGGTGAAAACTACGGAAGCAATTTTCCCCGGAAAATCAATCAGTGAAACTTTTTGCAATCCGCCGATAAGCATGATAAATATAAAAGCATTCTCGGGAAATTTTGGCAAATAAATTTGTTGCGGCGCAAATTTTGACTTGAATTTGCCAATTTTTCTAGCATTTTCAATCCAGTATAGTGCCACGGCGCGTTGTCGGGCGCGATTTAACCTTAACCCTTCCCCAAGGAAGAATATGATCTCTACAGTTATGGAAGACCTGCTAACGTCGCACCCGATCGAAAAATTGCAGGCAGATTCGGTTGTTACCGGCATTATCACTGAAATTCGCAACAATGAAGTGGTTATTGACATCGGAGGAAAGTCGGAGGGCGTTGTCCCCATGCACGAATTTGATGATCCCGAAAGTTTAGAAATGGGCGCAGAAGTCGACGTTTACATCGAAAATTTGGAGGATAAGCACGGCAATCCCATAATTTCCCATGACAGGGCCTTGCAGAAAAAAAATTGGGAATTAATCGTCGAAAATTGTGAAGAAGGCTCGATTCTCCCTGGACGGATTAAGAGTAAGGTGAAGGGAGGGTTGGTTGTTAACATTGGAGTGGACGCATTTTTACCGGCTTCACAGATAGACACACAAGCTCCCATCAGTCTGGAGCAGTACATTGGGCAAACTTACGATTTTAAGATCGTCAAAATCAACAAGGAGCGGAAAAATATTGTGGTATCGCGCCGCGAATTGATCGAAGAAGAGCGCCAGGAAAAGCGCAAGGCATTGCTGAGTGAAATAAAAATTGGCGACATAAGGCGTGGTGCCGTTAAAAATATCACCGATTACGGTGTTTTCATCGACCTCGATGGCTTGGATGGACTGCTACACATCACCGATATAAGTTGGGGTAGGGTAACCCATCCCAGCGAAGTTGTGCAGGTTGGCCAGGAATTGAATGTCATGATAATTGGTATCGATACCGAAAAAGAGCGCGTTTCCCTCGGTTTGAAGCAGACTATGCAAAACCCTTGGGACAATATTGAGTGCAGGTACCCCATCGGTTCGAAGGTGCTTGGACGCGTCGTCAACATGGTTGCTTACGGCGCTTTCATCGAGCTCGAAAATGGCGTGGAAGGATTGATTCACGTAACCGAAATGTCCTGGGTAAAGCGTGTTAACAAGCCGAGCGAAGTTGTGCGAATCGGCGATGAAATTGAAGCGAGGGTGATCGGCATATCCAGGGAAGATCAAAAAATTGCACTTAGTTTGAAGCAGCTCGAAGAAAATCCGTGGGATATGGTTTGTAGGAATTACCCCATCGGCGCGCACGTCCGTGGGAAAGTGCGCAATATGACAACCTACGGTGCATTCGTAGAGCTGGAAAACGGCATAGATGGGATGGTTCATGTCAGCGATATGAGCTGGACGCGGGCCATTAACAATCCAAATGAATTTCTAAAAAAAGGGGAGGAAGTGGACGCCATTGTGTTGAGCATCGATACGGAGCAGCAGAGGATTGCCCTGGGTATCAAGCAATTAACTCCAGATCCGTGGTCAGAAGTGCAAAAGAGGTACAAGATTGGTACCCTCGTAACTGGGAAAGTTACAAAAGTTGCTTCCTATGGCGCTTTTGTTAAGCTTGAAGATAATCTCGAGGGACTCGTACACGTCAGCCAGATCAGTGAAGAGCGGGTGGAAAAGGTCAAAGAAGTTTTGAAAGTGGGCGACGAAGTAACGGCGCGTGTCATAAAAGTTGACAAGGACGAGAGGCACATCGGCCTCTCTATCAAGGCGGCAAATTATGATGATTCAACATTCAAGGCCGAAATTAAGGCATTTGACAAAATAAGTAACAATGCGGAACTCGTCAGTTTGAGCAAAATGTTCGATAATCTAGACGTCGAACAAGAACCTGGTCAGAGGGCTTCTTCGGATAAGTAAAAACGGGGATTTCCCTAACTTCAAACAAGCTTAGTCTACAGTCCCTAGAGGGAATTGTCCATGGATCGCACTTCGAAAACTATGGAAGGTGAGGAATTGCTAAATTTTTGCGTAATTCGATGGATATTTGCTTGTGTAAAGTAGTAAAGTAGGATGGTAGATGACATGGGGATATCCCCGTGGGGTAATTTCCCAGAACTTGCATCGCTGTTCGCCATGGCGCTGGTAGCTAAGTATTTCTGCTAAGAAGCGGCTCAAGTTTGGGAGCCGGGAAAACTTTTGGAGAGTGGCAAAAATTCTAGGCTCTACCTAGATCATCGCTCGAGATAGAAAGAGGATAGAAGATGGGGGAATGCAGCAATTTAAGCAAAGATGAGATAAAAAAACCATGGCTTAGGGCCAAATTTTAAATTACCCAGCGATGGGAGATTTTCTTGACAGTAGCCGATTTGTTGATAAAATAACTCTCATCTATGAATGCAACAAATGATATTAGGGCTCTACACGCCAAAGCTATGAAAACTGGGTGTGCTACGACGGCAACGATAAAAGTAAATGGGCAGAAGTGTCTAGTAAAAGTTTCCCCTCCTAAGGATGGCCAACAACAAGTGCACGTTAGTACCTTGCGTGCTCCCTTGGGAATGCGAGAGTGTAGCCAAACGGAATTTACTTATGATGAGAAGCATATCGGTGAGCAACTGGGGAAATTTTCAGAAAAAATCATTGAAGCGGAAATCAATGCCATGTGTGAAAAAACTATCTCGACAAGTAAAGATCAAAAAAATAGCCTGATGATAAATGATCGGAAATGTGAGGTAGTAACTGGTCTTACGAGCTCCGGCGAAGCCTATGTTGTCATTTCCTATACCCCGCCAGATTCGCAGAAAAGGTACCACGCATGCGAATTTATGCATAAAAGAGGAGAATCCCTCGCCGAGCATATCGCGGAAGCTTC
>JAISBD010000025.1 GCA_031266345.1 Puniceicoccales bacterium | reverse complement strand
ATCTGTCGCATTCATAATTAGTAAAAATTGAATGTATAAATTTGCCAAATTTTTACAAGAAAAAATTTAACTATTTTGTGCTCACCTTACTTTTTTAGCTTTTTTTCGCATGTTTTCACATTCCCATATCCTGGGCCCTCACGGTCAGGGCGTGCTAACCACCACCTAAAAACTTCGACGGGAATAGCTGAAGGAGACGGGCCTCGGGGACATGATTGCGACGGTGAAGATTTTTCATAAAAAGGCTTGCATTTCGTTTGTTTATGATTTTGTGTATGGGCGATTTCCAGGGGAATTAGCTCAGTTGGTTAGAGCATCAGCATGACACGCTGGGGGTCACTGGTTCGAATCCAGTATTTCCCACCATGGGGAAAAGAGGAGGTGTTTATGTCAATAATTATTTCAGTGCGTAAAGGTGAAACGGTCGATAAGGCTCTTAGGCGACTTAAGAAGCGACTTGATCGGGAAGGAACTTTGCACGATGTGCGCGACAAGCGCTACTTTGAAAAGCCATGCCTGAAGCGTCGCCGGAAAGAGAAGATCGCTAAGTTCGCAAATTTTTTGCGTTTGCGCAATGAGAACATGTGAGCCTCAATGGTGGTTAGGGAAAAATTAATTCTAAAATTTTAATAAAAGTAAAAAATGGGCCAGCCAAAACGCAAACAATCTAAGCAAAGAAGCCGTAAACGCCGCGGAGCAAACAAATTTGAAGCCTTCCAGCTATCTAGGGATCCAGCTTCAGGGACTTTGTTTATGCCGCACCGTGTCAATCCTGAGACAGGTATGTATCGCGGCAGGCAGGTGATCGAAGTTGATGGATAATTCTAATTCAAGCATTTATCGAGATGAATGTGCATTCTGACGATTCCACGATAGCCGTGGACGTCATGGGGGCGGATAATGGGGTCAGTGCGTTTATCCGTGGCGTTGCCTATGCAATCAAAAATTTCTCCGCCGAGCTCTGCAAGGTAGTTCTCGTTGGCAGGGAAGGGGAAGTGAGGGATGCCATCGCGAGGGATAAGTTGGGGAAATTTTTCGAAGGGGTGTCAATTATTCACGCATCGCAGGAAATTGAGATGGTTGATAAGCCCATGTCGGCTCTGCGAAACAAAAAAGATTCCTCCATGTTCCGCGCAATTGAGCTCGTTAAAAGTGGTCATGCCGATGGCATGCTGAGCGGTGGGAATACCGCTTGCTTGATGGCTGGCGGCGCGCTAAAGCTGCGCACAATGCACGGAATCGACCGGCCGGCACTGTGCACAATGATCCCTGCACCGGATCACACATTTGCGCTGATAGATGTGGGAGCAAATCCATCTTCAACCGCGAAAAATCTTGTTCACAATGCCGTACTCGGCTCCCATTACTTCAAAGCTGCCGCGAATGTGAAAAATCCGCGGGTGGGGTTGCTAACCATAGGGACGGAGGAGGGCAAGGGTAGCGACTTGGTATGCGAAGCCCATAAGTTACTAAAGCTCGCCTCTAGGGATATAAATTATAGCGGGTTGATCGAGGGCTTTCAGCTATTCGAAGATACCGTTGATGTGGTTGTCTGTGATGGGTTTGTTGGGAATATATTGCTAAAAAGTATAGAGGCCATGGCCAAAACACTCAAGGCGCACATTCGGCGAGAGATCAGAAAAAATCCCCTGCGCATACTGGGAGCCATACTGGCGAGCGGCGCATTCTTGGACATAAAAAAGCGATTGGACCCCGATAAATTCAACGGAGCACCATTTTTAGGGTTAAACGGTACCATAATAAAGTCGCATGGATCGAGTTCGATGGAGGGAATTGCCAGTGCGCTCAGGTTGGCCTGTAAGGTGGTACGGGCATTGAAGCTTGGAGATTTGGGCAAAATCGTAGAGCGAGTCAACTTAGCCATAAATCAGCCATGAAACAAAGTTCGGAATGTGTTGTAATAAAGGGAGTTGGGTCCTACGTACCGGAGCGGGTGTTGACGAATGATGACTTGAGCACTATGATGGACACATCCGACGAATGGATTCGCACGCGCACGGGAATAAGGGAGCGTCGCATAGCGGCCGATTACGAGGCGACTTCGGATTTGTGCGCACGGGCTGCCCAATTAGCGCTCGAAGACGCGAAGATAGGGGCGGCGGATATCGACCTCATAATTCTTGGAACCCTCTCACCGGACATGCTAATACCGGCGACGGCTATGTTTGTCCAGCGCAAGCTCGGCATGGAAGGAATTCCCTGTTTCGATTTTGGGGCAGCGTGTTCCGGTTTTCAGTACGGACTTGAGATAGCGAGAACGATGCTGCTGAGCCCGCAGTACAAAAATATCCTACTAATATGCGGAGACAAGCTATCCTCCATAATCGATTGGCAAGACAGATCGACTTGCATTCTATTTGCCGATGGTGCAGGGGCGGTTGTACTATCACGGGAACCGGCCGGTCAACCCGGCGTAATCGACGTATTACTGGGCTCCAATGGGGAACATAGCGATATTTTAAATATCCCTGCGGGGGGATCGCGGGAACCAGCCAGCGAGCGAACAATCCGTGAGCGCAAGCATTATTTGAGAATGGATGGTCGGGAAGTTTTTCGGCTTGCGGTCCAAAAAATGGGAGAGTCCATGGGGAAGATATTGGAGCGTAATAATTTGACCATAAACGAGATAAGTCATGTGGTAACGCACCAGGCCAATGTGCGCATAATGCATGCCATTGCCGAGCGGCTGCGCATTCCGATGGAAAAGGTGTGCATCACCCTGGATAAATTCGGGAATACGTCAGCTTCTTCGATAATATTGGCCATTGACCACCATAGAAGGCAGGGAATTATTTCGCCGGGGGAATTAATTTTGACCGGTGGATTCGGTGCTGGGTTGACATGGGGAGCGGCAATCATAAGGTTGTAACAATCGAGGATGTTATGCGAAAATTTACACTTATATTTGTATTAGCTTTTGCGGGTTATGCTCTGCATGGCGAGTTGCTGTGGAACCGGCAAGAGGGTTGGCACAGCGGCCCAAATGACGCTGCTAAGCTTGAGTCCGGTGATTTCGCTGCCCGTGAAATAATGAACCAAGCCGGGTTAGAGCAAGAGGAAGGCAGGGCTCAAAATGCCCTAAAAATTTACGATGATGTTTGCAAGCAGTACGCCAATTCGATTTTTGCACCGGAAGCTTACTATCAAATCGGGAAAATTCGCAAGCAAAAGCATCAATACAAGCATGCGTTTAAAGCCTTCGATGCAATCATAACTAAATATCCCCAATATCCTGGATTTAACAAAGTTGTGAGGGAACAATTCGATTTGGCAACCCTGCTGAAAGGTGGTTCGCGGCCATACTATTTTGGCGTCATTCCCGGGTTTAGGGACTATGTGTCGGCAATTGAGTTTTACGAAAACATTATCAAACATGCCCCCTACGACGATTTGGCACCCCTCGCCCTGGTGAACATTTCCGAGCTCGCCCTGAAGGAAAAAAAACCGGTTGAGGCCATCGATGCACTGGACCGGCTAATTGATGGCTATCCGGATTCGGAGTACTCCCCCTATGCGTATTTGAAGATCGCAAAAATTTATTCTAGCATGGTGAAAAGTGTAAAAAATGACCAGGGAGCGACCCAGGAGGCCATGCATTACTATGAAGATTTTTTGATTTTGTATCCCACCCATGACCTGGCGGGGGAGGCTAGGCGTGGGCTGGATGACATGAAAACGCAACTTGCCATGAGTAAGGTCAACGTGGGAGATTTTTACTTTCAGTCACGCAACAATCCGGAGGCAGCGGTAATAATGTACGGGGAGGCGATCAAGTGCTACCCGGAGTCCAAAGCAGCCGCGCTAGCAAATGAAAAAATTAATTACATAAAGGAGGGGAATCTTCCCAGGAAAACTCCCGTCGACTTCATGTTTGGCCGCTACAAACGTCCCAGCGAGAAGCTATTAGCAGAGGACGTGGAAGGTGACGCTACCGGGACTGTCCCAGTACGGGAATGAGAGATATGTTACCTAAGTCGTTAATTTTAAGCATCTTTTGCTGTTTATTGCTGTGTGGTTGCGCCTATCACAGTGGAAATAATTCCGTGCTATCGTCGCTGCCGGAGACGGTGTACGTTGCTCCCGTGTGCAATGATTCCATTGCTCCACAGATGCAGGCGGTTCTGAGTGCTCAAATCAGGAAAAATTTGTCCCAGTGCCCAGGCATCAAATTGGTCGAAAACCCCACCACTGCCGATGCGGTGCTGACGGTTAATGTTGTTCACTTTGGCCAATCCGCAGCGACACGGATGTCCGACGACAGCGTTCGAGCGAAAACATTTTCCATAAATGTGCGGGCAAATTGTTCTCTCCTTGACAATAAAAGTGGGAAATATTTTCTACGGAACTATGCCGTTGAAGCTAGCATGGATATTCGGGCGGAAGGCGATTACCAGCACAGGAAATCGCAAGCCATCTCCCAGCTAACCCTGAAACTCGCTGAAAAAATAGGCGATGCAGTTTGTAACCCATGGTGAACACGATCCTGGCCCCATCCATTTTAGCCTACGATAACTGCGATTTGCTCACCGCCGTGAAAATCATAGAGAATAGCGGGGCGCAATGGATACACGTCGATGTGATGGACGGTCATTTTGTGGACAATGTAAGCTTTGGGCCGAAACTGGTTGCGGATTTGCGGCGGCACAGCGATTTATTTTTGGATGTTCACCTGATGCTCGATCGCCCGGATAGGCACATAGTTCCCTTTGTGCAAGCGGGAGCCGATGCGCTAACGATTCACAGGGAAGTGACTTGCGACGTGGGCGGCCTGCTGGGGGCAATCAGGGACCATGGCTGTCTGTGTGGCCTCGCCTTCAACCCTGAAACGGCACTAGATTTTGAATTGGTTAGGTTAGCGGACGTCGTTTTGCTCATGGGGGTTCACCCTGGTTTTTGTGGGCAGAATTTCATAGCCGAAACGTGGCACAAAATCTTGCAGTTGCATAACTTTCGCAATGGTAACAAGTTGAGCCACAAAATTTCCGTTGATGGAGGCGTGAGGGAGGACATTGCAAAGAACTTGATATGCGCAGGTGTGGACATCATCATATCCGGTTCGGCATTTTTTTCAAACCCCAGTGCGTTCAAATTTTGCTTGAATTAGCAAATTGCTTCGTTGCCGAGGAGCTCATTGGCAATGCTAAAGTTACATTTTTCAAGCAAATCTCTAATCTGCGAACTGCTCACCCGCTCGCTATTCAAGCAAAACTCAGGGACTTCCTTGAAGAGGATATTGCTCCCATCGCATAATTTTTGCAAAAAAATAGCATCCCCCATCCGATTATGGCCAAATTTGAAGTCGGAACCAACGCAAATACCGGCCAGATGATGAAATTTTCCCCTCAAAAAATCTACGAAATCTCCGCATAAAATCTTTGAAAATCTTGCGTCAAAGCATTGTTCAACGGCAAATTGCACGCCGAGGGCAGCCAAAATTTCAAATTTGCGCCCACGGGATAGGATTATTTTTTTTGGATTTTTTGCATAAAAGTGCGTCGGATATGGCCAAAATGTGTACGCAACCATCGCGGCTTCCAAGCTGGAAGCGAACTGCACTGCCTGTTTAAGTAAAAATCGATGGCCGACGTGCACCCCATCGAATACCCCAATGGCTAAAACAACTTTTCTTCCAGCCAATTCGGCAATTTCTTCGTCGAAGGATGTGCGGATAATCTTCATTGCATTCTTGTAGCTAGGTAGGACGTTATCAAGCACTCGCAAATTTCGTGGCGGGGCATTGTGCAAATTTTTTCCAGGGAATGGGCCTCACCCAGGGAAAAATTTCCGATTTTTGTGCGCCGCAGAGCCGATAAATGCGCGCCGCAACCAAGTTTTTGGCCGAGGTCGTGGGCGAGTGTGCGGACGTATGTTCCCTTGCTGCAACAAATGCAAAAATCCGCCCGATTGGCATGTAAACTTTTGATTTCAAACTTGAAGATTTTTACGGGATTTGATTTCCTGTCAACCACTTTTCCCTGGCGTGCTAGTCGGTACAATGGCTTACCATTCAATTTCTTAGCGGAAAACATTGGTGGGACTTGCTCCAGATCGCCCTCGAATGCCACAGCGGCGGCACGCAGGCATTCCAGCGTCACACCATCCATTCCCCTTTGGGCAACAATGTTTCCTTCGGAATCGTGGGAATCCGTTTCGATGCCGAGTTGCATTGTGCCTTCGTAGCTCTTATCGAGGTTGATCAAAAATTGCGAAATTTTGGTGGCGCGGCCAATTAGCACGATTAGCAGGCCCATTGCCAGCGGATCCAGAGTTCCAGCATGTCCGACCCGCTTCATGCCCGTCGCCCGGCGAATTCTGTGCACAACGTCGTGGGAAGTCAGCCCCACCGGCTTGTCAAGCAGCAAAATTCCGCTCAAATCACTGTCAAATTGAAGCATGATACCCTTCGTAAAATTTTTTCATGTGCTCGCACAGCGCAACCTTTAGATCGCCGATAAAATTTTTTGCTGAAATGTTGACCCTTAAAAATCCGGCTGCACAGGGATGGCCGCCCCCGCCAAATGTGCTCGCCAACAGGTCCACGCGCAAACTCCTATCCACCGCACGCAGGCTACATTTTACAGAGTTGTTGCGCACTTCCAAAAAACACCCAATCAAAACCCCCTCCAGCTCGCGGGTATAATTCACAAGGCCCTCGGTATCAAAAGCAGTTGCACCGGTTTCCTTGAAATCGAGCTCCGTGACAAAGGACAAGCATAGGCGACCATCGCCGAATATTTCAATATTTTTTAGCAATCTTTCCAACAAACGATAGCGCTGCAAAGTATTATTTTCGTAGGCAAGGGCGTATATTTTATAGGGCTTGGTACCGAGTTTCACCAGCATTTCGGCAATTTGGAACGTTTTCAGTGACGTGGAATCGTAGGCAAAACTCCCCGTATCCGTCACGATGCCGAGATATAGGGCATCGGCGATTTTCTTTGTGATGGTAAAATTATTTTCTATGAGCAGCTCCGCCAGGATCTCCGTGGTTGAAGCTGCGCTACTGTTCACGATGTTATTGAGCGCAAAATTCGCGTTTGAAATATGGTGATCGATGTTTAAAAACACCTCCCCGTAGGCCGATTTAACGGCTTGGCCAACGCGACTGAAATCCGAGCAGTCGACGCAAATGAGCGGCAAACTGCTATCCATTTTATCCGTGGAAACGATGGGCATGCCATGGAAAAAAGAGGCAAAATTCGGCGCTATGGCATCATTGCGAATTATGTAACACCGCTTGCCCAGCGCTCCGATGACCTCACAGAGAGCTACCTCACTGCCTATGCAGTCCCCGTCGGGCCTCACATGTCCGACAATGTTATATGCTTCCCAGGGGCGCAGCAACTGAAATAAATCACTCATGGAAAATGGAATCGAGTACGGCCAAAACCCTATGTGCGCGGCTGGCGGATCTATCCAGGCGCAGATTCAAGTGCGGCGAATATTTTAAAGAAATTTTGGAGAATAAATTTTTGCGGATCATCGGCAATTTTTTTATCAGCAGGCTGAGCATTTTTTGCTCCTGCGCCCCATCGCCGAGGATGGAAACGAAAGCATAGGCGTCGTGCAAGTCCGGAGAAATCTGCACTTCCGTCACCGTGACAGCGAATAAGTCATCGCGATAGAGCGTGCGCAGGATCGAATTAAATTCGTGGCAAACAAGCCTGTTTAAACGCGTAAGTCTTTCCTGGCTCATGGCCTTCACAATGCCGGTTGAATTTTCTTAATTTCGAAGCACTCAATGATATCGCCGATCTCAAATTGGTCGAAATCGGAAATTTTTATGCCGCATTCAAACCCCGCTCGAATTTCAGCAACATCTTCTTTTAAGTGTTTAAGGGAAGCAAACTTGCCCTGAAAAATTATTGCCTTTTTGCGGATGATGCGCACGAATTGGTCCCGCAAAATTTTGCCCTCGACGACCATGCAACCGGCGATTATTTCCGATTTGAGCGTGAAAACTTGCCGCACTTCGGCAGCCCCAAGCTTCTGTTCGCGCAATTCCGGATCAAGCAGGGCAGCCATCGCCTCGCGCACCTGGTTTATAATCTCGTAGATAATGTTGTGCTGAATTATTGGAATGCGCTGATTTTTTGCCAAAACCTGTGCCCCGCTTTCAAACTTGGTGTTAAACGCAATAATCGTTGCCTCCGAAGTGGAAGCCAGTTCGATGTCGTTTTTGCTAATCGGGCCCACTCCCACACTAACCACTTCTAACTTGATTTTTTTGCTATCGATTGCGGACAAACAGCCCTCGAGGGCCTCCGCACTGCCATGCACATCTGTGCGAACCACGACGCGCAATGCTTTCCCCTGCTCAGCGGAAATCGCTGATAGCAGCTGCTCCAAATCCGTAATGGCTTCACTGTCAGCGCTGGAATTCTTTTTACTGTTTGCGGATAAAACATTTTCTTCAACAATCCTGCGCGCCTCTTTTTCACTTTGAATGGATGTGAATGTTTCCCCAACGGCGGGGAGATTCGTCCAGCCGATGATTTTGACCGGGGTAGCCGGGACCGCTGATCTTATTGGAGAATTGGAGTCGCTGATCAGGGAGCGCACTTTGCAGTAGCTAGTCTTGCAAACTATGCAGTTCCCGACATGCAAGGTACCATCCCGGATGATGGCACTCGCCGTGGGACCGCGCCCAGTTTCCATCTGTGCCTCTATGATAACCCCCGTCGCGTCGTCGCTGGGGTCCGCCTGCAACTCAAGCATCTCCGCCTGCAGAAGTACCAATTCCAGCAAGTCCGGAATGTTCGTGCCGTTGAGGGCGGATATGGGCATGCACAGGGTTTCACCACCCCAGTCCTCCGATGTAATTCCGCGCTGCTGCATCTGCTGCTTGACCCGGTCAACATTCGCCCCTTTGACATCGACCTTATTTATGGCGACTACTACGGGAATATTGGCTTTTTTAGCAAAATTTAGAGCCTCATCGGTTTGGGGCATGAAACCATCATCAGCGGCCACAACCAATACGGCAATGTCGGTTAAATTAGCACCCCGCTCCCGCATCTTGGAGAACGCCGCATGGCCGGGAGTATCGATAAAGGTGATTTTTTTGCCATTTTGTTCCACCTGGTAGGCGGCCACGTGCTGAGTAATTCCACCCGCTTCACCCTGCGCCACGCGTGTTTTGCGAATCGCATCGAGTAAGGTTGTTTTGCCGTGGTCGACATGCCCGAGGACGCAAATAATCGGTGAGCGGGGATTCAAATTTCTAACCTTTCCCACCAAGGGGGCAGATTTTTTTTCCAACTTTTCTTTAGTTTTCTGCTTTGCCTCAGGCTCACTCCTCTGCTTGATTTCGAGGTCGAATCCAAATTTTTCCGCAACTTGCTGAGCGACGGCGGGATCCAGCGTCTGGTTCATCGAAGCAAACACATTCATGCTCATCAACTTAGATATGAGCTGGAAGGGCTTGACGTCCATTTGCACCGCCAAGTCGCGCACTATTATTGGCTGCTTAATTGCGATCGGCTTCAAAACAGCATTTTTGACCGGCCTCTCAATTTTTTTTAAAAACTGCTTGAGCATGGGCTTTGGCCCGCTTTGATTTCCCTCCATCGCACTTTGGGCAGGGGGGAGAACCTCCAGTTTTGGTTCCTCCCGTTTTTTAGAAATATCTATGCCACTGAATGATACGAGCGGGATTTCACCCTCCTTTTTACCCGATTCTATGCGAAATTTCGTCTCCGGCAGTTTTTCCTTGGGGGGAGCTTTGCTTTGCTTTGCCTCCCCTTCAATGGCGCTGCGTAGCAAATTAGGTTTCGGGGAGTGCTGTGCGGGGGCGACGTTTGCGGCGGTGATCGTCTCCTTGATTTTTTCGATCCCCCCACTTGCGGTCTTTCTCCCCACTTCTTCGGGGGTATTGGGAAACTCCCTTCTCTGCTTAGTGCCGCCCAACTCGGCGATCAGGGCATCGGCATATATCGTCGGAATCGTGTTTGAGGGGCCATTGACATCAAGGCCGCGCGCACGTAGCAGTCCCACGACTTCCCCATTGCTCAATCCGAGCTGCTTAGCCAATTGATATACCCTTACACTCATATTTTCTGCTATTGTTCCCCTGGTTACTTGCGGCAAAATTCGCGTATGCACTGCACAGTCTGCTCCGCCTCTACCTGATTAAATCCAACGTCCACCAAGTCGTGGGCCTCCACACTTTCGAATGTTTCCACATCCGTGATGCCCGCCACCACTAACTTTTTAGCGATTTCCTTTGTTATCCCCGGTACGTCGACCCAGCCCGCCACCGCTCTCTCCATCTTGTCATCAAAATTATCAACGGCAGTCGACTCCTTACTTATATCCAGACGCCAATTCATCATTTTTGAGGTCAACTTGGCATTCAAGCCGCGCTTACCTATGGCCACGGCCAAGTCATGTTCCGCGACTTCGAAATAAATCCTGTGCTCCGCTTCATTGACGACCACGTTTCTCGGCACAGCGGGCTTGATTGCTTCGCTTAGCAACCTCTGCGGGTCTTCAAAATACCTGATCACATCGATTTTTTCACCGTTCAGCTCGCGGACGATGCTTTTTATGCGGACCCCACGGGTGCCCACGCAGGCACCGACGGGATCGATATTTTTATCCTTTGTATCGACGCAAATTTTCGTCCTATAGCCAGGTTCACGGGCAATCCCCCTTATGAATACACTGCCATCCGCAATCTCCGACACTTCGATTTCCAGAAGTCGGCGCACAAAATTCACGTGGCTGCGGCTGAGGATGATATCGGCGTCGCGGGAATCGGTGTTTAACTTTAGCAGCAGGCAGCGCACGCGATCCCCAGTGGCGTACTCTTCGCCGTGGATGCACTCCCTCGCCGGCAACAGGGCTTCGGTGTTTCCAATTTCCACGTAAACATTCCCGTTGTCCACGTGGTGGACGACGCAGGAAACTATGTCGCCAACCCTGCTTTTAAAATCGTCATACAATTTTTCCTTCTCGAAAACTTTTATGCGCTGCATGATTGCTTGCCGGGCGGTTTGGGCGACTATCCTGCCTAGCAAGGCTGGATCGATCTCCGTTTCAATCACGGAGCCGACCTCCGCTTTGCCATCGATGAGCAAGGCTCTGCTTATGTGCATTTGATTGCGGGGATCACTCACGGAATCAACAATTTCAAAAATTGCCCAAGTTTGCAATTGGCCGGTACGCGGATTAATCTCGACCCGAATGTCCTGCCCCGCCGCGATACTTTTTAAAGCAGCCACACGAATGGCCTCGCCGATGGTTTCGATCATATCTGCGCGGCCAATGCCCTTCTCCTTTTCCATGTACTCTAAAACTGACAATATCTGGCTACTCGTGCTCATTTTAAAAAATAAATGCTTGCGGTTAACAAAAAAAGCGGGAAACCCGCTCTTGCAACACAAAAAACTCCACTCAGCACTAGCACATGCCTGCGAAAAGTCAAGCCTGTCACAATTTTTCTTAAAAAATTTTGTCGAAGGCGTCATAGCACGCGCCTAGGTTAACGCGGTGCACATAGTGCAAAAGGCTAGAAACCAAGTGAATTAGGTATATTGAATGGGGCTCTTTAAAATATTCTCCCATTATTGCATTAATATCCAGCGAAAACGGCATGGCCGCAGCACGCTTCGCAAGTTGCTGCTCTTTGATGAGATTTTTTAGATTTTCCGGAAGAGCTTCAAAGCGGCTAGCGAAAACATCTTCACCCCGAGGGAGAGCAATCTTTCTTTTGCCAAACCGTCCCCTAGCACGGGCAGAACCAATACCCCCCTCCACCTCCGAGGATCTAGGAGAATAACCCACGGGAGAAACCTCACCGGAATAACCTTCTATTGGACTACTTTGAATGGACGGTACCACTTGGCTGTAACATTTAGCACAAATGGTACACCCTTGTCAAACCAAATAAAAAAATAAATAGCATTAAAACATCACTTTTTTATTTCACGTTTGCTCAGGGCTCCAGGCTACCACTAGTATCCTTTGAGGAATGCAGCCGAAAACTTTGCGATTTCTTGAAAACCTGGTGCGGGGACTTTGCCGAGCTTGGGCCGCGATGCGATTGGTAAATTTTGTGAAAGTTGCGTTTTTTGAATGCTATGCTAAAAAAGTTGAAATTTTTGTTGAAAGTATTTTTGGTTGCCTTTACTTTCAGTGGTAAATGAAAGTTAAACCAGTGTTAATTAGTGAAAATGGAGTAAATCCTATTGCGTGCTCTAGCTTTGTTTGTGAATCTGAAAGGGATCTCGGCTCGTTCGAAAAAATTTCCGTAGCGAATGGTGATGGGACCAATCGCGGGTGTGACCCCACCCATAGCAGACCACTTGCTGAGTGGGAAAAACAGCTTTCCAGTCGTACCGTAGCCATTGCCGAAGATGGCAGGCCTAGAGTCAATCCGGACGAAGTTGAAATTGCCCCGCTTCCAACCATCCAAACAACAGGTCGGTGCACAATTAACCTTGGGAAAATTTCTAAAATTTGCGACTTAGCCATGGAATTTTACAAGAGGGAATCTCTAAAATTTGATGAAATCCGCGTTATTTACGAAGGGGAAGAGAAATTTTTTGAGAGTTTTCCAACGCAAACCCAACAAATCCAAATACTCGAAGAGGGGGCATGTGAGTACAGTGGCGAAAAGGTCGCGGAGTTAAAAAAAGAATTAGATTTGGAGAGGAATTTATTCCTATGGGACGCGAGATTTCAAGACAGGATACGCGCTCTTATTAGTACCAATAAGTTCACAGCTAATCATTGCCGCTACAGTAACTTTGATTGCCGGCTGAAGAGAAACCGTATGGCAGAGATGGCAGTCACTGTCATTGCCATTGCCAGGCATCTCGGGGAGCTTTTCGAGGAATTTAGAGACGTTTCAAGTGAGGAGGTGGAAGATGCCATGATTGCTGTATTTTTTCATGATTTGGGGCAGCGGAAAAATGGCGCCAATGCCCACAATATTCTGCGCGCCTTGGCAGGTGACCTCCTATCGGAGGAGCGCATCGAAAGAATTTTGGATGCTATAGTCAGGAAAAACAACGATGTGGGGTATAAAAGTAGGGCCGCAATTCTACTTCACGATGTACATGCGCTAAGTCTCGCCTATCCTGAACGCAACTTTCCCATGCCCGGTACTGACCAGAATTGCTCGCTGGATCTCATATTTTCCGATGCCTGCAGCCGGGGTTGCACGCTAAAAAATCCCTCATTCAACTTTACGCTGATGGATGGGGTAACCCCCGGAGATGCGCAATCCAAAATAGCGCTATTGGCGTGCAAGTCATTCGAATTTTCAAGGGAAAATCATCTTCTCAATTGCCAGCACAGCGAAGGAACCTTCGCACGTATTCTTCAAAATGCGAAAAAGTTTCACATGTTTGATGCAAAGTATGGGTGCAATGAGCAGCGCATACAACGGATCATTGACAGCAAAAAGAGCTGCGGAACCAATATTGCTGGCCTTGCGGATGGCATTTTACCCCGGGAAGAGCAGATTAGAAAAATTACCCAGGTCTTAAAGTTAGACGGCATTGATTTTAGCAAAATTTTTCAAATTTACGATTTAGCCGCACAGTTTTACAGGAAAGACTTTCCAAAATTTGATGAAATCCGCGTTATTTACGAAGGGGAAGAGAAATTCCTTAAGGATCTAACGCAAATCCAGCAAGTCGAAATGCTCGAAAAGGGGGTGCGCGGGCGTGACAGTGAAATGGTCGCAAAGCTGAAGGAAATGCTAAATTCGGAAAATTCTCTCCCGGAGGAACAATTCACAAAAATGGTGCGCGGGCTACTTGATGTCCATGAGGGTACTAGTAAGTCCCACAATGAGGACCACATGGTGCAGGTGGCGCTTATAATTATCTCCGTCGCGATACACCTTGGGAAACTCTTTGAGGAATTTAGGAATATTTCAAATGAGGAAATCGAAGATGCTATAATTGCTGCATTTTTTCACGATTCGGGGCGGCAGGGAGATGGCATCGATATCTTCGATGAAATTAGCGCAAAAAATGCCCGCGGTACCCTAGCTTTGCCCCTATCGGAGGAGCGCATCAAAAGAATTTCGGACGCCATAATTAATAAGGATGCCAATCCGAGGGGAAAAGACATTGTGGCAATTCTCCTGCATGAGGCGGATTTCCTTAATTACGGCCGCCTAGGAACTCTAAACGCTAAGTTTTCTGATTTCTACAATCCGGATTACACAGAAGAAAATCCAGTATTCGCTTTCACGCTAAGGGATGGCGTGACCCCAAAGCAGGCGCAAACCGAGATAACATCTCTGCTATGGAAGTCGTTTAGTTTTGCTAAACAATGGCATGAGATATCCTATACCCCCCCGACGCCTCTCCTCTATCAGCACTTCGAAAATGCGGAAGCAAAGCACATGTTTGACACCGAATACGTCCATTTCGATCACAAGAGAAAGAGGGTTGACGTTCCCTCCCGCGGGAAAATGCAACTGGTGGACGCCGATACAATCCAAGAATTTCTCTCTAAAAATTCATACTTAGACCTATTTTTGCACGATAATATTTTTGAAATTTCTGAAGCTTTCCTGAGTAATTTTTCCGGCATAGAGCGGGCCATTTCCGGTGATGCCGGCGAAAATATCGACAGTGGCCGTGAAACATTCGATTGGAAATTCGAAGATCCCGCAGATGAGAGGAGATTTTTCATGGAAATCCCCATCGAAAAAGTAAAGGAGGCGATGCTATTTTGCCAAACTTTACGGCTGGACGGATGGTCGGAAAAAATGGTGCAACGGGTGGCCTATTACAGGTTAAAATTTGAACAATGCGAAATTTTTGAAGATTATAAAAGAAATAGGATCAACATCAATGAAGTAGATACGTTGCTGAAAAAAAGTACGCCGGCGGAGCTAGCGTTGCACATTTCCGAAATGGGGGGAAGTTGGGTATTCCTAGAGTGCCTATTAGCCTCGCAAGTGGCGTCATCTTGGAGTGCGCTATCCGTGGCGGTCAAGCAGTGGCTCATTGGCCAGCGCGCAACGCCCGAAGATTTCCGCGTATTTTTCCACGATGATCGGCAAGGGGATACTTCAAAACCCGTCTCCAAAGTGCGTAAAAATGATATGTCCATCTTTGCGACATTTAGGAAGAGTAGGGACTTTGGAGGGGAGAAGGGGAGGAATGAAATGTTGGCAAATTTTTCCAGGCAACCGGAATCGTTTTGGATTGACACAGCGTTTAAAGTTGCGAGGGCGGAATTTCGCATGCCCTATGTGGTTGTGAAGGAGCAGGTCAGGATAGATACACTGTGCGACCTCATCGAGAGGGTTGAAGCCAATGTCAACAGTGGCAATCTTGCCGGTGCAAGGGAATGCTTGCCGGAAATTCAAGTGACGCTTAGGCGCATGCAAAAAACGAAGGGGCACACAGAAGATAAAATTCAAGAAATTATTGCCACCGATGAATCGGATGACGACCTGGACGACCTAGCAGACGTATACGTTTCAAATTTTAAGGAAACTGTTAAATCGTTTAGTGATGTGGATGGAAAAGTAAAGAAAATGAACAGTCTCCTGCGTGAGGAAAATTCAGCGGATATTGATGGCATTAAAGAATGCGTTGCAGATTCAAAGGCTGCGTCTGCAGCCCTCCGTGAACAAATTTGCTACATGGTTGACTCCGCCGCCGAGGATTGCGAAGCAAGATTTTATGTGCTCGATGCATTGGATGTTTTGGCTCGGACAACTCCCAAGGAGGTCGATCCCGCCGATGAAGATAACCAATTTTCACCGTTCGACGAGACACTGTACATGCTTTACGCATTTACGCAATCCCTGCTATCGCGCTTGGCTTTCGGAGGTGATGAAGGTGATAATTCTCACACTCCTATTGCTCTCTCTCGTCGCTGCGACGACACATACATAGACAGCTGTTTTCAGTATGATGGGAAGAATCGGAGTGCGGATGGAACCTTTAAAATTCCTGATAACACCGAAGGCACAATCGTGGATAGCGCTGCCTATGAGTCCTTTTCCATTAGGCCAATACCATCGGAAGACTCCGATCTCTTTGGTAATCACCTGTTGAAAATGTATGCGCCGTTGCATCGCATTTTTTTCCCGGTTTTCATCGGAAGTGAAATTGCCAATCTTATGGGCTCTCCCAGTGATATCTGGGAGGAAATGGCAACAATTAGCCGCGGCTGCAAGGCGCGGTATGTTTCCCAACACAGTGAAGCTCCCAATGCGCCCAGCGAAAGCGTAGAGTGAATGAGAAATGGAAGACCGTGAATGTGCCGGTGATCCGGGTGAGGTGTCCAGCGCTGGTGAAAATGGCAAAAAAGTAAAAAAGTAGGGCCTGCTAGCGCTAGCCAAGAATCTGAGCAGAAAAAAGCTGGGGAGGTAGAGCCGGAGAAAACTTCGGCCACTTTCACTTCCCATTCTTACCACTTTTTTTGTTTTGCAATTTCGCAAATATATCCCGGCGGAGGAAAATATTTTCAACGCACGGAAGTCGCAGGGAAAGAGGGAGCTTAACAGCTTTACAGGAAAGACTTAGAAGCAAATTATTTAATATTTGCCAAAAAGGTTTGACATTTGCTCTTAAATTTTTACCATTTTTTCAAAAATTTAAATCAAGCAGGAGATCAAGGATGGATGAAAGCAAAGGGGAAGTGTCCACTGAGGTAGGTGGGCAGGAAGTGGACAGGAAAAAATCTCTCGCTGCTCTAGAGGAGCGATGGGAGGAAAATACGCGCAAGGCCACGGAATGTTTGGCACGAATGGAAGCGCAAATAAAAGAAAATAAGAATATGGTGAGCAAATTGAAAGCGATTGATAAGAAAAACGCAATCATATGGAATCGGTGCGGTCTCAAGCTTGGGCAGAACGAGGGGAAGAGTCCATTTTTATTTTTGGAGCAGGTTGCTCCCGAAGCTTTTCAAGGTTTATCCGAGTGGACGGAGAAGACTCGGCGGGGGGCCATTGAGGAAATCGAAGCTCTGGGGTTTAATTTTGCTGAAATGCGGCGGGAAGCGGCCGACAGGAAGGTTAAAAACGGCATAGGGGCATTGATTGCCTCCGTTACCAAGGGCAAATCCACTGAAGCTTCCGCTGCGCAGCCAGCTAAGAAATTAGTTAAGAGGGTTGTGAGAAGAGTTCGGGCCTGGTAGGGCGAGGGTGCTAAGTTATAAGTGAATTAAATTTAGGGAGATAACATGACTACGGAAAGTGTTAGCAATGATAACTTTGATGCAAATAAGCAGATTGTGACGAATCCTTTTCTTGATATTGACGACAGTGAGAAATTTACTTTCATATACACCTCTGATCTTGCCAAGAATCAGGTAGCGCTGCAGCGGATATATGAAGCGATTCTCGCATACACTATTGCCAATGGTCTCGATGAGGATCTCGAAACACCGAGTGACATGCAGAAAAATCTTGCAGATAATCAGGAAAAATGGGCGGAATTCCAGACAAAAGTCCTTGATCCTCTTCAGAAAATCATGTTGGAGGTGGGGAAGTGTGAAAGTGCGGAACAGTATTGGGGGGTGACGAAGAAGCTTTTGAATTATCTGCAACCGACTTCCTATTTGCCGGATAGTTTTAAAGCGGCCTATGACGCCATTACTCCAAATCTTTTAGCGAAATTGAACACGCTTGCTGGCATTAACACTGAGACTGTCGACGACGACACTTTAGTTGAAAAATTTACCAATGAGGACTATGCTAGCGTAGCTCTATTGCTGAGTGGGACAACGACGGCGATGAAACTGGTGGAACGGGATAAAGTCGACGAAAACGGCGTTACCATTACCGATGAGAACGACGAGGCCATTACCGAGGTAGTTCTTCAGCGAGTTACTGTCAGCGTGCCGGAGGCGATAGACTTATTTGTTGAAGACTGGAAGCGTAGGCAGCTCTCCAGTGACGATGTTGTGAACAAGACTTGGGACTTGCTTACGACGACGGATACGCAACTAACTCTGGTACCTATGTTTGATAATGGGACGATACGTGTTGATGCTAATGGCGTTCAGGTGTATACCACTGACACACGCTCATTGATAACATACAACAATGTTCTCATGTGGTACGGCAAGGACCTTGAGGACGAGGTCAAGGACAAGGTGGGGGATGAGCTGGAAGCATTGCTCACGAGGGATGACCTGCTAGCGTTCATAGAAGCGAACGAGAGTAATGATAGTTTATTCAAGGTGGCGCTGGATAATCCCGAAGCTTTTACGGAGTTGGAGAGCTACGTAATGCAGGCGCTTGCAGGGCTTGTGACGCAGACCAGCTACACAGCGGAGGTGCGAGACTATGGGGCAAACTACTCTTCCGTATATTATGGTGGAGAAAAAACCTACACTGACAGCAGTTACACCACTTCCACTAGAACCGTCAACGGTAGCCCCATAACAATAGACGATATCAAAACGCTATTTAGCAACTTAAGTGCCGCTGCCAAGGATGATCTGGGGGACAGCTTGCTCAGTGCAACAGTCTCCAATGCCTCGATTACGACGGCGAACTTGAGGGCATTGCTGGAGGCTGCCAAGAGAATGAAGTTATATGCATTTGCACTGGATAATCCCACAGCATTTACCGGTGAAGCCGACGACATAAGGAAAGCTCTGGGAAATGAAGTAATAGACACAAGCAGCACCATAACAATAGACAATATCAAAACACTATTTAACGCCCTGAGTACTGAGGCGCAGAATAGTCTAATTTCCAAGCTACTGGACTACTATTCGGAGGATGACCTCGTATCCCTAATAGGGGGAAATTTGTTCGAGGCGGCACTGGATAATAGTACCGCTTTTAGCGGGTTGACGGGTAACATAACCACTGCCTTTAAGAATACGATGGAAGCTGCTACGCTGGCAATTAGCGAAATTTCAGCGATATATAGCGTCACTGGTACTAACGCTTTGTCTGATACTTTAAAAACTGACATAAATACTGCCCTACTAAATTCCATCACGGCAGCCAATCTTAGAGCTTTAATAGAGCTTGGGGGAAGAAACTTGTTCGATGAGGCACTGAAGAATAGTACCGCTTTTACCGGGTTGGCAGGTAATACAACCACTGTCTTTAAGAATACGATGGAAGCTGCTACGCTGGCAATTAGCGAAATTTCAACGATATATAACACCTTATCTGATACTACTTTAAAAACTGCCCTAAGCACTACCCTACTAAATTCCATCACGGCAGCCAATCTCAAAACTTTAATAGAGCTTGGGGGAAGAAACTTGTTCGATGAGGCACTGAATGATACCGCTTTTACCGAGTTGGGAACCGATATAACCACTGCCTTTAACAGTACGATGGGAGCCACTTCGCTGACAATTAGCGAAGTTAAAACGGTGTACGATGCTTCATCTGCTGCTTTAAAAACTGATTTGAATAAAAGATTTTTTGATTCACTCAGTGCTGAAGAAAAAACTGCGCAGAAGGATTGGACTGCGCAGAATGCCTTCGAAAAAGCCCTGGCAAGTTCTGCTGGATTTGAATCAAAAATAAGAGACGCTTTGGCAATTAGCCAAATTTCAGCGATATACAACACCACCGGTGCCAACGCTTTGCCTGCTGCTTTAAAAACTGATTTGAATAGAAGTTTTTTTGATTCACTCAATGCTACGGAAAAAGCTGCGCATGCGGATTGGACTGCGCAAGATGCCTTCGAAAAAGCCCTGGCAAGTTCTGCTGGATTTGAATCAAAAATAAAAGAAGCCCTAACTGGCGTGGCGAACACTGTTGGCGAAATTCAAGCGGTGTATAACGCCGCAAGCACCACTGTCAAAACATCGCTGGCCACCAATTTGTACGCGGCAATAAGCAGCGATAAAAATAAACTGAAAAAACTGCTGGAGGCGGCCAGAGGAACTACCCTCTACGCCTTTGCACTAAATAACTCCACTGCCTTTACGGACTTGCCTAGCAAGATAAAAAGCGCCCTAACTGGCGCGGCGGACACTGTTAGCGAAATTCAGGCGGTGTATAACGCCGCGAGCGCCGCTGTCAAAACGTCGCTGGCCAACAATTTGTACGCGGCAATAAGCAGCGATAAAAATAAACTGAAAGCCCTGCTGGAGGCGGCCAGAGAAACTACCCTCTACGCCTTTGCACTAAATAACTCCGATGCCTTTACGGACTTGCCTAGCAAGATAAAAAGCGCCCTAACTGGCGCGGCGGATACTGTTAGCGAAATTCAGGCGGTGTATAACGCCGCGAGCACCACTATCAAAACGTCGCTGGCCAATAATTTGAAAGGGATCCTTAAAAAGGGTGAACTCCATGATTTATTCAAAGCAAAAACAGGGAATAACTTGTATAGCTATACCCTTGACAATGGAACCAATGACCAAAAAACCTTGGCTAGAACCGCATTGAAGGATGAACTTCACAGCGCCGATGCCATAACAGTTGCCAATATCAACACAATGTTTAATTCTATCACAGATAATGCCAAGATTAAACTCGGCGATAAATTGCTCGCCCTTGTCAGCAGAGAGGATATGCAAGATTTGATAGAAATTGACGGTAAGACGCTGTACGATGTGGCATTGAATTACCCCACCGCCTTTACCAATGAGGAAGCTTTCCTAAGGAAAGCCTTGAGTGATTCGCTGAACGATGCTAATAGTGGCATAACAATTGCCAACGTCAGCGCAATGTATGATCAAATACGTGCAGCGGTAGATACTGAACTTCAGCGGCAAATCGCAAATGAGGAAGAGCACTATGCCCTAACTGGTAATGCGCGTGACTATTGGGAGGATCATGTGGGTACTTGGCATTGGGATTGGACGATGGAGCGTATTTGGGATGAAGCAGCTTGGGAAACTTGGAAAAAATCCCATGCCGAATACACTGGCAATAGGTTCTATTTTTCTTCCGATGTGACGGTGGATGACCGTTTGAGAGCCCTGGATAACGCCCTCTTTAACCTGGGGGGTAGCACTGCACTTCTCACAAAAGATAAGCTGAGAGCTTTGCTGGAATCGGACATAGTCCCCCTATTCGAGGCTTCGGAACTTGACTTGGCGGCAACTACGACAATGTTGAACACCGCCATGGAGAAGTCGTCGATTGTAGACTCGATTTCTAACATAGCAAAAGCTGCGAGTAGTTCAATAACCTCAGCGCAAGATTTTTTGAATGCTACACCATCCTCGACAAGACCCGATCTGATGCTGGAGGCCATTAATGCGCTAAAAGCTGCCTACACTAACCACGACTCCACTGCCTATGCGGAAGCAGTGGAAGCGTTGACTCCACTAATAGTGGAATACCAAAGGGATAGCACTGCACTAAATAGCATGCTAAACATGGCAGAGTCTCTGGTAGCCGCAGTGGATGCAGCACTTATCCTATTTACGGGGACGGAGATGGCCGATTTGAAAGCCCAAGCAATAAGTGCAGTAGGTAAGGTCGAAAGCCAAAGTTTAACAAATAGTGCAAATGGTCTCTGGACAAATTCTACGAAAACTACTCAGCAAAATACGATAAATAATGCAAATACAAGCATAGCCAATATGAGGACCGCATTGAATGATGTAAGTAGTTCGCTAACATCCACAGGTGCACTAGTACCCGCAGATGTAATAGCATTGATGGAGGAATTATTTAAAATAAATGCAACCACTTTGGCATCAAATGTGAGTGGGGTGACGACGATGGCCGCAAATGACGCCAAAACGGCAACGGAAATCGTAAACACCGTCCGTACTAAGATAGAGAGCATGACCCACGAAAATGACCCATCTTTGTTTGCCTTTGCCCTAAAACACGCCGATGATACTCCCCCAATTGTCCGCTACAGCGCCCAAGCCATCACCACGCTAACAACTGAAAATGGCGCAATAATGTTGGCGTTCAATAGTGCAACGAATATGGATGGAAGTGCCGATAATAAGGCCGCTGAGCTATCGGTGAGGCGATCTTACGTCAAGTTCTTCGAGGATATGAGCACTAGTATGGACACCATTCCCAACCCCGCAGGGGATCCCGATGAGGAAAGTATTAAGACTGATGCCCGCGCTTACACAGCCAGGGTAGGAAGTTATAAGAATGTCATCAGTGAGATTAGTGGCTCTACGGTCTCCATTGAAAACTTAACCGCCATGGATGGAAATAAATATGCTGTAAAAAAAATCCTCGAAGAGATAGAAAAATGGGCTAAGGAGAATAAAGGGGATGTCGATGCCGCCCATGCGGCGAACCCGAATGGCTCGAGGGTAGATACTATAAAAACCGCACTCAGTGATATGATAGCAGAGGAGTTGGCCGGGATGCAAAGTGTGAGGAATAAAATTGCCTACTACACTGAGGTACTTAAAAACCCAGGTGATGCTCAGTCACTTTTGAACCTGGCACTCATGTTCAATCCCTTCGATGGCCAGGGAGCTAAGCTCGCCTCCATAACAAAAAATGCCAACGGTACTTACACTGCTGTCGCTGAGGCTGGAAATGCGACTTCGAATATCAGTATGGCAACCGCAACGGAAAACCTAAATATTCCTCACTTTGCCCTAGCTATGTGCTATGAAAAATCACTCCTGGCCAAGGAATTTATCAACATGCAAATCGAAGCCATAGAGAGAAATACTGACTTGATCGGGGAAAACAGTAAGATGATGCAGTATGGCAACTGGGCCTATAAAACAGCCAGTGATAAATTTAAAGGCAGTGGATGGGGTTCCCGTTCATACCTTGGCACGTGCGAAGATGTTGGTGTGAATTTCACGGAATTTAGGGCCTATTTGACAAATGAATGCAAGTATACGGGTATGATTGGCTATGAAAATGATGGGGAGCTAGCCCCCTCACATTACAATTCCGAAGGTTCCTATCGACTAGCGACATTCAGTGGATTTGAAAACATTGACCCCATTGAAGAGCGGCAGCTGACGGGCATATCCAATGCCGTGGAAGCCCTAACCATGCACGGCGACGAGTTATCGAATAAAGGTAGAGAAATGAACTCAAAACTTGAAAATTATACGCAAGCCCATGGTAGCTTCCTCAATGCGGCCTCCGAATTGTGCCAGAGCACCGGCGAAGTCTTCAAAAATATTACCACCAATATCAGAAATAATTGAAGGGAGGGCAAAATCCTAAAATCAAATAAACTTTGCCAAGTTTTTTGGCAAAGTTTGCATTTTTCGGAGAAGTGCAAATTTTCTAGGGAACCCCAGGCTTGTTTTATGGGAGACTAGGCAGCCAAAAAAGCTTTCCTATTTTTCTAGGAATTTATTAAATTTTTCAAAAAAGCTTTGACATTTTCTTAGAAATTTTTAAAATCTTTTTCAGAAGTTAAAATTAAAAGGGAGGACGGATGACAAATAGGAGGAAGAAAATACCCGCTGAAGAAGTAGGTGCGGAAATTGAAGTGGAACAACTTTTCGCTGAGGTACAAACCCAAGTATCCAAGAATGAGCGCAGGGATAGGGATGAAACGCCCGCTGAAAAGAAAGCACGGAAGGCAGAGGCGGAGCGTATTTTTGCTGAGGTGCAGGCCCAAATATCCGAAAATGAGCGCAAAAACAGGGAATATTTCGCCCACATGGAACACCATCTCCGCGAAAATGAATTGGCGCTGAAAAAAATAGCGGAACTTGACAAAAAAAATGATGCCATTTGGGCACCATGCGAAATTAAACCCGGCAAAAATGGGGAAGAAAATCCGTTTCTAATACTGGAAAAGCTCGTTCCCGATGCATTTCGCGGAATGGGGGAGTGGGCCAAAAAAGCTCGCCGGGAGATTGTTAAAAAAATTACAGCCCATGGACTTCACTATAAAAAAATAGGGGAAGGCTCCCCCCAGCAAGATGCTATTAAGCAAGAGCCTGGCAGTGGTAAACTGAACACAGTGCTTGCTTCCGCTACCGGAAAAAACCCGATTGATAGCACAGATAAGCGGGGAAAGAAAAGAAGGCAATCTAGGCAAAAATTTAGGGCCTAGGTCTAGCTTCACTGCGCAATTTAAAATAAACTTAAGGAGGAAATATGCCACCAGCAAAAGACCTTAATGCCACATATAGTGTGAGCAATGCTGATATATCTTTGGAAAATACTTTTTTGAATAAAGGAACGGAGGATGCCTCATTTACCATCATATATTCCCCTGCACTCGCCAGCAACCAAGCGGCATTGAAAGAAATATTTGATGCTTTAACTAGCAATACCACGGAGGCTGACAAAAACACCCTTTTAAACATAGCATTGAAATATAATCCGGTTAATGGCAGCGGAGTGAGGCTCGCCACCGTAGCAAAAAATGCTGACGGCACCTATACGGCAACCGCTGCCACTGGTCCGGCGGTAACATCGGCAACCACCGTTGCAGGTCTGGCGAGGCACCTATCTATACCTTATTTTGCCTTGGCCATGGCCTTCGAGATGTCTCTGGCAGTAAAAGGGATGCTAGCTGCCCAAGCCCAGGCCATACTCGAAAACAATGAGCTAACAAAGAAAAATAATTCAATGCTGCGCTATGCCAATAGTATCTATTTGCAGACCTATAACCATGTTACTAACTCTGGAGGAGGTTCACATACATATTTTGGGACGAATAATGGTATAACTTGGGAGCAGTGGAAACCTTATGTGGAAGGGGATTGTAAGTTTAGCTTGAGTGTAAATAGCGATATTGCTCAAAAACAGGCATATCGCTCATGGTACGACAAAGAAGGAAGCAGCGGGGCAGGGTACGAAAATATTGACGTTAAAGAGCAGGCCGAATTGACAACGATAAGCAATGCCCAAGAGGCCATAAGGATGCACGGCGATGAAATAGGCACGGTCAACCAACAAATGAATACTAAGCTCAACCAATTTACCCAAACCTATAACAGTTTTTCAAGCATTGCTTCCCAACTTGTCAAAAGCTTAGGCGACTATATTAAGGGCGTTGCCAACAACGTTAGGCTTTAAATAACGCTTCAAAGGAGAGGAGATTTTATGGAAAACTTAGATAGCGAAAAACAGGAGGAAATGGCACGGATTGCCCAAGCCATAGTCGACGGAACCTTCGATGTGAAGGAGTACTATGGCTTGAATGACGCAAGCGTGGAAGCAATATATGCCGTTGGCCATGAGTTTTATAGAAATAAGAAATATACTAAAGCTTTGCAAATTTTTTCCATGCTTTGTTTCATAGATAATAAATCCAAGAGGTTTTATTACGCCTGTGGTGCAACCGCATTCATGATGAAGCAATACGCCTACGCGGAGTTCGGCTATCGGGCTGCCCTTACGGTTGGAGATTACAGTCCAAATCTGTTTATGCGGCTTGCCGAAGCCTGTCTAGCTCAGAACAAAATTCAGGAAGGTAAGGAATATTTGGAAGAGGTGTTGCGCCTTTCCAAACTGGATGAGTTCAAAAATGATGAGTTCACGGAACAGGCCCTAGGCAGGGCTACCATAATCCTCGAAAGGTTGGAAAACGTAGAAGTTAAAGATGGAGCTGAACAAGTGCAGCAAGGTGAAAATCAAGTGCAGCAAGGTGAAAATGCGCCGGAAGAGCAGCCGCCAATTGAGGCTCAGGTGGAATGATTGTGCAAAATTATTTCGAAGAAAAAGTGGGGTTACTTCAATAGCATGGCTATAGATACTGACAGTTTACCAATGTGCGATTGCGGTTCGGGGGGAAGATGTGCCTGCGAGTACGATGAGGAGGATCTCACCGCTGAGGGTGTAACTGAACTCCCCGCTGGTGTATGCTCCCAGGTTCCAGGTATGGGAACCCCATGCCCCGGGTGCAGCAGAATGCCAACGAAAGCTAGCGAACTAATGAAACAATATCCCTGCCTATCAGCTGCTTCCGTTGGCATCATGTTGGTGATGGACATGATGGGAGAAAAAATAGGAGGGGAAGAGGCTTCCGTGCTCCTGTTTCAAGAAACCACGGAAAATATGAGGAAGGGTGTCGTGGTTGGCAATAATGGCTTACAAGCGACACTGGAGAAACTGAAATGCGAAAAAACTAATATGGGTGCTGGCATATCGCCGGCTGGCCAAATAGCAAATATACAAGAAGAACTATCTACCTGGGGCAAATTTTTAAAATTTTTAAAATCATTACTTCTAATTATTGTCATTATTACGCTAACAGTCATACTGAATGCAATTATCCCCGGGCTTGGCTCGATATTAGCCTTAGCAATTTTGTCATACGTTATGTTTGGCCAGGCAATTATGGAATTACTCATAAATGCGGGAGCGATTGATCGCCAAAACGCCGTTGTGGAATTTTTACAAGAGTGGGGGGAAATGCTCAATCCGGCGGTAATATTCTTGGACTTTGTCATTTCACTTACCATAGAAGGTTTGCATGCAGCAGGTGCTATCGATGACGAGCAGTATGAGAGAGGGATGGCACTGTCATCAATGATCGCAGGCATCCTATTTACCGTCATAGTGCTCGTAGCGTCCATTGCTATAAGTGTTCTTTCAGGTGGGGCAGCAAGTGGGACAACAGCGGCAACCACGGCGAAACTGGCAGCGGACATTGCACAGATCGCTGCTACCGTTGTGATGGCGATTGTGACCATAACTAATGGTGTTTATACTATTTTAAGGGGCATAGAGATGATACACAACGCCAAAGTGATGGAGGAAGTCAGTAAGATAAAAGCATTTTTGGAAAGCCTGGAAAAAAGTCTACAGACTATAATGGAAACACTTAACACAATGGTAGAAAATTTAAATAATGACGTCGAAGTTATGGGTTCAGAATTTTCGCGCATGTCAGATATGGTTAGTCGCGAAGGGGATATAAATTTAGGAATAGCGCGGCGCGTAACAATTTAATTAAATATTTTAATTTAAAAACTTTATAGGGAGGAAATATGGGTGATTCAAGTAGCATAACACGCGGTTTAGGGAGCGGACAGTATTACCTATTGGATGCGGGTAATGGCAACGCATACGTAATGGAAAATGGGGAAACGGATATCGCGAAAGCCAAAGCAGTGATGGACGCAGGCGATGCTGGGCTAATAATGAGCTACTTAAACTCAGGGTCTATCATCAAAGCAGGTGCCGGTCTCGAAGGAGGACCTGTGCAACTTTACAGCGTTAATAATGGTATCCGAGGAGAAGCAATGGGCGCTGCTCTTGCTTTTACGGATCTCGCTTCCGGGAAAATAGGGGGGAAGTTGACATCCCTGGGCGACATAATGTTCCTAGTTGCAATGCTTTCAATAGACATAAGCAATGATCAGAAACAATTGGCGGGCGAACAAAGGAGGGCCAACAAAGAAATGGCGTCAAAAACTGCAGAGGTGAATTTTGATATGAAGCTTGATGCAGCTGAAAAGGAAAAAGAGGCTGCCATCCTACAGGGAACTTTCACCATTATTCAGGGATCCCTAGCCGCACTCGGTGGACTCATACAACTAGGATGCGTAGTCGGATCAGCCGTCAGGCTAAGTCATGCTAATGCCGCAGCGCAGCAAACGCCAGGGGCGGGTGAAGCTATAATAGCAGAAAATGGTGAACAGATAACGACTCCGGGACTGACCCAAACCGAAATAGACACTCAAGTTAAAACCCTCCAGGCAAAGGCTAGCAACTGGGGGACTATAGGCCAATCCCTGGCCGGAATGTGCAATGCTGGTGGTCAAATAGCACAGGGAATAGGCCAACAAGATGTTGCCAAGATAAAAGTCGTCGCTGACAAAATAAAAGCCTCCGTTGAGGTTATGGAAGTAGCCCGGCAAGCATTCAATGAAGAAGCCGCCGCCAACAGGGAATTTGCCAACACTGCACAGCAGCAAATAAACCAAACCCTAGAAATGCTTAGGAGAGTTTTAGAAAATGCCTACAGCACAATTCAAAGCCTAATCAGCCACATTTGATATCATAGCACACATGCCCGAATAGGGGCTGATTAATATCTATCCGAGCACTGAAAAAAGCATAGCCACAGCTAGCTAGCGTCTCTGATCAGCCCTCATTTTTAGTTCTATTGCAAGTTTAATGTGGTTCATCTTTGCTTGCATCTCCGGAAGCATGGTATGTATTTGGGGTTGCACCGTCATGAATATGCCCTGCAGCTTGTCAAGCACAGCGTGACGTTCACTGCTATACAAATTAAAACCACCATAGCGTTCTTCATCATTTTGAGGAAAATCATTAAAGTTGGTTGGTGTCAATCGAGCAAAATTCATCAGCATCGTGTGCAGGGGCATGCTACCATTCACTATCAGATTCACCATGGCATCCGCCAGCGCAAAGCTGAGGTCCGCACCGAAATTCATACCCACAAAACTCTGTTTAGTGAGTTTAAACAGGGTGAAAATCGCTTCAAAGTGTTCAATGCTAACCGAGGCCGCACTGGCGGGATTTTGCAGATAGTTCAATAGTTGCGCCAATAGTGCATGGGCAGGCTTGGCAAAGCATTCCACTAAAAACCTCCCCGCCACTCGAACACTTTGCTCCTCATGCCCGCCTCCGCGCTGGCCCGCTTCCATCTGCTGCACCATGTCACGGGGAATGGCCCCCACCAATCTTCCCAGTATGGAGCGGATGATGGGAGGGATCTGGCTTTGCACATCGTAGTAAATCCGCGGCGGGAGGCATTCGGATTCATTCTCGGGCTCGAGACACATGCAAGAAAAATTGATACATATGCTCATTAGGGAAATCATGAGACCAAGACCGGCAACCATTCCGAGCAACATGCCCACTGCGAAATCCCTCATGTCATCGTCGCTATCCATTGCCACCCCAGCCACAATTCCCCCAATTATTCCCAGTAGCATGGTGACGTACCCTCCAATCGCAAAGCCATTGCAAAATACCTTCCTGCAGGACTTGCCCCTCTTAATTGCCGCCGCCTCATCGTAGGAAACGCTCATAACCTCATTGAAGTGTTCACTGAAATTACCGAAACGACCCCATCGCAAAACATGGCTACTTATTACTTCATGACCAGACAAATAAACCCCATTCACGTTGCCATCTAACCAAGCTTTATATTGTATCGCCGTGCAACTGTCCTCCCATATTTCCACATTCGTACCCCTAGGTCCCGCTACCCTTGTGCCCATCCCCGGTATGCTCCGCAAACCTTCCATAATCTTCAAATTCAACCCCTGAATAGCCGTTGCCAATAGCTCCGCTTGCCGCCACGCATCCCCTTCCTGCCTCGCTCCAAGTATCATCCCCACAACCTGTTCCGGCTCCATTGGCCTAAATCTAGCCCCAAATCGCGGCTGCGTTGCCTGTATGGGGAGTGGACCGGGAGGTAAACCGGGAAAGCCGGGTGGTGGTGGAAACGCTCCTGCGAAGTTTTGCCCAGGCCCAAAGGGGGGCTGCCCTGCTTGCATGGGTAGAGGTGGGAACGCAGGAGGAGGTGGAAATGCCCCCGCCACCATAGCGTTTTGATGCGCCTGCAAGGGGGCCGCCGGGAAGTGTGGCTGCTGTTGCTGAGCAAAGGCGCGATCCCCTTCTTCTTGGGCAAAGAGCTGTTGAAATTGCTCCGGAAGCTCAAATGCAATGACGTGATTGCCATTCTCCAGCGTACCTTCATAAACCTCTTCAAGATCCGATGCCGGTGAAGTACCCTGTACTGGCTGTGCTCTACTCATAATATTCTCCTTGTTGGACAGAAGGTTAGCTAGCCCTTTTCTAACCCGTTTGCAAGCAAATATTTAACCCCGCATAAAATTTACGTTTATTTACTTATTTGTGCAAAAAAAAGTTAAGTTATAGTTTAATATTGACTAAATTAGGGCACGTTATTTATATAAAAACATGCAATGCCCAAAGTGCGGATCCGACGATTCCAGGGTTACTGACACGAGAGTTTCCATGGACGGCGGAAGTGTTAGGCGCCGCCGCGCATGCCTGTCCTGCGGCTATAAATTTTGTACCATAGAACGCATTGTCGTGGATTTTCCCTGCGTAATTAAGCGCAGCGGCGATATCGTTGAATTCGACAGCGACAAGATTAGGCATAGCCTAATTCGCGCCATGGATAAAGAATTGTGCACCGAGGATATCATTGACGGACTGCTGGCAAAAATTTTATCCAAAATTTTGGAGGTGAAAAGCGATAGGGTTTCATCGCAGATAATCGGAGCCATTATTCTGGAAGAGCTGAAGTCGCAATACCCCGTCGCCTATATGCGCTTCGCCAGCGTATATAAAAACTTTAAATCCGCCGGTGAATTCGCTTCGGAGTGCAAACTCATCGAAAAAACATAGTCCATTGCACTTCACTGCGTTAGTTCGAAAATTTTTCTCCTAAGTTCTTCCAAGCCAGCACTATTTGCACATGAAATCTGCAGCACATCCACCCGGTGCTTCCTCCTAAAGATCCGCAAGTTTTCTTCCGCACCAGCCCAGTCCATCTTGTTCGCCACCACAACGCTGCGCTTCTTCAACAGCGACTCATCGTAGTGGGAAAGCTCATTTTTTATGTCGCTAAAATCCTGCGCCGGGTTGCGGTTATCCACGGCGGCCATATCGATCAGATATACTAGCGCCTTGCACCGCTCAATGTGCTTTAAAAATTTCAGCCCCAAGCCGCGATTTTTATGGGCATCATTGATTATTCCCGGGATATCTGCGATTAGTACTTTCCCATGCTCGGGAGTGTCGCACATGACGCCGACGTTGACGTGCAAGGTTGTGAATGGGTAGTTGGCAATTTTGGGCGTTGCGTCCGTGAGCATGGAAGTCAAGGTCGATTTCCCCGCATTCGGAAAACCAACCAAGCCAACATCGGCAATTGTTTTCAAAACGAAATCGAAAATTCCCTCTCCCCCAGGTGTTCCCGGGGTAGTGTGCCTGGGGGCCTGATTAGTGGAGGATTTGAATGTTTCGTTCCCCTTACCACCCATTCCCCCCTTCAAAAGAACGATCCTCTGCCCATGGGCGGTGATTTCCGCGGCCATATCGCCACTATCGGAGCTAAAAATAACCGTCCCAACGGGCACGGACAGAATTTTATCCGCCCCATTTTTACCATGCTTGCCACTCCCCATGCCCGGCTGCCCGTTCCTAGCACAAGCGTGCGGCTTGAACCTGAATTCGACCAGGTCGCTCACATTGGCATCACCAATTAAAATTAAATCGCCGCCCTTCCCGCCATCGCCGCCATTGGGGCCGCCCTTGGGGATAAATTTTTCCCGGCGAAAGCTCAAACAACCGTCACCGCCTTTTCCAGCTTTCAGCCCTATATTTTTTACTTCGTCTACAAACATTTCAATTTACAGCTGTGGAATGGCGCGATTTTGTCAAAGATTTTGTGGGGAAGGCAGAAATTACCGCGTCCCATTGGAATTTTACAAAATTTTTCACCATATTTCAAAATATCCCTTGCATTTTTTGGATAGAAAACATTAATAAGCTTACGTTAGCGGGAAATGAGGTAAATGCGTTTTGTAAATTCAAAGTCTATGTGGCTGGTGGGGGTATTGTTTTGCCTAGCCCTCGCTGGGTGTGGCTCAAAGGAACTCGATGAAGAGCGCAAGGTGCTCATATTTTCCAGCAATTCCGATGTTACTAGCATCGATCCGCAAATCGCTTCAGGGTTGAGCGAACCAATCATACTCTGCGCAATATTTGAAGGGCTGGTGGTGCCCGATTCCGTTACTTACCAGCCACGTCCGGGCGTAGCTGATAGGTGGTCAATCTCGGAAAATGGGAAAATTTACGAATTTCATTTGCGGGATAGCGCAAAGTGGTCAAACGGCGATGCCATCACCGCAGAAGACTTTGTTTTTAGTGTTAAGCGGGCGCTATCTTCGAAATTGAACTGTCCTTCCGTAAAACTTTTCTTTCCGCTAAGAAATGCTGAAAAGTTTTATAAGAAACAAGTTAGAGACTTTAATGAAGTTGGCATACGCGCCATTGACAAGCATACCCTGCGCATCGAATTAGAACAGCCGCTTAACTCCTTCATGCATATAATCATGCAGCCGTGCTGGTATCCTCTGAACGAAGCCGTCTGCGAGACAATTGGCAGGTATAATGATTGGAACGATTTTTTCGCGAGTATTATTTCCAACGGCCCCTTCATGGTGATTGACAAAAAGACTAATAGGAGTGTGATTTTGGAAAAAAATCCCTATTATTGGGATTATGAAGCGGTTAAGTTGGACGGGGTCAGGTTCATTGTCGGCGCCAACATTATTCAGAACCTCAACATGTTTAGGAATGGCAACATCGACATCTGCACCTACAACCCCCAGAGTGCCTATTTTTCACCGGACCTAATTGATGAAGACGACGTTAAGACGGAGGTTCACTTCGGCTGTTTTTATCTCCTGCTAAATACGAAAAATAAGCCATTGGACGACAAAAATGTTCGAATGGCGCTGAGCATGGCACTGAGGCGGAATGTGCTACTCAATTTGCTATCCATGACCAACGAACCCGCTGCCTATGGGTTAATTCCAACGCTTGGGCCCGACTATGTCGCCACGAAAATGTTTGAGGAAGACCACATCCACGCCCGTGAATTGTTAGCTGCCGCTGGCTATGGGGATGGTAAAAACTTCCCAAAGATGCGCATACTTTGCAACGGCAGCAAGAGGCAAAATACTGTTTGCACGTTTTTGAAAAATGAGCTAAAAAATGTGCTGGATATCGACGTGGACATTGATTACGTCAGGCAAGACGAATTTCTATTCATGCGGCGGGAGGGAAATTTTGACATCTGCTGCGGCGATTGGTTCGGCGATTACCCCGATCCGGAGAAATTTTTAAAGGTGTTTTCTAGGAAAAATCAGCAAAATTATTGCCGTTGGCACAGCATCGAGTACGATGAACTGCTGAATGCCGCAGCGAACATGCACAATGAGAAGGAGCGGCTACGCCTGTTGAAGGATGCGGAGTGCTTACTGATGCGGAACATGCCGGTAATTCCGCTGTACTTCGAGTCCGAGTTATACCTCATGAAAAAGAGGGTTAGCGGTTGGGATGCAGGTTTGTTGGACATTCACCAATGGAAAAGTGTAGATGTCGAAGGTGAGTGATGTGTACTTCCGTGACTTTACGCTGAAATAATTTGTGCCCATGTCGACATTTGTGTAAGCGTAGTTTTCGTAGTGACCTTTATTCTCGCTCAAGTTAAGAAAACTCATATTCAGCCGACCGACACTTTTTAAATAATTTTCGATGATACTTTGGTCGTTGCTGTGTGCAAGTGTAATCAAGCACAAGTCCTTATATTCCATAACAATGCTATTTAATAGCTCAAATAACTCAATCGGGTTTACCCTTTCCACGGCAATGTCTCCAAGCTTTCCGTCGAAAATAGGGCTACCGCCATCGCACAGCAAAATTTTGTCGTACTTATTTTTGTACACATGGTCAAGCAACAGGGACCATGCCCTTTCATTTTTTCCAAAACGGGCAATGGCGGACTTCACTAAAACCAATATGTGCATGCTTTTCAACTTTTAATTTCGCAATGCTTGGCAACAAAAAAATGAACAAAATTTACCTATGCTCCTATTTTCATTGAAATTTTAAAAAGTGAGTTACTATGTGGATCCAGGAAAATAAAATGCCTAGTTCAAATATTTTTCAAATTTTCGCTGAGGCACAGGTAAGCGATGCTTCCTTTGTGCAATCGCTGCTCACGGTGGTGATTTTTTTATCCATATTGGCCGCTGGCGGCTATATAATTGTGCGCTTTTGCAAATACGGTGGTTTCACTAGGGATTGCTCGGCGGTGGATGAAACGAAAAAAATTAGGATTCTGGACAATAAAATTTTGTACGGACGGAAGTACATCACGCTGGTGGAGTGTGCCGGCAAACGCTTGCTAATCCTGGTTAATCGGGACAATGCTGTAAAATTGAGTGAATGGGAAATCGGCGCAAATGAGGTTGATAGATAGTCACTGCCACCTTGATAGTTTCGCCGAGAGCGGTGAGTTGAGCGGGATATTGGAGCGAGCTGGAGATGCGGGCGTCAAACACTTTGTCGCCATTGGTACGTCGTCCCGCGACTTTGAGGCCAATTATCAGATGGCGAAAAAATTCCCCAACATCGACTACAGCATCGGTGTGCACCCACTGTACCATGGCGACCCGATGCCAAATTTTGAGCACTACTTGCACCTGGATAAGCCTCCCGTGGCATTCGGCGAAATTGGACTGGACTATCACTCCCTGCCATCCGATTCCAGCGATGCGGCCATAGGAGCGCAGAAAGATTTGTTCATTTCCCAATTGAATGCGGCAAAAAAATATGGCTTGCCGGTGGTGCTTCACTCCAGGGAAGCCTTCGCCGATACATTTTCCATCGTTTCAAAATCGGGGATAGGCGGGGATAGGGTTTTGTTCCATTGCTACGGCTACGGCGCTGGGGAGATGGCAGCAATAAACGAATTCGGAGCATACGTATCTTTCTCAGGGACAGTAACTTATAAAAATGCCCATGCCCTGCGGGAGGCCCTGGCGATCGCCAATAGGGACAGGCTGCTCATGGAGACAGATTGCCCCTATTTGGCCCCCGTTCCGCATCGTGGGAAGCCAAATGAACCGTCATTTTTAGCACATACTGCCAGGTTCATCGAAGAATTTTTTTCCGCCGAAGGCGGAGGTGTGTTGGAAAAAATTTTTGCAAATACGGCTCGATTTTTCCATCTAAGCATAGGGTAGGGCTCAAAGTTTGGATTTATCCTTCGGCAGTGAACAGAGGCTTCTTCAGAAGATTAGTCCGGCGATGTTCCAGTCCCTCAACATCTTGCGGCTAAATGTGACTGATCTGCGGGAACTCGTCATCGGGGAAAGTGAAAAAAATCCGGCGGTTGAGCTGGTGGAGCATAAAAATTTGCCCCACGGCAGCCACGGCGACACCTTCAGCGACATCAAAGCTGAGCAATCCATGGAGGAATACATATTGGAGCAGGTGCCGGAATGGTCGGATGGGGAAAAGGATATTCTACTCACACTCCTCAAAAATCTCGATGAGAAGGGTTTTTTTGCCGGTAATGTGGGAGCCATTGCTGCCGAGCATGGTATTGCAATTGAAGTAGTTGCACACATCCTCGGCGAATTAAAAACCCTCAGGCCCTGGGGTATCGGCGCTGAAAACTTACCGGAAGCCCTGCTGATTCAATTGAAAAATATTGCCGGCCTGGGTGGATCGGCGCGTGCCCAAGCGGAGCGGATAATCGCGGCGCACCTCGATGACCTGCTGCGCGGCTCCTTGAAAAAAATAGCGAAGCGGGAGAGCATGGAGCTGGGGGATGTGGAGGCTATTGCAAAGCTTGTCAGTCGATTGCGCTTCACCCCGCTGTCCTTTTTTGAGCATGACATCGCCCAAACGATCATCCCCGATATCAAATTTTTCATGCGCAACGGCGAATGGCTCGTGGAGGTGGACGATTCCTACTGCCCCCAATTCAGGCTCAGCGATACCTATAAAAATTTGCTAGCTGGGCACGGTGACGCGGAAGCAATAAAATATCTGAAGGAGCAGGCAAAGAGCGCCCGCCTGCTCACCCGCGCCATTCTGCGAAGAAAAGAAACTTTGGGCAAGATCGCCCAATCCATACTGGAGCGCCAGATGCCTTTTTTCGCCTACGGGCCAAAATGGCTGAAACGCCTGTCCATGCGCGAAATCGCCGAAGACATTTCCATGAACATTTCTACGGTTTGCCGTGCCATCGCGGATAAATACGCCCAAACCCCCCATGGCATGTTCAAATTAGCTGCATTTTTCGAATCCGGTGTGGATGATTGCTCGGCGACGTTCATAAAAAATGAAATGAAGAGGTTGATGGGGAGTGCGACGGGGCAGCTCAGTGACCAAAAAATCTCCCATATCCTGCGCGGGCGCGGGATTAGTGTTTCCAGGAGAACCATCGCCAAATATCGAAAGCAAATGAACCTTCCCAATTCGCGAATTAGGAAGATTCACTAGAGTAAAATAAATAAAAGATAGAATTAAAACACAGGCGCTATCATATTGCTCTCCCGGCACTTGGCAACAAAATTTTCGCCCGTGCACCAAATTTCATCATTTATCAAGAGTTTGTATTCGAACTCCCCCTTTTCCTTGCACTTGGCGCATTCGAACACCCAGAATTTTGTGTCTTTATTTTTCATTGGGACACCCTTATTCCAACTTAATCCACATCCAGCTCCCCTAATGTAAAGTGCATTCCCGAATCCAATATCCGCCTCAGCCACTATTTTCGTCGACTTGCTTCCGCTACTGTGAGCATCGTCGTCATCGTCGCCGGTGTACTCCAGGCTGACGTTACCGCACACCGATACCATATTACCGTTTTCCGCTGCCGAGACTCCCGACTTGCTGGTTGACGAATGTTTTGCGCAATTTTTTTTTGCCATATTGATTAACTCCAGTTTCAATTTATGGGGTCATTATATATTTTTACAAAATTTTTAAAAGAAAAATTTTAAAATATTTACCATGCGCTAACCCCTTGACTTTTTCCGCAACTCAGCTACTCCATGAAACATGTTTAAAATGCACTCTTTAATACCGTTGTTTCTGCTATGTTGCGTGCTATGCGGATGCGAATCTGCCGAAGAAACGTACAACTCCAAGCTACCATGGGCTCGACCGGCGGCCTGGGAGGGGGGCAGGCAAATCAAGCAACCTGGACAAAAGGATACCAAGCCATCACGCCAAATGAGGCATAACCCCAATGTCTCCGCGCCGTGACCCTCTACGTCGTTGCCACCCCCATCGGTAATTTAGGCGATATGTCTCCGCGCGCGCGCATGACCATGGCTGCCGCCGATTGCGTAGTTTGCGAGGATAGGCGTATTAGTGCGAAGCTGCTCGGCAAGCCCAGTGGCGAAAGACGGCTGCTACTCTGCCGAGATGATAACGAAAAGCAAATTGCGGGGGAAATTTTGGAGCTCCTGCACAGCGGGAAAAATGTCTGCCTGGTAAGCGATGCCGGCACGCCCTGCATAAGTGACCCAGGATTTAGGCTTGTGCGGGCATGCAGGAAGGAGGGATTGCCAGTGGAAGTAGTCCCGGGGCCCTGTGCAGCCATAGCGGCGCTGTCGATTTCCGGCCTGCCAACGGATGGGTTCCTATTCGCCGGATTTTTACCATCAAAGAGGTCGGCTCGCATAAATTTTTTCCAAAAGTATGGCGAATTTGAATACACCATAGTTTTTTACGAATCCTGCCATCGCATTGGCAAATTTTTAAACGATGCCCTGGAAATTTTTGGTTCGGAGCGGATCATCTGCGTCGCAAAGGAACTGACGAAAGTCCATGAAACCTTCTTAATCGGCAAATTGGCAGCCGTGTGCGAAAAAATGGCAACCATCGCGGCGAAGGGCGAATTTGTTACCATCGTTGCACCCGCCCGTTTTACCCTGTAAAAATTTATTGCTTGCATTGGGTGGAGCGGAGTATTAGGTGAAGTTTTGTTTATGGTTCCGAAAGCTAAAGAGTTTGTTTCGAGCGGCGAAGAGTCGGCGGCAGCGGCGAACCCCGCTTCCGTGGATGTGGCCGCCGAGCCCGCTCCCATTCCCGTGAATCTTCCCTTGGATAGGAGAGAGATGGAAGCGGACGCTGAAGGGGCGGGGGGGAGTTCTGCGAGGCTAACGATTTGGCAGAGGATTCAGGTTGCGCGCCACCAGAACCGGCCCTATTCGCTGGATTACATCGGGGATATTTTTTCCAATTTTCAAGAGTTGCACGGCGATAGGCTGTTTGCCGATGACCACTCCACCATATGCGGGACAGCGCTATTCGAAGGTATGGCGGTCATGGTTATCGCGCAGCAAAAAGGGCGGACAACGAAGGAGAAAATTTTCCACAATTTTGGCTCACCAAATCCGGAAGGGTATCGCAAGGCATTGCGATTAATGCAGCTAGCCGCCAGATTCAAATTGCCGATCATAACTTTTATTGATACCGCCGGGGCCTATCCCGGCGTTGGCGCCGAGGAGCGCCACGTGGCGGAGGCGATTGCCGTAAATTTGCGTGAGATGGCCACGCTGGCCACCCCCATAATATCCATAATCATCGGCGAAGGTGGTTCGGGAGGGGCGCTCGGCATTGCCGTTTCCGATTGCGTCCTCATCCTGGAGAATGCTTACTATTCAGTGATATCGCCGGAGGGATGTGCCGCTATCCTGTGGAAAGATCGTGCCAAAGCCCCGGAAGCAGCCGAAGCCCTATGCCTATCCCCGGAAAAATTGCTAAATTTTGGCATTGTCGAGGAAGTCATCGGAGAGCCTAGCGGCGGTGCTCACAATGACCCCAAGGCAGCTTCTCAGACAGTCAAAGAAGCCCTGAGTAGGCATCTGCACGAGCTTCAAAAAATTAGGCCCACCGAAAAATTACTCTCCGCTAGATATGAACGTTTCCGTAAATTTGGCGCATTTGTGGAAAATAGCAATGGGAATCCGGAAGGGGTAGCATGAAATTCGGCCCAATCATCCTATTTTTCTCCAATATCCTGTTTGCCGTGCTCGCCTGCACGCTGGCCTCTGCCCTGTGGCATGTAAAAAAACAGGAAGCACACATGCTGAGCCGCATAGAAGTGTTGACTGAGCGGCAAAAACACTTATGCGATGAATTTGCATTGAAACAGGATTACATGCGCCAAATGATCAGCAGTGACGAATTCGTCGAGCAGATTATTCGTGAAAAAATCGGTCTTTCAAAGCAAAATGAGGTAATTTTTAAATTTGAGGATTAAGGACCTACCCACATGGACAAAAATGCAAAGGAAATTCGTGTGCGCTTCTGCGACTTCGACCAGGGGCATGTTTTCAAGTTTTGGGAGATTTTATCCGAAGATGAGCGGGTTCGGCTGCTTCAGCAGACAAAAAATATCAATCTGGAATACTTGTCAAAGATCATCCACTCCGTTCTGCACGAGCAGCGCCCAAATCAAGACCTATTGGCGGGCATTCAGCCAGCAAAATTCATAAAGTTTCCCAACAGTGAGGCGGATTGGCAGCAATGCCGAGACGTGGCCCACGTGGGTGAGCAGAAGATTCGGGAAGGAAAGGTGGCTATTTTTACGGTTGCCGGCGGCCATAGCACCAGGCTGGGTTGCACCGTCCCAAAGGGAATGGTGCCCATTACGCCAATAAAAAAGAAAAGTTTATTTCAAATTTTTGCTGAAAAGATTCTTGCCGCTGAGAAGAAGTATGAGCACCAGTTTCACTGGATAATCCTGACGAGCGATAAAACCCACAACGAGACCATAGAGTTTTTTGGAAAAAATAACTCCTTCGGCATTGAAAATATCCACTTCATCAAGCAGGGATTGATGCCGGCGGTCGACTTCGATGGGAAGATCATCATGGAAGCGCGGGACAGGATCGCCATGCATCCCAATGGGCACGGCGGCGCATTGACGGCATTGGGCCAGTCCGGCATGCTAACCATGCTCGAAAATGCCGGCATCGACACGGTGAGCTATTTTCAAGTGGATAATCCGCTAGTGCGCTGCGTGGACCCATATTTAATCGGTGCCCACGTAAAAAATCAGTCGCAAATCACCTCCCGCATGGTGAAAAAGTTATATCCCGAGGAGAGGGTCGGGCTTTTCTGCGAAAATAACGGCAAGATGCGTGTGATCGAGTACTCCGATTTGCCCGGTGAGTACGCCATGGCCCGCACCCCAACGGGCGAGCTGCAGTATTGCGCCGGTAATACCGCCATACACGTATTCGATGTCCAGTTCATCAAGCGCTTCAACGGCGATGACATCCAATCGGAAATCCCCTACCACATGGCGCGGAAAATCATCCCAACCATAGATAATTTGGGCGAGCCGCACTTGCCGGACACCCCCAATGGGATCAAGCTGGAGATGTTTATTTTCGATGCATTTCCCTTTGCCGACCGCAGCGTCATCGTGGAGAGCAAGCGCGGCGAAGTTTTCAGTCCGCTGAAAAATAGTGACGGCATGGATTCCCTAAAGACTTGCAAGCAGGACCAGTTGCGCCTGTTTGCCCATTGGCTACTGCAGGCGGGGGCAGACATCCCCACCGATGCCACGGGCCTACCGCCCTTCGACATCGAAGTCAGCCCAATGTTTGCTGACAATGAAAAAGATTTCATGAAAAAATGGGCGAAGCTGGAAAATAAACCGGCGATCGGACCAGGTCAATACGTCGAATGATTTGACAACGCGCTTACTTTTCCTACGCTCCCCCAATGGCTGACATTGAAAGATTGCTAGGAAGTGCGGAGTTGGTGGAAAGTGCACGCAACAACATCCGCGAATTTTTGAGCTGCGATACCTTGCCGAAGTGGGCACGCGATTCCGCCATCGAGCTACTCGAAAAGGGGGAGTATACCGAGCTCAATGACCGATTTTTTAGGACGTCGGAATTCGGCACGGGGGGGATCCGCGGGCGCACAATCGGCAAGGTCGTGGCCAAGGCTGAGCTGGGGAATTCAAGTTCTGCCGTTCCCGAGCATGCGTCGGTCGGCTCAGTTTTCGTGAACGACTTCAACATTATCCGCGCAACTATGGCACTGTTTCGATACTGCAAAAAATACTTGAACACCGCGGGGCTAACCGGAGAGCCCTCCCTCGTTATCGCCCACGATGTTCGCTTTTTTTCGAAACATTTCTGCGAATTGTGCGCCTCTACCTGGCTCAAACTCGGGGGCCATGGGATGATTTTTGCTGGGCCGCGTTCGACTCCCCAGCTAAGTTTTTCCGTGAGGTACTTGCAAGCCACCACCGGCATCGTGTTGACGGCGAGCCACAACCCCTGGCATGACAACGGTTTCAAGGCATATTTTTCCGATGGTGCGCAGATGGTGGAACCCCACGCATCGGGGGTGATTGGGGAATACAACTCAGTTGCGCTACCCGAAACTATCCCGTTCTTGGATAAGGACCTATCCAATGTGGCCATTCTGGGCAAAGATGTCGACGACGCCTATTTAAACGCCGCGGAAGATAGCATCCTTGATCGCAGCCTATTAAAAGAATTCTCCCCCAGAGTGATCTTCACCCCCTTGCACGGAGTGGGGGCGATATCGGTGGCGCCGCTCATGGAGAGGCTTGCCATCGAGCATGGCATCGTGGAAAGCCAGAATGATTGCGATCCGAGATTTAGCACAGTAAAATCGCCGAATCCGGAAAGCAGAGATGCATTGAAATTGGCCGTTGAAAGGGCGGAATCGCTGGGCTGCGACATCGCGCTGGCAACGGATCCCGATGGTGACCGAGCTGCCATTGCGGTTAGGAATGGGGGAGGGAATTTCGAATACTTTTCCGGGAACGTCGCCTGGTCGCTCCTCTTGGAATACCGCCTGTCGAAACTCAGGGAGCTGGGCATCCTGAATTCCGCCAATGGGAGCAAAATTGCGGTTGTAAAAACTTTCGTAACAACGCCGCTCATCGACAAAATCGCCGCGGCCTTCGGCGTTAAGTGCATCAATACCTTGACCGGTTTCAAATGGATTGGCGAAAAAATGGCTGATTACGAGCAAAAATTGGCAGCCGAACTGGGCGGCTTGCCCGCGAATTACGGTGCCATTTCCGCGGCAAAGAGGCGCGAATTGCTCCTGAAGCACTCCACATTTTTCACCTTTGGTTGCGAGGAGAGCTACGGCTGCCTATCCAGCGACGCTGTGCGCGACAAGGATGGGGCTTCGGCGGTGCTCATGCTCTGCGAGCTGGCGGCTCATGCCAGGAAGCAGGGGCTGAATCTTTGCGAGCTGCGCGACGGAATGTTTCGGAAGTACGGCTATTTCGGCGAGTCCGTATTGAATATTTACTACGACGGTGCCGATGGTGCCGAAAAAATTGCCAATATCCTGCGAAGTTACCGCAATTCCCGCCCGGGGGAGATTGGCGGCACCCCCGCCGTGAAATTTACTGACTTTAGAGTGGATAAACTTTTCGACGCGGATGGCAAAAAGATCCCGGAGCAGGATTTTTTCTTTATTGAACTCGAAAATGGCTGTAAATACGCAGTTCGGGCTAGCGGAACAGAGCCAAAAATAAAATTTTACATGTTTTGCGAAAGAGAAACATCGGGGGACTTGGATTCCGATAAAATGCGCGTAGAGGTTCTGCTGGGCGAGCTGAAATCCCACCTGGAGCAGGATGCAAATGGGAGAGCGGAATTTTATACTTGATGCATCGCTGCAAAGTGTGTAGCTACGTCCCATGATTTTTGACAGAGAAAAATTGCTCCTCATCGCGGGCCCCTGTGTGTTGGAAAGCGAGTATGTTGCTTTCAAAGCGGCGGAAAAGTTAGTTGAAATTGGAGAAAAATATCCCGCTCTTAGCGTGATATTTAAAGGATCCTTCGACAAGGCCAATCGCTCTTCCATATACAGTGCGCGCGGCCCCGGCTTGGAGGAAGGGTTGAGGATTTTATCCCTGGTCAAGGAAAAATATAAGCTGCGCGTCACGGCGGACATTCATTTGCCGGAGCAGGCTGGCGTTGCAGCGGAAATTTGCGATGTTTTGCAGATCCCCGCTTTCCTCTGTCGCCAGACAGACCTCCTAATGGCGGCTGCCCGCACAAACAAGCCCGTATCCGTGAAAAAGGGGCAATTTTTATCCCCCCAGGAAATGTTTCACGTCGTGCAAAAGCTGCGGGAAGCCAGCGCCAGTGAAATCATCCAAATTGAGCGCGGGTCGAGTTTCGGCTACAATAACCTCGTCGTCGACATGCGCTCCTTCGATATTTTGAAGCAAAATGACTGCCCGGCCATCTTCGATGCAACCCACAGCGTGCAGCTGCCCGGTGCCGGCAATGGCATAACGCTGGGGCAGCGCGGATTTGTGCACATCCTCGCCAAAGCGGCGATTGCAGCGGGCGCCGATGGCCTATTTTTCGAGATTCACCCCACGCCGGACGAGGCAATATGCGACGCTGCGAACCAATTGCCACTGGGATATTTTACCCAAATTGTGGGCGAATGTTTAGCCCTATGGCAGGTTTGCAAGAATAGGCAGGGCATTTAGGCGGCACTTTTGCAAGGCTAAAATCCTCAGAAGCGGCCTCCTTCTCCAGTGAGGCGTACTTTTTGCTGAAATTTTTTCATTTACCATATTTTTTGCATTTAATCTTGCCCACAGCGGCGTAAGTTGTTTTAACAACTGCACACGGGGTGAAGTCCGTGATTTTTAGTGAAGGGAAACATACTATGACAGGGATATTTTGGATTGTTCCAGTGGCCGCCATGTTCGCACTTGGTTTTGCGCGCTACTTCTTTGTGAATATGAAGAAAGCCGACGAGGGCAATGGGGCAATGGTCGCCATTGCGACCAGCGTGCGGGAGGGGGCCATGGCCTATTTGAAGCAGCAATACAGAGTGGTTCTCATTACTTTTTTGCTAATTGGGTTGCTGCTAGCATTTTTTGCATACGTAGTTAAACTGCAGAACAGGTGGGTGCCGTTGGGGTTCATTACGGCGGGATTTTGCTCAGCGTTAGCTGGATTTTTGGGCATGAGGACCGCGACGACGGCATCCTCCAGAACGGCACAGGCAGCCATCCATTCATTGAATGCGGGACTAAAAATAGCCTTCCGCAGCGGTGCGGTCATGGGGTTGGTTGTCGTTGGGCTGGCCTTGCTGGACTACTCGTTTTGGTACCTTATTTTGAACATGTTCATCGACCTGGCTAAACCCTCCGCCAAAATTCTAGCTGTCACGAGTACGATGCTGACGTTCGCCATGGGGACCTCTTTGCAGGCATTATTTGCGCGCGTGGGCGGTGGAATTTTTACGAAAGCCGCCGACGTCGGAGCGGATTTAGTCGGTAAAGTGGAAACGGGGATCCCCGAGGATGACATTCGCAATCCCGCCACCATCGCCGATAATGTGGGGGACAACGTTGGCGACGTGGCGGGGATGGGCGCCGATTTATACGAATCCTACGCCGGTTCTATCCTAGCTACCGCGGCACTGGGAGCCGTCGCATTTAGGCACATGGGTGCCGCCACTCAGCTCCACGCTGTCTTGGCGCCGGTGCTGATTTGTGCACTGGGGGTTCTGGCCTCCATCGCTGGCATATTTTTTGTAAAAACCGAAGAGAAGAGCTCCAGTTTGGACCTCTTGCGCTCGCTGGCCAGGGGTATAAACATCAGCTCGGTCATCGTTTGCGTGGGCTCATATCTCGTCCTAAGGTTGCTGAACATTCCGAATTTTACAGGCATTTGGGGCTCGGTCATGGTTGGATTGCTGATAGGGTTATTCATCGGTAAAGCGACGGAATATTTCACCTCCCAGGCATACAAACCAACGAAAAAAATCGCGGAATATGCCGACACCGGTGCGGCAACGGTCATCATCGCCGGATTTGGCAATGGCATGATATCCACCCTTTTGCCGGTTATTGCCGTCACCGTCGGGATGATTTGCTCCTACCATCTTGCCATACGCGGCAACGGCTGCAATAGCACCATGGGACTCTACGGCGTGGCAATTTCGGCCGTCGGTATGCTATCCACCCTCGCCATAACCCTTGCCACCGATGCTTACGGTCCCATCGCTGATAACGCCGGCGGCAATGCGGAGATGAGCAAGCTCGGTGAACACGTGCGTGCCCGGACGGATGCCCTCGATGCGTTGGGCAATACGACGGCGGCCACGGGCAAGGGATTTGCCATCGGTTCCGCCGCCCTGACGGCACTGGCTCTCATTGCCTCCTACGTGGAGGGGATAAAGTGTGCCATGCTCAGTGCCGGAGGGAAGTACATCACCGTCAACGGGATGGACATCGCCCTGAAAAAGGCAACAATGAGCAACATCCTCCACGCCTACGACGTAAACTTACTCAATCCTAAGGTTCTCATCGGCATGTTCATCGGGTCGATGCTAACGTTTTTATTCTGTGGATTAACAATTAATGCGGTTGGGCGGGCGGCTTCCAAGATGGTGGTGGAGGTGAGGCGCCAATTCCGTGAAATAAGCGGAATCATGAGCGGCGAGGCGACGCCGGATTACGCCCGTTGCGTGACAATCGCCACTTCCGCTGCGCAGAGAGAAATGCTACTTCCGGCAATTATCGCCATTGTTTCACCCATTCTAGTTGGATTTATTTTCGGCATTCCTGGCGTAATGGGGCTGCTCGGCGGAGCGCTGTCAAGTGGGTTTGTTTTGGCGATATTTCTGTCCAATGCCGGCGGGGCTTGGGATAACGCCAAAAAATACATCGAGGCGGGCCTTCACGGCGGAAAGAATTCCGAAGCGCACCGAGCCACCATCGTGGGAGATACCGTTGGCGACCCATTCAAGGATACGGCCGGCCCAAGTTTAAACATTCTTATAAAGCTGATGACCATCATTTCCGTTGTCACGGTTGGGGTTGCGGTTTCCTACAGTTTATTTTGAGGTAGCTCGGAAAAGCGGCATCCTTTGCCGAGTTTTGTGCAGCGTTTCAGCGTTTATATCCGCACGCAGCACAAAAATATTGAGGAGTGAAATATTGTTTCTATAGTATGGAAAATTTTTATCTAAATGTATAGTAAGCGTCCGAATACTACCTACGATGTGGCTTCGCTCTCGTGCTGGCGGGGGAAGATGGCTTGCCTAAATCGAGGGTTTGCCTTTCGGAGGGATGTCATGGCCAAGGGGCGGATGATTTGGGCGACAAATGCCATAAAACACGTTGAACTTCAACGAGATAAGGCAACGGCGCTCGTCAAGTACAACGGCGAAGACTGCAGGATTAATTTCAATATCACCAGCGGTGGCGACCTGGAATCGGACTCCAATTTAGAGGACAGGAAAATTTCTTCCCTAATTTGGGCAATATGCCTCGAGATTGACCTACTGCTGTCCACGCATGTGGACAGTGCAGCCATCGAACCTGATTATGGCGAATCGCTCCTCGAAAATGAGCTCACCACTGTGGATCCAAACAAATGTTTGCTGGCGAAAATTGCCATTGAGGGGCAAAGCTTGATTCTGCGCTCATTCCTAGACAATGACCCGCGCAAACCTATCTTCATGCAGACGAACCGCGGTTTATCCAAAATTTCCGGCGATAATAAAAAGATCAGCATCCTGCGCCTGCTACTCAACGCGAAAAAGGCGAATTTTAAGTTTTGCTTCGAGCACCGCGACTATAGGATATGCGACTGGCGTGACGCCCTGGTGTTTTACAGAGAAAAATTAGCCGTATGGCAAAAATATTTCAATGCGGAATTGGTGGAGCCCTGTTCTTTGCTGGGGCGCGGCCTAGTTCGCATATCGACTACGGCGGAAATTAGTGCCATCGATGGCAACAGAATCAAAATAATCTGGCACCTAGATTCGGATTTTGGAGAAATTGACAAGGCGCAACTGGATGCTTTGCTGCATGCCAATGGGCGGCCGCGCTTCATAGAAAAATTCGGTGTTACTGTGCTGTCCGAAAACCAGGTCGATGTCATCCGTTCGCTGCTGTCTATGCGGCTTGCCGAGGATATTTTCCCCCGCTACATGCTCTATTTTCTATTCAATCAGAGCGCCATTGGGCTCGACACGGAGCTGAAAATTAGCGAATCCTTCGCCGAGTGCGCATCCGATTTGCCACTGCCGACTTGTTTGAAGGAGTATCAAAAGAACGGGGTGCGGTGGATGCGGAGCGTGCTTGACAGCGGTTGCCAATGCTTACTGGCTGATGAAATGGGGCTTGGCAAGACTTTACAAGTGTTGACCCTCATATGCGCGGACCAAAATGCCAAGAGTACTTTAATTGTCTGCCCCGCCAGCGTGCTACCGGTGTGGGAGGGCGAGATTGGCAAATTTTTCCCCGGTAAGACTGTGTCGATCCTGCAGAGCGGCGAGACTGGTGAAAGTGACTTCACCCTGACGAGTTACAACCAGGCCAGGCGGTTGCACAATGCGTTGCAAGGGAAAATTTTTGACTACTTGGTCCTCGACGAAGCCCAGTATATTAAAAATTTCTCCTCAAAAACTGCGCGGGCATGTTGCACAATCGGAGCCAAGTTCCGGATTGCTGTCACGGGCACACCGATCGAGAATAATTTAAACGACGTTTGGAGCATATTCAAGTTCCTAATGCCAGGTTTATTATACAATTACAGAGATTTTCAGAAAAAAATCTCCCACGCAGAATTTCGAGCAAAATTGAGAAACCAAATCGCTCCCTTTATTTTGCGACGCACAAAGGATTCCGTGCGCTTGCAATTGCCGGAGCGCAATGAAATCGAGCTCCTATGCCCGCTAAATCCAACCCAAGCCAAGGTTTATCGCAACCTTAGGGAGCAACTTGCCAAAAGTTATAATAGCTATGCGGAGCTGGCTTCATCCAGGGAACGGATGAACATTCTGACCACACTCATGCGCATGCGCCAGACCGCCGATTGCCTGGATATTTTACCGGAAAAATACAACCCCCATAGGGATACAAATTCGCCAAAAATTGACATGCTCATGCTAAAATTGGAAGAAATTGTCTCCGAAAACAAGAAAGCCGTGGTTTTTAGCCAATTTTTAGGATTTTTGAGCAAAATTGAGGCCGAAATAGGGAGTAAACTGCCAAATTGCCAGCTTTTCAAGCTGACGGGAGCCACTGCCAAGCGCAAAGTCGTTGTGGATGGGTTCCAAAATCAGGGATCTTCCGCCGTGATGCTGATAAGCCTAAAAGCCGGCGGGGTGGGCATCACGCTGCACGCCGCCGAATACGCGTTTTTAATGGAACCCTGGTGGAATCCGGCGGTGGAAGAGCAGGCCATCGCGCGCATACATCGCATTGGTCAACAAAAAGTTACCACCATTTATCGCCTGATCGCCCCCAACACAATCGAACAGTACATGCGAAGCATGCAGGTTGAGAAGAAACATCTCTTCGATGAGATTATACAAAACAGCGGCGGCGACATATCATTCGCAAATTTTTACATGCAAAATCTCGGCGAACTCCTAAGATGAAATAATGGCAAAGTCCCCCTTCAAGCGGCACATAAGAAATTTGATTGCAGATTTGCGCTCCCTGCCCCGCGAAGAGAGCACTGCTTCGCTGCGCCGCCCAAGGAAAATTGGCACCGTTGCCGAAGTTGTGATTAAAAATTTTGCCGTGAGAAGCAGGTGTGAGGATGTTTTGCTGGAGAATTGGGCCACCGTTGTCGGCGGCAATTTTTCCTCCCGCTGTTCGCCGCACAAGATTTTACCCAGCGATGTTTTGATTATCAGGTGCAGCAACGCCGTGATTCGCAGCGAGCTCGCCCTAGTAAAAGCCACAATTTTGGAAAATATTGCGAAGTTGCCCCGCTGCAAGCACATCAGAGATGTGAGATTCCAACTCGCCTAGGGGGCAAGTATTGGGCAAGCTTCCTAGCAATTGGCAAGCGGGACTTGCTAGCTTCATTTGCGAGCTCTATCCCTGGGCACAGGGTCCAAAGTCGGGAGAAATTTGAGGGAGAAAAATGGACGGCGGGTTATTCGCCGCGAAATAGTGCTTTCTTCCCTAAAAATATTCCGTGGAAAATTTAAAGGCCTCAAAGGTTTTCGAAAAGTGGTCACGGGGTAATCCGGCTTTTCGCTTCAACGAGGCTAAAAATTCTCCCTTGCTTGGCAATTGCTCCCAAACGCAGGGCAAATACACCGCTTGAAAAACTCCGTCTTTGATGATTATGCCGTCCATTTTTGGGACTATCGCGTCTAAAAGATCTTGCTCATTTTCAAATGCAATCCGCTGCGGATGGGACAGCAGCGATACCCGCACGGTGACATTTTTGAATTCTTCGGGCGTAAGTGGCGGAAAGCGTGGATCCTTAAATGCAGCACTGTGAGCATTTTGCACCAAATCGGCAACCAGTGGTTGGCGAGCTCGGATGGAGCCGATGCAGCCGCGCAGGTTATCGCCGATTTCCAAAGTTACAAAACTTGCACCAAGTTGGTTCAACACTTCCGGAACATTGCCCGGCTTAAAATTTTCCTTCCCCGCCAAGGATGATTCCACGCTTCCCCGGCAAATTTTAATTATATCGTCCGCGAAATTATCTTTGATGAACTTATTCCTGCAGCTTTCAGCCAGCATCCACGCCCCATAGCCCACAACTCGAGCCCTATCTCCGCTCACCTCTCCGGAATTGTAGGTACCTATCCTTATTAGGGAAAAATTATTTGCCGCTGCAAAATTCATTAGCCCACAAATTGCAGTGGCTCCACAGGCATAGTCGGGGCGAAAATCTTCGACGCTGCAGCTTTCTATGGCATTGCAGGAAGAGGCGTCCAGTAGCATGGCCTCTTCATGGCTATGAAAGTGGCTCAGATCTGAGGAAATTAAAAAAGCATTGCTTTTATCTGGCCAAAATTTTTCCATGATCCTGGCCACGCTGCCATGCTTGGCATTTCCGACAACAATTGGGATCACCTGAATGTCGCCAACGCAGGCTTTCAAGAGCGGCAATTGCACTTCCACGGCGTGCTCATTGTCAAAAGCTTCATTGAGTAGCTCGCATCCAAACCCCGCTAGCAGTTCTCCGCTGATGGCATTATTTGTGGGAATTGTCCCGAGCGGTGTTTGAAATCCGCCGTAGTCAGAAACGGCTATTCCATCGAAAGCAAGGCGGTGCGCCGGGGAGAAAATGAAAACATTTTTAACCCCTTTGTCTAGGTATTGCAAGGCTTTGACTGCGAGTTTTCCGGAATAGGCGTAACCCGCATGGGGGACTATCAACGCCCTGGATGAGCACCCATATTGCCGCTCAATGGGGCTTTTTAAGCGAGATATTTCCGCAAGTAAGATTTCCGGCTCCTTTGGGTAGAAAAGCCCGGCAACGTTGGCTTCCTTTAACTTAGGCATGGGTACATGCTATTTGCCGCGCCCATAATTGCAATATCCAAAATCAAATACCCTGTGGCATAAAATTTTTTCAGATTTTTATTTTGGCATCGCCCGCGTTGAAAAAATTTTTATGCACGCACCATGGAGAATTACCTCGAATTGCTGAATAGGGTGATTTCAACCGGTAAGGAGCGGCCCGACCGCACCGGAATCGGAACAATCGGGCTGTTTGGAGCACAATTGCGCTTCGATGTGGGTAAAAATTTTCCATTGCTGACCACAAAAAAAGTGCACCTAAAATCCATAATACACGAACTTCTCTGGTTCCTGAAAGGGTCCACAAATGTAAAATATTTGCAGGAAAATGGTGTAAAAATTTGGAACGAATGGGCGGATGAATGCGGCGAATTGGGGCCCGTGTATGGTGCGCAGTGGCGAAAATGGCGCACCCCGGAGGGAACAACCGTTGACCAAATCGCAAAGGTTATAAGCGGCATAAAAAATGACCCATACGGACGCCGCCACATTGTTGCCGCTTGGAATCCCGGCGAAATCGACAGAATGGCTCTCCCTCCGTGCCATGCATTTTTCCAATTCTATGTGTCGACGGAGGGCGAATTGAGTTGCCAATTGTACCAGCGCAGTGCCGATATGTTCCTCGGCGTACCGTTCAACATCGCCTCATATTCACTTCTAACAATGATGGTTGCCCAGGTGTGCGACCTTAGACCGCGGGAATTTGTTCACACTTTTGGAGACTTGCACGTTTACAAAAATCACATTGACCAGGTAAAGGAGCAGCTAACTCGCCAGCCACGGTCGCTCCCGAGGTTGCTAATTAACCCACAAATCAGGGACATCGATTCCTTTAAATGCGAAGATTTTGAGCTCGTCGACTACAATCCGCACCCAACAATCAAAGCGCCCATCGCGGTGTAATCTATGGAATTATCGAAGAATTTGGCCGATATTATGCTGAAAACACGCTGCTTGCGAGCGATAGCCGCCGTCGCTGAAAATGGAACAATCGGGCTCAATAATAAAATTCCCTGGCATATTCCGGAAGAGTTGAAATTTTTCCGGGATAGGACAATGGGCTCAGCGGTGCTATTCGGCCGCAAAACCTTCGAATCAATTGGCAAAGTTTTGCCCCATAGAAAAAATATCATACTTTCACGCTCCAGCCTAATTATTCCCGGTGGGACCCCCATCCATTCGGTGGAGGAATTGCTGAATTTTACGGAACCTATCTGGATTTGCGGCGGAGGCAGCATTTACAAGTTGCTGTTGCCGGCCTGCCGCGAGTTGTACGTGAGTAGGATTAGGGGGAGTTACACCGGCGACACAGTGTTCCCCGAGTACGGGTCGATATTCGGGGAAGGGGAGGTGCTGCTTGAATCTGAACAATTTTATGTGACGAAGTTTGTGAACAAAAATTATCATGCGAGCACTTAGAAAAATTCGATATTTTTACAAAAGATTTTGCCGGCGCATGCGCAGCAAGATTGGTAAATTTGAAGTGTTTTGCGCGGATATCATCTACGACCGCTGGACAAACTCCCATTGCAAAATCGTGGCGTGGCCGCTCTTCGCCCTCTCAAAATTATTCGAAAGAATTGTTCGCCTGCGCTACTGGCTCTATGGCAGGAATATCTTCCTGTCCCATTCGCTTGGCTGTCCGGTAATTGTCATAGGGAACCTGACGGTTGGCGGAACGGGGAAAACTCCCATTGTCGAGAAATTTGCTCGCGAGCTCTGCCTACGCGGGAGAAAAGTGGCGATCCTGAGCAGGGGGTATAAGAGCAAAGGCGAAGCAAAATTGAAAACATTTTTGCGCTGGATGACGCACGGCAAGGAGCTGCCGCCGCGCGTGGTGAGCAACGGTAAAAAAATCTTGCTCACTTCGGAGCTCGCCGGCGATGAGCCCTACATGCTTGCAAAAAATTTACCGAATGTGGTGGTGATCGTCGATAAGGATCGCGTGAAGGCTGGCCGATATGCCATAAAACAGTATGGCGCAAACATACTTATCTTAGATGACGGCTTCCAGTATCTTCCCCTGCGGGGGCATATGAGCTTGCTCCTGGTCGACCAAACAAATCCGTTTGGAAACGGCAAACTTCTGCCCCGCGGAATCCTGCGTGAGCCGGTCGACCACCTGAGGCGAGCGTCCCACATCCTATTGACAAAGTCAGACCTTAGCCAGGGAAAGTTGGCGGAAAATACGATCCACAAGTTCCTACCAGGTAAGGAATTGATAAAATGTTGCCACAAACCAAAATATTTATGCTCATTGCACGATGAAAAAGAAACCTTGCCCATGGATGTGCTTGCCAATAGGATAATTTGCGTATTTAGTGGCATTGCGATGCCGGATAGTTTTGAACATTTTTTGGAAGTACAGGGCGCCAAGATCCTATATAAGAAGCGGTTTGTCGACCATCACCGCTTCACCGAGCAGGAACTTGACCACCTATATGATATCGCCCTTCGGCAGGGAGCGAGTCTTGTCATAACGACGGAGAAGGATGCCGTACGCATGCCCAGACACTACGTTTGCCAGTTGCCGACATATTTTTTAAAAATAGAAATAGAGATAATTTCCGGCGAAAACGTGCTCAATGGGGCGATTATGAAGTTCATTTCCGACAACAGCTAGTTCAATTAATACACATCTTTCTGATATCTACCCGCTTTCTTTAGGTTTGAAAGGCAGCCATCGACTTCCGCTGCCGAAATGCCACCGACCGTAGCGGTGATATTTTTCAACGCGTTTTCCACATATTTTTTAAAATCGAATTGCAAACGGGCATTGGAATTGGTCAACTCCACCGACGCCGAATGCGCCCTCGCTGACAAAATTACAGGTGACCGCGGATAGGGCCGCTCGTTCGGTCAGAGTCACTGAAAGCCTAGGGCGTCGACAAAATTATTCGTACCCTTTCAGCCCGCGGCACCACCCCAACCATTCCGCCCAGGGTAAACGGAAAAATTCAGAGTCACTGCAGCGACTGCATCGGAAAGTACAGCCATTGTGACGGAAGATGCGGAGTCGGATTGCAAGCGGACATTGGAATTGGTCAACTCCACCAACGCCGGATGCGTTCTCGCTGACAAAATTACAGGTGACCGCGGATAGGGCCGCCCGTCCGGTCAGAGTCACTGAAAGCCTAGGACGTCGACCACATCCTCCGCGCCCTCCCAGCTAGTTAAATTAATAAATGAGCTAAAATTGTAGGCCCCAGGCTAGCATTTTTTACCAAAGAAAATGCTCACAGCAAAAAATCAGGGTTTAGCTTGTCCAAGCCATCGACTAGGAACAGGCCATCCTTTCGCACAAGCTTGCCATCGAAGTAAATTTCTCCGCCGCCGTACTCCGGCCGCTGGATGTTCACCAGGTCCCAGTGTACCTGGGAACGATTGCCGTTATCCGCCTCCTCATAGGCTTGGCCAGGTGTAAAGTGGAACGAGCCGGCAATTTTTTCGTCGAATAATATGTCGCACAGCGGTTCCAATATGTGGGGGTTGAAGCCAAAGGAAAATTCGCCAATGTAGCGCGCCCCGGCATCGGAGTCTAAAATCGCATTCAATTGCTGAGTTTTGTTGCCCGCCTGGGCAGATACGATCCTGCCCGCCTCAAATTTTAAGACAATGTTTTCAAAGGCTACCCCCTGGTACACCGTCGGAGTATTATAGGAAATGACCCCCTCCACGCTGGTCTTAACCGGTGCTGTGTACACTTCGCCGTCCGGTATGTTGTGCCGGCCTCCGCACTCGATTGCGGGGATGCCCCCTATGGAAAACTTCAGGTCCGTGCCATTGCCGATTATGCGTACCCGATCCGTCGATTGCATGGCGGCTTTTAGCGCTTCCATGCCAGTTTGCATGGCGGAATAATCCATGGTGCACACATCAAAATAAAAGTTTTCGAATTTTTCCGTGCTCATTTTCGCCTGCTGGGCGAAACCCTCGCTTGGCCAGCGTAAGATCACCCACTTCGTCTTCTGCACACGCCAATCCAACACTTTTTTCATGCACTTTGACAGCAAATTTTGCTTGTCCTGGGGCACATCCGAATGCTCGAAAGCGTTATTTCCGCCGCGTATGGCGATGTAAGCCTGCATATTTTTCATTTCGTGGAGGGCCAGGTCGGCTTGCCTAAGGAATACCTGTTCGTCGCAGAGCAAGTTCATGGCACGCGAAATTTTGTTTGTCCTCATTTTTAGCACCGGCACAGCCCCGCATTCCCGCACCGACTCTATCAAAGCGATGAGCATGTCCTCGGGAACCTCGCAAATATCTAGGAGGACGCTATCGTTCGGCTGCAAATTTGTTGAAAATTTTGTCAGATTGTCCGCTAATTTTTTGTATCTAAGGTCCATTTTTCATCCAATAAATTTATAGGTTATGCCCTCAATGGCGTCGCTTCCAGCCAGGCGTTCGATGGAGCGATTATTGTGGGACATTTGCTCCAAGATTTTAAATACCAGCTTCTTATCGGATTGATTGCCAAGCTTGGTGCCTATTTCATCCAGGCGCAGGGGTTTATTTTTATTCTTTTTTAAAATTTCCACGACTGACTTTTGCACATTCAACACATTTGCAGCGGCCCTTTTTCCGGCTTCGACACCCGGTTGGTGATAGGCATTGACGCCTATGAAAGATGCGTAGAACCCCACGGCACGCTCGTATAGCGCAATCAGCATGCCCAGGGCGAAAGCATTAAAGCGCCGCAGAGATATCACCAAGGTTTGCCTATCGTTAGCCGCTAATGCCTGCTCCGTGCCCACGGAGAAGCCGTGCAGGTAATCGCCGGCCGTTACGCCATCTTCCATTTCCACGGACTTCCCGTCGCGGCACTGGAGAACTTCAATTATGGTGGCGAAAAAATTGTTGACGCCATCCCTAAGTTGCTGGACATAGGAATGCTGATCCGTTGAACCCTTATTGCCATAGACGGATATGCCCTGATTGACGATTTCGCCGCCGAGAGATTTTTCCTTGCCCAGGGATTCCATTATCAGTTGCTGAAGATATTTTGGAAAGTCGGCCAGCCTATCCTTGTAGGGAATCACCACCATGTCCTTTTTGCCACAGCCTTCCGCCGCATGGTACCAGGCTAAAGCAAGCCTCATGGCGGGATTACTTTCGCTTCTCATGCGCGTCCAGGAATCCATCTCCCGCGCACCGGATAAAAATTCCCCCACATTGACCCCAATTAGAGCACCGGGGAGCAGACCGACGCTGGAAGTTATGCTGGTGCGCCCGCCAATCCAATCGAACATGGGGAAGGTTTTTATCCATCCTTCGCCGATCGCCTGGCTGTGCAACTTGCTTCCCTGGGAAGTTATTGCAACTGCCTGTTTCTGAAAGGATATGCGCGCATTTTTAAATCTGTTCATCACCTCCAACATCGCATTTCTTGGCTCGGGCGTGCTCCCAGATTTCGATGTAACAATCACAAGAGTATCCTCCAATTCGATATTTGCCAATGTGCGATCGATGCCATCCGGGTCAGTATTATCGATAAAATAGGGCTTCATTTTGGGATTATCGCCCAAGCTACTGCTGATCAATTGGGGGCCGAGTGCGGAGCCGCCGATTCCGATGCAAAGCAGGTTTTTAAAGGCACCGCGCGGCCCACCTACGCTGCCAGAGTGCACATCTTGGGCAAAGTTCGAGATGTCAGAAATCGTATTTTGTATAATTCCCTGCAATTCCGGAGTGGGAGCGATGCTTGGGTTGCGGAGCCAATAGTGGCCGACCTGACGATTTTCATCGACGTTCACCGCCGCACCGAATTCAAGGGCACTCATATCTCCATAGGCCTTTTTCACCTTTTCTGCCATGGATGCGAAAAATTCCTCACCAAATTTCATACCGGAAAAATCAAAAAAAATTCCAAGGTATTCGCTATTGATATAATTTTTTAAAAAAATTTCCCAGCTCGACATTGCCCAATATTGGCTGCTTCTCTGACCATTGCAACAATAAATCTCCGCTTTTAAATTTCAATTTTATAAAATTTTTCTTGCCAATGGCTGGGTAATATTCAGAGTGGCAAATCAGCATCAGGGTATTACCCCATGTGGCCGCGTTGTAGTAAGGGTTTACCTTACTCAGCGCTGAGCAAAAGTTAAAGCTTTTGACTTTGCCGCGGGTGTGTTTTATACATTTTGATGTGTCGCGATTAAGGTGATTGTAAATGAATAAAAGTGAGATAGTTGGTAAGTTTAGGCAACACGACAGTGATACCGGTTCCTGTGAGGTGCAAGTGGCTCTATGGACGGAGAGGATAAAGTATTTGACGGAGCATTTGGGCGCGCACAGAAAGGACTTTCACTCTCGCCGGGGGCTTGTGGCACTTGCAAATAGGCGCAGGCGCCTGCTGAGTTACTTAAAAAGGACGAAGGTAGACTCCTACAAGAATCTTATTCAGCGTTTGAATTTGCGTAAGTAGCACCTAGCAGAATGTGCTTTCAGGGATGTTTTGGCGACGGTGGGTAAAAACAATTAAGTAATGAAAATAATTAAATAAAGTAAGTAATGAATCATAAATATGAAGTTGAGGTTGCGGAATTCGGCCTAAAGTTTTCGACTGGAACGCTGGCTAAACAAGCCAATGGGGCAGTGTTGGTCAATATTGGTGGTACGAACGTACTAGTTACGGCGGTAGTTTCATCCAAGATCACTCCAGGGCAAGGCTTTTTTCCTTTGACGGTTGATTATCGGGAAAAATTTTCGGCCGCTGGCAGGATGCCAGGTGGCTATGGGAAGCGGGAGGGCAAGCCCAGTGAAAAAGAAGTTTTGACTGCCCGCATGTGTGACCGCCCATTGCGCCCACTATTTCCAAAGGGGTTTTTGAATGATGTGCAAATCATCGGAACGTTGTTTTCTACGGATCTACAAAATGAGGCCGATATTTTAATGGTGAATGGAGCTTCCGCTGCATTGATGTGCTCGGATATCCCTTGGAATGGGCCAATTGCCTGCATCAGGATAGCCGAGATCAACGGAGAGTTTATCGCCAACCCCACCAACGAGCAAATATTGGGATCATCCCTGGACCTTGTATACGTGGGCAACGAGCGTGACATGATGATGATCGAGGGGAATGCCGACCAGATAAGCGAGGAGCGATTTTTTGAGGCCCTCGAATTTGGGCAAAGCAAAATCCAAGGGATAATCGCTGCTCAGTACAAACTTGCCGCCATGGTTGGCAAGCAGAAGAGGGAATTTGAGTTAAACTTGGTTGATTCTGAGGTCATGGCTATTTGCAGTGAGTTTAACGAACAATTAGGTGCCGCAGTTTTTCAGGAGGGTAAGCTTGCGCGCGAGCGCGCCGTTGAGGAGATAAAAAAGCAGGCAGTGGAACGTGTCATTGCGAAATTGGGCGAAGGTGATACCCGTGAAATTCAGGTTAACATGGCTTTTGAAGAGCTCCAAGAGAAATTATATCGCCACAATATCCTAGATTTCGGTAAGCGTGTCGATGGCCGCTCTTCAACGGAGATCCGTCCGATTGAGTGCGCCGTTGGAGCATTGCCGGTTGTTCACGGCTCAGCCCTATTTCAGCGGGGAGAGACGCAGGTGTTAGTATCTCTAACCCTGGGCTGCGCTAAGGATTCCCAAGAAATCGATGCAATAACCGGGGGGGTGCAGTCAAAGTCCTTCTATTTGCATTACAATTTCCCACCATTTTCAGTGGGCGAAACGGGGAGAATTGGCAGCGTTGGTCGCCGTGAAATCGGCCATGGAGCTTTGGCGGAGCGGTCCCTTCTGCCCGTCGTTCCCCCCGAAGACAAATTTCCCTACGCAATTCGCGTTGTATCCGACATTTTGGAATCCAATGGCTCCTCTTCCATGGCGAGCGTGTGTGGTGGCTGTTTGGCGTTGATGGATGCCGGCGTGCCGATCAGCGACATGGTGGCGGGGATTTCCGTTGGCCTTGTGACGCGCAAGGATGATTCTGGAAACATCGCAGCAAGTGTCATTTTAACGGACATAGTTGGAATGGAAGATCATTTCGGCGACATGGATTTTAAGCTGTCCGGAACGAGGAAGGGGATTACGGGCATGCAACTTGACTTGAAAATTTCGGGATTACCCCTTGAGATCGTCAGGCAGGCCATTCACCAGAGCCGAGAGGCTAGGATGGCCATATTGGATAGCATGAGTGCTGTGCAGGCTGAGCCGCGCAAGGAACTCAACGGGAATGCCCCCCGCGTATATAATATGCAGATCGACCCAAGCAGAATCGGTGCCTTGATTGGCCCTGGAGGAAAAACGATCAAGAGAATTACGGAATTGACGGGGGCTAAAATCGATATCAATGAAGATAATAGCGGAAAAGTTCTTATCTATGCTAACAACAGCGAGGCTCTAGAATATGCTAAAAGCGAGATCAATGCAGTGACCTGTGAAATCGAATCGGATAAAGTTTATCGCGGCATAGTCAAATCTATCAAGGAGTTTGGTGTTTTCGTCGAATGTTTGCCGGGTAAGGAAGGGTTAGTCCACGTATCCGAACTTGCTGACTTTCGCGTTGAAGATCCCGGCGACATATGCAAAGTTGGCGACGAAATAATAGTGAAGTGCATCGGCACCGATGAAAAAGGGCGCATTCGCCTAAGCAGGCGCGCTGTCATATGCGAAGCAAAAGGAGTTTCCTATGTTGCGACGTCACCGAAGGGTTCGCCCAAGCATGGTCGACCTCCGATGCGATCCTCCAGGGAAAGGTCATCTTCGTATTTTGCTGAAAAGCCACGGTCACATTTTAGCAGGCATGGGTAGGAGAAATTTGAGCGATATAATTTAGGAGGAGTACTTGCATGGGTAGTAATTTAACAAAAAAAGAAATTATTGAATCTGTGTGCAAGCGCACACAGGTATCACGTACAGCTACTGGAGCTATGCTGGATGCGGTCCTCGCAGTCGTGTCGCAGGCAATTATCGATGGCCGCAATATTGAGCTCAGAAATTTTGGCGTATTCGAACAGCAGGTGAGGAAGAGCCGGGTGGGGCGCAATCCCAACCGCCCTTCTGATACGGTCATCATACCGGAGCGCAGGGTAATAAAGTTTCGCGTGGGAAAAAATCTATTCATAGCTTTGCAGAATTCCAACAAGAAATGATGCCCATTTCATGGAAGTTACGATTTGCATCCCCGCACGGCTGAAGTCTGTTCGTTTTCCGGGTAAGGTTTTAGCCAATCTTGCGGGTAAGTCGGTTTTGCAGCACGTGTTCGACCGGGTGGCTTCGCTGCCAAATGTGGGCGATGTGGTTGTTTTGTGCGATTCTAAAGTTGTGCGCGTAGCTGCGGAGAATTTTGGCGCCCGCGTAATTGATACCGCTGAAGCTTGCAGCTCTGGCACTGAAAGAATAGTGTCCGCCTTGGATCGAATCAGCGGCGATTTTATAATAAATGTTCAGGGTGATGAAGTTTTTTTCGATGCCACCGTAATCCGGAAAATGGTTGCCAAGTGTGGCGGCAGCGATGCCCACATTTTCACGCCCATCTATAAATTTGACAGCATGGAAGATGCTCTCGATCCGAGCCGCGTAAAAGTTGTTCTGGGGCACGATGGGCGAGCGCTATATTTTTCGCGCAGCGTTATCCCCTTTGTTCGCGATGAAAAAAATGTGGACAAGTGGCTACAGCATACTGACTTATACGGACACGTCGGAATATATGGTTTTAGGCGCACAGTTTTGGAAAACTACCACAATTTAGCTCCAGGTAAGCTGGAATCCGTAGAAAAACTTGAACAATTGCGCTTCTTGGAAAGTGGCTACGCCATTGACACCGTTAGGGCTTCCCAGCCTTCCTTCGGCATCGATACCCCCGCGGATCTGGCCAAAGCTAACACATTGATTGCAAATCAATTACACAATTTCAATGCCTAGCGAAAGTTCACAAAATTGCCCTTTTTTTCCAAGGCCACCGGGATTGTCGGGTAAAAATTGGGGTTGATATGCTGGAGTATTTTAATACCCGTGATTTGTGGAGTGCCCGTTTAAGAAAATTTTCCCATCGAAGTTGCTCGTAAGCGATGAGTATTACATGGCTTTTGCTTACAACGAAGCGATTTTGGCGTGGCAGGGTGGCGAGGTGCCCATCGGGGCCGTTGCCGTTGCCAATGGGGAAATAATCGCGAGCTGCCATAACTCCGTGGCCACCCTCAATGACCCCACTGCCCACGCTGAAATCCTGGCGATCACGCAGTCTGCCCGTGCGGTTGGCGACTGGCGATTGAACGACGTTACCCTCTACGTAACTAAAGAACCGTGCCCGATGTGTGCCGGTGCGACCATCATGAGCCGCGTTGGGCGGGTGGTATATGCCGTTCCCGATGGCAAAATGGGCTGTCTCGGCGGATCATTTTGCATGCAAAATTTGAGCGGCATCAACCATCGGCCACAGGTCACCGCCGGCGTATTACGCGACCAATGCTTGAAATTGCTCCAAAGTTTTTTTGAGCTGAAACGCTTGCCCGGGGAGGAAATGGGATGAAGCCAACTTCGATCCCAGGGGAAATTTCACCGTCGAAAAATTTTTGCCACCATTGCTCAGGTTTGCAAAAATATCCCATGAAGTCGAAGGAGAAAGGTCAAAGTCCGCAAATCAAGGGGATAAAAAAAGGGGAACAGGCGATATAAGCGGAGGAAAAGAAGGTTCTACCGTTCAATAAATACTTGGGTTGGGTTGGATTCATGGGTTCTGCCCCCGGGGAAAATGTCCTGCTCCGTAAAATTTCTAGCACTGCCCACATATTTTTGTTGTAACCGTACCCATTTTCCATAAAAATTCAAATGGAAATGTCTGAAAAAATTCTTGAAGAAATCCGGCGCGAAATCGCATCTTTGAAGGATGTCGTTGTGAAGAAAAACGTTGGGCGCATATTGTCGATTGCCGATGGGGTCGCGCGCGTAGACGGCCTGTCCGACGCAATGTACAACGAAATGATTTCGTTTAGGAACGGCGTGTTTGGCATAGCCCTTAATTTGGAAGAAGACGAAGTTGGGGTTGTGTTTTTTGGGAATTACTCCGGTTTGAAAGAGGGCGATGAGGCGTGCACAACGGGGAAATTGCTCTCCGTGCCCGTGGGGAAGGCTTTGCTGGGGCGGGTTGTCGACGCACTTGGAAACCCCATCGACGGCAAAGGAGCGATGTCGTACGGCGAAATGTACCCCGTGGAACGCATCGCCCCGGGTATAATGGCCAGGAAATCGGTCACGCAGCCGCTGCAAACCGGCATTTTGGCGATAGATTCCATGATTCCCATCGGCCGCGGGCAGCGGGAGCTGGTCATCGGCGACCGTTCAACGGGTAAGGGCTCCATCGCCCTAGATACCATCATCAATCAGGCTAAAATTAACAGGGAGGGATTCGCCTCCGGGGATAAAAATTTTCGGCCGGTCTACTCGATTTACGTCTCGATCGGGCAAAAAAATTCGACCATAGCTAGGCTTATCCAGACTTTGGAGAAATATCAAGCCCTTGAGTACACGATTGTTGTCGTTGCTGCCGCTTCGGATAATCCGGCGAATCAGCACATTGCGCCCTATGCCGGCTGTGCCATGGGGGAGTGGTTCATGCAGAACGGCATGGATGCGTTGGTTATCTACGATGACCTGTCGAAGCACGCCGTGGCGTATCGGCAAATTTCCCTGGTGTTGAAGAGGCCAGCCAGTAGGGAGGCCTTCCCCGGGGATGTTTTTTATCTGCATTCCCGCCTGCTCGAGCGTGCTGCAAGATTGGACGATGCCCATGGCGGCGGGTCGCTGACGGCATTGCCCTTTATCGAAACGCAGGCCGGCGACGTGTCGGCGTACATCCCGACGAACGTTATTTCAATCACGGACGGGCAAATTTTCCTGGACACGGATTTATTCAATCGGGGTATTCGGCCGGCCATTTCGGTGGGTATTTCCGTATCGCGGGTTGGTTCATCGGCGCAAATCAAAGCATTTAAACAGATCGCCGGGCAAATCAAGCTCGAGTTAGGCCAGTACTACGAGCTCGCCGCCTTCGCCCAATTCGGTTCCGATTTGGATGAAAAAACAAAGAAGCGGCTAGCGCGGGGGATGCGCATCGTCGAACTATTTAAGCAGCGCATATTCCATCCGAAACCCGTTGAAAATCAAATACTTCTCCTATGGGCGATGAAAAATGGATACTTCGACGATGCGCCCGTGAACGGGATCACGAATGCGGCGGAATCGCTGGAAAGCTATGCCGAAACTAGTTTTTCTGCGCTCCTAAATGGCATCGCGACAAAGCAGGTCATCGACGATGCCCTGGAGGCTAAGTTGCACGAGTTGGCAAAGGATTGGTCACGGCACAGGGTTTAGGAAATGAAGGGTGTTCGCGAGATAAAAAGGCGCATGCGTGCGGTGGCAAATACGGCGAAAATTACCCGCGCAATGCAGCTTGTCGCCTCCTCTAAAATGAAAAAGGCGCAGCGTATCGCGGTGAGCGGCAGGCAATATATCCTCGCCCTATCCGAAATCGTCGATTGCCTGGCTAGCGCCAATGGAAAATATATAAAGCACCCATTTTTTAAAAAACGGGAAATTAAGCATCGCGGCGTCTTGATAATCGGCACCGAAAAAGGGCTGTGCGGCTCCTTAAATCAGGGGTTGGTGAAAAAAATCATCACCGATTTCTCCGCCGGCAATGAAAAATTTGTGACCATAGGCAAAAAAGCTTCCCAATTCGTATCCAAACTGCGGCGCGATTTGCTCGCCGATTTTTCCGTGAGCGACCGCGTCGAATTGTGTGAGTTGCGGCCGGTTATCGAATTTCTGAAAAATGCCTATCTCAGGGGGGAGGTGGACTCCATCGAAGTCGTGTACTCCCGCTCCGTAAATCCTCTCACCCACGAACAGGTGTGCAACAAAGTCTTGCCGATGCTGAACTTATCCGCTGAAATAAGTTCGCTGAAAAAGCGCATGCACATCTCGGAAGAAGGGAATGCTGCCGATTCTAGGGAGGTTATTTTCGAACCAAATGTGCAGGCTATCGTCGATAAATTGTCGCATATGTTCTTCTCTCAAAGCATCTTTCGCGATGTTTTGGAAGCAAAGGCTGCTGAGCATAGCGCCCGCATGTTTGCCATGAAAAATGCGACGGATAATGCCGATTCGCTGTCGAAAAATTTAGCAATGGAGTACAATAAGGCCAGGCAGGCAAAAATCACCAACGAAATAATAGAGATTGCCGCCGCCGCAAATGGTTGATATCATGGAAAATTTAGGAAAAATAGTGCAAATTATTGGGGCCGTTGTCGACGTCGAATTCGATGCGAAGCATGTGCCGGACATATACAACGCACTGGTCGTCGAAGATAAGCAAAATAGCCGCACCATCGTGCTCGAAGTCCAGCAATTACTCGGCGATGGCCGCGTGCGCACGGTGGCGATGTCCTCCACGGATGGGTTGTCCCGCGGTATCCCCGCCGTCGACACGGGTTCCACCATAGAAGTGCCGGTTGGGATGGAGGTACTGGGCAGAATTTTGAACGTTGTCGGCGAACCGGTTGATGATAGGGGGCCGGTCATCACTGAAAAAAAATACCCAATCCATCGGCCAGCACCGGCACTAGTCGACCAGGATACCAGTGCAAATATCCTCGAAACCGGCATAAAAGTTATCGACCTGATCTGCCCCTTTGTGAAGGGAGGCAAGGTTGGGGCATTTGGCGGCGCCGGTGTGGGCAAAACGGTTATCATCATGGAACTTATCCAAAATATTGCCATGGCCCACGGCGGATATTCAGTTTTTGCCGGTGTCGGGGAGCGCTCCCGCGAGGGCAATGATCTTTTCCACGAAATGTGCGATTCAAAAGTTATCGACCTGGAACATCCGGAGAAATCCAAAGTTGCCCTGGTTTTTGGCCAGATGAACGAGCCGCCCGGCGCCCGCATGAGGATAGGATTGACCGGCTTGTCCATAGCCGAATATTTCCGCGACGAAAAACATCAGGACGTGCTGCTGTTCATAGACAATATTTTTCGCTTCTCCCAGGCCGGCTCGGAAGTATCTGCTTTGCTTGGCCGCTCCCCGTCGGCGGTGGGCTACCAACCCACGCTTAGCCAGGAGATGGGTGCTTTTCAGGAGCGCATTGCATCGACGAAAAGCGGTTCGATTACGTCCTTCCAGGCCGTCTATGTTCCCGCCGATGACCTGACCGATCCAGCGCCGGCAAATACTTTCGCTCACCTGGACTCCACCATCGTTCTCGATAGAAAGATAGCCTCCCTGGCAATTTATCCCGCCGTGGATCCCTTGGCTTCCACTTCCAAGGCTTTGGCGCCGGAAATAGTTGGCGAAGAACATCTTACGGTTGCGCATAGGGTGCAAGCTTTGCTGCAGCGCTACAAGGAATTGCAGGACATCATCGCCATCCTCGGCTTGGATGAACTCCCCGATGAGGACAAATTGGTGGTGGCGCGCGCACGCAAAATTCAAAAATTTCTGTCCCAGCCTTTCCACGTTAGCGAGGTATTTACGGGCATAGAGGGGAAGTACGTTAAAACAGCGGATACGATACGCGCCTTCAAAATGATTTTGGACGGCGACGTTGACGATGTCCCCGAAAATGATTTCTATATGAAGGGCTCGATAGAGGATGTTTTAGGAAAAGAGGGAAAGTGAGCCCTGGGAAGATGAAAATTTTGAAAGAGGGGGCAATGATGCGATGAAGCTTACACTTAGAGTAATTACGCCCAACGGCGTCGATTTTGAAGGGGAAGTCGATTCCGTCGCTATCCCCACCGACAGCGGTGAAATCGAAGTGCTGCCTGACCATCGTCCCATCATTACCATACTCATCCCCGGCGGGTTGGTTCTAAAAAACGCCGAAAACTGCCATGTTTATGCCGTTGATCAGGGATTTGCCCGCGTGAACGGCAACGTCATCAGTATCATTACCGATGAACTTTTGAACATGGACAGGGCCGATATCGAAGAAATCGAGCGGGCCACGGAGCGCGCTGAGCGGGCACTGGAGGAGGCCAGAAACAATCGCAGTGCCATGGACCCGATGGAAGTGGAAAGGCTGGAAGCAAAGGTCAGGTATCAAATGGCCAAGAAGCTAATATGCAAGCACTAATGCGCTTGCCATCGTAAAAAATTCCCCCAAATTTGCCTACCCTTGCAGCATTGCCCGTATGACGTGGGCGGTGGTCAAAAATACGCAAAGTTGGTTTATGAACATGTCCGCGGAAAAATCACCAACCCTTGCAGAAAAGGACAGCACGAAGCAGTTTGAGTTCTTATCCACTGAGATTACGGAGCCGGCTGTCGCGATTTGAAACAGGTTTGCCTCCAGCGCCTTACGCATGACAGAAATGTCATTCGAGACGGCTACCAGGGGCGAATACAGGTAAAACAAGTCCTTATCTTCGAGGAGCTCGAGTGTGCACTCTATCCCGTCTTTGTAAAAAAATTTGCACCTGCCGCCCTCATTCAGGGTAAAATTTTCCCCTTTCTGTTCATTGAGGGATTTCAGCCATAAATTAACTTTTTCTTTCACGCTCGTTGTCATATTCACTACCCTTGTTCAGATTCTTTTCAAAAAAACGTACTGCTAGGATAAAACACCTCTCCAAGAAAGCAATAATATTACAATTTATTGACAGAAAATATTTATTTTTTTCAAAAATTTCCGTAATTTCGTGAAGCCTGGGGGTGATTTGCGGGTTTTCCATGAAGATTTTCGCTGTTTTTTGCTCCAATTTGGCGACCAAAGTTTTCAATAATTCCGGCCTCGGCATGGCTGTTTCTTCTTCGAGCCCATCGAAATTTTCCTCAATATTGCTCAAAATTTTGTACATTTCGATGGTCGCCAGATTGAAACTGGTTTTTACAATGAGCGAATTCAGCCAAGATTCGTACATGTTACCGATTTTTTCCAAAATTGGGGAATTGACATTGAATTCGGAGTGCAACTTGAAAGTCAAGCAGCGGCTCAGGATTGTCGGCAAGAGGTCGTATCTACTTGGAGCAGATAGGAAAATGACGGTATCGCTCGGTGGTTCTTCGAGCGTCATGAGGAACGAGTTCGCCGCATATTTGTTCATAGTTTCGGCGTGCTGCACGTAGGCCACTTTGCGGCGGCCAATTTTCGGGGAAGACTGAATGTTTTTGATTAGCGTCCTCATGTCATCGGCCACAATTTGCGAGCTCGCACCACCCGGGCTCACCGTAAAAAAATCGATGTGACTTTGGCAATTATCGCAGCATAGTAGTTTATTAGCAAGGGACTTAACTGTTTCATCTGCGAGCTTCGCTTCGTTTGACAGCAGCAAAACCGCGTGGGGAAAGCGCCCGCCATTGAGCAATTTGACCAGCGCTTGGAAGGCTTGCTGCCCTCCGACGTCACATGAACCTTGCCCCATATTCTCTCCGAATTTCACCGTGAATATTGCTAATACTTTGATCCCCGTTGACGACCAAAAATCTTGGATCTCCTTCGGCCATTGCCAAATATCCGCTGCGCACATCCTTGAAAAATTTCACACTCTCCCCCTCGATGCGGTCGATCTGGCCGCCGCGCTTTAGCAACCTTTTGACGCTTTCTTCGGGCGTTATGTCGACAATAATTGTGAGGTCTGGCAGCAAATTTGCCGCTGCAAAACTGTTCAAAAGAGCAACATCCGGGGGGGGGATTTTGCGAGCTACCCCTTGGTAAACCGTGGAAGAATCGAGGAAGCGGTCACATAGAACGCTGTCGCCGTGCGCGAGGGCGGGCAGTATTTTTTCCTCCACGTGCTGGGCACGACTCGCCTCAAACAGCAGCAGCTCTGCCTTCGCTGAAAAATGCTTCCCCACATCCCCGGCTTTCAGCAACATTCTAATGCGCTCTCCCAATTCAGTGCCACCGGGTTCGCGGGTCAGGACAACGCGCTGGCCCATGGAAATCAGCCATTCGGCCAGGAGTTGTATCTGCGTGCTTTTGCCGCAACCCTCTATCCCCTCGAATGTTACGAAATTTCCCATTTTAGGCGAGTCTCATTTGTTTCACCTGAGTCAAGCTCGGCGCCATGGCATTATCGACGTAATATTTTGCCGCCGCGCTCCCCCCGTGCAGAGCCATGGACAGATTAAAAGTAGCGACATATTCCTGCAAAAAGCCGGCATTAAAGTGGTCGCCCGCCCCCGTGGAAATTTTTGGATGGGGCGAAAAATATCCATTGACACACGCGGAAGTGCCGTCATAGCCCGCCGCCATCGTGTTTGCGTGCACGAAACAGGCCTCTATCCCAATGCTTTCCCCTATTATTTTGGCCGCATTGGTCATGCTTTCGCGGGTCTCCTCGGCTTGCTCATCCTTCCCGAGGGCGGCTAATATTTGAGCAGCTTCCCGCAAATTTGCACCGAGGATCACTTTGCCAAGCTCACTGAAATTCCCAATCAGGGTGCATATGGAGCGGATATCATCCGCTGTCCGTTTGGCTGGATCGGCGAGATCGAAGAAGAAAATTTTCCCAGCGCCCACTTCCCCGAGGACGAATTCCAATATGCCGTTCAATTTCGTAAGCATCGTCCAATTTACGAAGCATAGGAGGTCGCAGGCACGCAATGTTTCGATGAATTTTTGCCTGCCGACGTGCCGCAAAATGAGGTCGAGGTCAACCTTGGCCACGTCGCACATTTCGCCGAAAATGACCTTGCCGTCATTGAACTCCAACGCCTGAGATTTCCCTGGCTGGCCGATGGATATGGCATTGTTGTCCGCTGCAAATTTATCGAAAATTTCGTGGCCTATGGTACCGACGTAAATTGTTTTTGTCCCAAGCTTGCGCAGTGCTTCGCTCAGAAGGGGACCATTGCCGCCGATTTTTTCGCAAATGGACTCCAGTTCGATGTTCGTACTTTTTCCGCTTGCCGCCAGAATTTTTCTACCAAAGTCGCCAATGGAATCCACATGGACTTTTCCGCCGCTTCCCCAATGGTCAATAACCCGAATTATCCTATCGACAAATCCGTCAAACCCGATAAATGCCCCTTTGATGCTCATTCAGAATGGAGAGAATTCAAAATAAGCGGCGGGAAAAGTAAACCCTAAAATTTGCTGCCCCATCGTTTTCAGTGGCGTGCGCACCTGCGCAGCATTTTTATCCCCAATGTAGTCAAAACACAGTTTGGCAACCACACCAATATCTCGGGATGCCAATTTGTTTCATCCCCAAACCAGGATAGAACAACCATCGAGAAATAGTAGCCAAGGGCGAGGATGAGTGCCAGAGCGGCATTTATGGACGCATCGGCCCGCCTCACTTGAATGCCCAGCGGTATCGCGACCAGGGACATGGCGAGCGCGGCAAATGACATGGCCACATTGCTTGAGATGTGCATGTCGACCAGGCGCCGATCGTGCTTGATGGAAGCGCTTGTCAGGGGCGCCGCCTTGTTCGAACGCCAATGCTTTCGAGCCTGCAATAGCTCACCGATGTTCATGTGGTGCAATTTTTTTTCCGGAAAACTGTGCTTGCCTACGAGCCCCGCTATGGGCAGGGCGATGGAAAGCTCATCGAAAAAAATTACCTTGGAAAATTTTTCTTCCCCTTCCAAATTTTTTTGATCGAAATGTTCCGCACCGCCGTTTTTCAGTGTAAGGGCCATCGAATTGGTTTTGCCATCGTAGGAAATCGTCCCGCTCTCGGCACCTATGTGCGCATCAACCGTGCCGCTCTGCGAAAGTTGCCAGATTTTGAAGCCGGATAGCTTGCCGGCGACAATTGAATCGACGTAAATTACGTACCCGGGGAACCAGTTCACAAATTCGTGCGCCCTGATGAATCTCATCGGATCGCTGCTCAGTATTCTCTTAAAGGAGGCCCGATACGCACTTATCGAATTTGGAGCGTAGTAGAGATTTATGACGCAGGACGCCACCGTCGCGAGCGCCGCCAATGTGAAAATTGGCAATGCTATCCCATATAAGCTGATGCCAGCGCTCTCCATTGCGAGGATCTCATTTGAAGAAGATAGCCGCCCCATGGAAACTAACACCCCCGTTAAAATGCCAAATGGGAGCGCATAGGAAGCCAAAGATGGGAGCACGGTGCTCATTATTTTTACGCCCTCCCATGGGGATAGCCGCCCGCTGGCGACCCACTCGAATACGTCCCTGATCGCATTCCCAGAGACGAGCACGGCAATAAATATTGCGACGGATACGCAGCACGCTACCGCCACCTCCCTCCCAACATGCTTGAAAAATATGCTCACCCGCTATTTTACGACGATGTTGATAATCTTTTCTGGCACAAATATGGTTTTTTCAATTGTTTTACCGCTTAAAAATTTGTTTAATTTATCATCTTTTCGCACGATTTCGATGATTTGGCTAGGGTGTGCCTCTCTGCCAACGACGCATTCCCCCCGCACTCTTCCGTTGATTTGAACGGCAAGTTTTACCCTATCTCCCCGCTCGCGCTTGCCGGCATACTTCGGCCAAGGTAGCAGGGATATGCTGCTGACCGCACCGTCCAGCCTGCTGTAGAGCTCCTCCGCGATGTGCGGCGCGAAGGGGGCGAGGAGCTGCAAAAATTGTATGGCTTGCCCCCGGGAAACCGCTTTTTCCGCTGCGAACGTGTTCAGACAAATCATCATCTGGGATATGGCGGTATTGAAGCGCAAATTTTCGATGTCCTGGGTGACCTTGCCGATGGTATCGTTGAAAATATCGGACGCTTCCTGGGAACTTTCATCGCCGAATGGCTTGATTTCACCGTTCTTTGCCGTATAAAAATTCCAAATTTTTTTCAAAAAGCGGGAAATTCCTTCGATGCCCCGCGTATTCCAGGGCTTCATCGCTTCCAATGGGCCAAGAAACATTTCGTACAGGCGCAAAGCATCGGCTCCGTAGCGTCCTATGACATCGTCGGGATTGACCACATTGCCGCGACTCTTCGACATCTTCGTACCATCTTCGCCCAAAATTATTCCCTGGTGAAATAATTTTTTAAAGGGTTCGGCAGTGGAAACTACCCCAATATCGTACAAAAATTTGTGCCAAAATCGGGCATAGAGGAGGTGGAGCACGGCATGCTCAGCGCCACCGATGTACATGTCCGGTTGCTGCCAATACTTCTCCGCATGTTCATCGACGATCGCCGCTGAGTGGTGCGGCGACATGTAGCGCAAATAGTACCAGCACGATCCCGCCCATTGCGGCATCGTGTTCGTTTCGCGACGGCCGCGAATCCATGTCCCGGGCGTACCAGCCTTAAATTCACTCACCGGCTTAATTTCGCCGGTCACGGCATTGAGGTAAACATTTACCCATTCGCTGGCTTTGGCGAGAGGGCTTTCCCCGCTATCGGATGGTATGTAGGAGCTAATTTTAGGCAGGACCAGGGGAAGGTCATTGGAAGTCAGCGGTATTGCACAGAAGCTTGAACCATCGACTGAGTAGGAAACTCCCTCCTCGGGCAAAAATTCCTTGAAATAAAAGTCATCCCGCTGTGCCACATGGTCATAGTCAGACTTTTCCACCCAGATGACCGGGATTGGCTCCCCCCAGTAGCGTTGGCGCGAAAACAACCAGTCTCGCAATTTATAATTTATGGCCTCTGAGCCGCTCCCCAGCTCCACCAATCTATCGCTAATCGCCGCTCTGGCCTCCGCGCTGCTAAGACCGGTAAATTCACCGGAATTTACTAGCGTGCCATCGCCGCAAAACGGCAGCCCCTGGGAATTTTCCCCTCGGATCACCTCCCTGATGCCAATGCCATACTTTTTTGCAAATTCGTAATCCCGCTCATCGTGCGCGGGGACAGCCATAATGGCGCCGGTCCCATAGCTGCACAGGACATAGTCCGCAATCCAGATGGGCAGCAACTCACCACCTATTGGGTTGATTGCGTAGGCACCACTGAACACGCCAGTCTTATTCTTCGCCAAATCCGTGCGCTCGAGGTCACTTTTACTCCTTGTCTGCTCCACATATGCTTCCACCGCCATGCGCTGCTCCTCGCTCACAATGGAGGATACCAGCTCATGTTCCGGCGCAAGAACGGCAAAAGTCGCTCCGCAGAGGGTATCCGGGCGGGTCGTGTAAACCACCAGCGAAGCACGGTGGCCTTCTACCTCGAATGTTACCCGAGCACCCTTCGATTTCCCGATCCAAGCCACTTGTTGCCGCTTCGTCGACTCCGGCCAGTCCACATCTTTTAGGCCGTCGAGTAACTGGTCCGCATAGCTGGTTATTCGCAGTACCCACTGGCGCAGATTTCTGCGCTCAACGGGGTAAGCGCCGCGCTCGGATAGGCCATTAATAACTTCCTCGTTCGCCAAAACAGACTTCAATTCACTGCACCACCACACCGGCTTTTCGTCAACGTAGGCCAGTCCATGCTTCAATAGCTGCAAAAATATCCATTGGGTCCAGCGGAAGTAGGTGGGGTCCGTCGTGTTAACTTCCCGCTCCCAGTCGATGGCGAATCCAAAACTCCGTATCTGCTTGCGGAAGATGGCGACATTGTTGGCAGTGTTTGTTTCCGGGTCCATGCCGGTTTTGATTGCGTGCTGCTCCGCCGGCAGCCCAAATGCATCCCAGCCCATCGGGTGCAAAACACTATAGCCGCATGCAATTTTATATCTCGCGACTATGTCGCTGGCGGTGTAACCCTCCGGATGACCGATGTGTAGCCCGGCTCCGGATGGATAGGGAAACATGTCCAAGACATAATATTTTTCCTTCCCCCGGTCCTCCAGTGTGTGGAAAGTTTTGTCCTCTGCCCACTTCCTCTGCCAATACTGCTCGATGGCATCAAAATCATATGTCACACAATGCGTACCCATTTGCCTGCTACCTGTACACAATTATTAGCCCGACGCAAGAGTTTTTGCTGTCACAGGATGGCATATTTTATGTAGAGTATGCCAATGGGCAGAGCTAAAATTAGGCTATCGGTCAAATCGAATATTCCGCCGATGCCGGGAACGAGCTTCCCCGAATCCTTGACACCCGCCAAGCGCTTTATGGCAGATTCCACTAGGTCGCCCAGTGCAGCTATGATGGATAAAATTCCCGATAGCAAAATTACGTGGGGCAAGGTGAACAAGGATATTAGGGAATGCCTAAATATGAGGAAAGTAATCACCCCAACGGCGGTCGAAGTAATCACCCCACCACCAAGACCTTCCAAAGTTTTATTGGGGCTCAAATCTGGAGCCAACTTGCGCTTGCCAAATGCAAAGCCAAAAATCATCCCACCAACGTCACTGAATTTTGCAACCGCCACTAGCCAAAAAAGGGTGTGGAGGGAAATGTTTGGCGAAATATTAAATGTTCCCATGTCATTCACAAATGTTATCGAAAATGCAAACATAAATGGGACATATGCGATGCCGAGCAGCGTGGGCAGTAGGGATTCGCGGAGAATCTCCGTGGAGCGCTTTGCAAAGAGGCAGCAGGCTATGGCCGTTGCTGCGAGGGTTAAGCTTTCGCCGGGGGCGAGGGGGCAAAAATATTGCTCAAATAGGTATTGTCCCTGCATGCCTATTCCGCACGCAACCCCACTTGTCACAAATGGTTCATAGCCAGCTAATTGCAATAGCTTGTAGAATTCATACTGGGTAAGCGCGGAAGCCATAATTAGCAAAATTTGGCAGCCACGGTCCCCGAAGTGCAGAAGTGCTACTGCTAGAATTGCCCATAGCACGGCGGTACTCAAAATTCTTTCCTTCATCGTTGCACTATCCCCATGCGGCGATTACGTCTAGCATATTCGCGCAAAACTTCAATAAACGTTTTTTCATCGACATCCGGCCAATAGGTATCTAGGAAATGCAATTCGGCATAGGCCGCCTGCAGTAGGAGAAAATTGCTCAAACGTTTTTCACCGGATGTCCTAATTATCATATCCGGATCCGGCAGTCCCCGGGTGTGCAGATGGTCAGCCACGGTTTCCCAAGTTATGCCACTTTCCGGGATTTTTTTGCGCACAATCCCCCTTATGGCATCGATAATTTCCGCCCTAGCACCATAATTTATGGCGACAATGAGGGTAAGTTCGGAGAAAGTTTCAGTGGCATCACGCAGGTCACCTATCGCCAATTGGAGCTCCTTCGGCAGTCTATCCACGCTGCCAATCATCAGAAATTTTATGCCATTTTTTATGAAAAATTTTTTATATTTTCCCATGCTTCTCGTGCAAAGTTTCATCAAAAACGATACTTCCGCTGGAGGACGGTTGAAATTTTCCGTGGAAAACGCGTATAAAGTTAGGTAAGGAATTTTATATTTCAGCGCAGCTTTAACGATATTTTTCACGGCACGCACGCCGCGCCGATGGCCCATTGTCCGGCTAAGTCCCCGCTCCTTCGCCCAGCGCCCATTCCCATCCATTATGAATGCCAAATGCTTCGGAAGATTGGGATAATCTGTGCTTAAATCGGACATCATTTGCCACTAATCTTGAAAATTTTTAACCAGCCTCCCGGGATAATTTTTTTCCCCATCCCCGGATATTTTCCGTTGCAATAACCCACGCACGCCCTCATACATAGCTACTTGTATCTTCGTCAGAGTTTGAAACCTTGCCTAATAATAGTACGCACGGTAGCGCTTGCGAGCGGCACATATCAGGGTGGTACCGACTATGAACAAAAACACGGAGAAAAATTGGCCGCGGGATAGACTCAAAATTTTCGATGCGTCAACCTCTCTGTAAATCTCCGTGACTATGCGCGCGATGGAATATCCTACTAAAAATTCACCGGTTAATTGCCCCCTCGGCGGATTCTTCGAAAACCAGAAGCGTAGCTGCATGTACATAAATAGGAGCAGGCCTTCCGCGAAGCTTTCATATAGCTGGGATGGGTGCCTGGGGGGAATTTCATCCATGAGCAGCGCCTCCGGATCGCTCTGTGGAAAAATCACTGCCCAGGGCACGTAGGAGATCTTGCCGTATAATTCGCCGTTAACGAAGTTTGCTATCCTACCCAAAAAAAAGCCAAAGGGCACAATGGAAGAGCAGATGTCGCTCAACTCAAGGAGGTTCACTTTGTGCACCTTGCAAAATATCCACATCGCCAGGGCAACCCCTACGAATCCGCCGTGACTGGCCATCCCTCCCTCCCAAATCCTAAGCGCCGACACGGGGTCGTGGATGAATCGGCTCAGGTTGTACATGAGCATGTATCCAAGCCTGCCACCAACGACCACACCCACGATCCCGTAGGATAGGAAGGAAACATTTTGGTCGCGGGAAAAAGGCGAGCGCTCCCGATCCGTGTACCAGTTCATCATTAAAAGTGCGACGATAAAACTCGTGGCGTAGCAAACCCCGTACCAGCGAATCCCTTCCATGAAAGCCCAATTGCCAAACTTTACCAAAAATGGATCAATGTCGTGAATAATGTGTGCAAACATTCTCAAAGCTCCTAGTCATAATTTTTTAAAAACCGCGGATTATTGCGTATCAGGAAACACCCAATTACGGAAAATAAAGCCAGGGAAGCCGCAATGTTGCCAATGCATGAAAATGAGCAGCCGAGATTGAGTAGCATGTAGCCAAGGAATGGGGATACAAAGCTGCGCATCCCAACGAACGCCGTACTCGCACTCATGTACTGGCTAAGCTTGTCCCTCTCCACAATTTTTGTGACCCATAAACACCACATCACTTCGCCGCCACCATAGCCTAGCCCCATGAAAACTGCAGACAAGGACAACATAATAATGTTCGTTGAATTAAAGAAAAAAATAAATTCGAGCAACAAAAATAAATCCACAATAACGCGCATCTGAATGAGGGATAATCTGTCGAAAAGCTTGCCCCAAATAATCGAGCTCGCCATGCGAAAAAAATAGGGAATCGCCGTTATAATCAGTGTTATGGCAAAGTTCGAGATGTTGAGCCCGTATTTCTCGTTGGCTAAATATTCCGCCCGCAGGGGAAATGTCATTTGATTGGCGACACCGGTCAGCATCATCAGAAGTAGTACCGTGAAAAATAGCTTATCTTGTAAAATTATTTTGAAATTTGACAGCAGGGAACTGTTTTTTTGAGGTGGGAGGGGGCGGGAAGGGATTTTATGGAAGGCGTAGGCCGCGCCAACCGAAAAAATCGCGATAATAAATAAAATTAGGCGATAATTGGCCAGGTCGGCGTCGAGGATAATTCCCCCAATTGGGGAGAAAATCGCCGTCGCTACGGGCAGAATCATCAGTGCGTAGGCTAATTTATAGCCGCGTTCTTCCCTGCTGTAATTGTTCCCGTAAACATCCACCATGAGCGGGATGTACTGCTTAAATAGTATCCTAGCTAGGGCGATCAGGACAAAATACATCAAAAATGAGCGGCTGAATCCACTCAGCAATAGCAGAACCGCGACTGAGAGAAAGTAAAACGCACAAACCTTTGTCGCAGGGGTGTCCACCATCTTGGAAGCGAGATTCACCGTTATGGGGGCGAATAGGAGGCCGGCAAACCCGATGGCGGATAGCATGGCTTTGCACATATTCGGCGCCTGGAACACCCGTATGGCAATGAGTAGGACAAATGTTTTGAATCCGCCCTCGATAATACCCGTGAAGAAGCAGCGCACGTTGTCATATGTGAATGTTTTGCGCGAGCGTTCGCCGAGAGAAAGTTCACTCCACATAGCCATATTTACCATTATTATCTGCGGTAAAATTTTACAAGAATCTTTTTCAACGAGCCTCCGAAAGCCCGTTCGCCGCTGGAAAATTTCTACGTAACTTCACCGCGCTGCTTTTGATAGAGGCTGAAATAGAGGGAGTCCTTCCGCCGCTCCAATTCCCTCGGAGAGCCCTCTTCCACCACCCTGCCCCCATCGATGACAAAAACTTTGTCCACCATGGACATCATCGTGAACCGGTGGGAGACGATGATGGCGGTTTTATCGGCGACAAGGGTTTCCATGGCTCCACGGATGGCGTGTTCACTGTTCGCATCTAGTGCCGATGTGGCCTCATCCAGGATCAATATGGGAGCATTTCGCAGGAATGCTCGAGCCAGGGCAATTCTTTGTTTTTGTCCGCCGGACAGTCGCATGCCCCCCTCGCCCACATTTGTTTCGTAGCCCCCATCGAGCTCGGTTATAAAATCGTGGGCATGGGCTTTTTTTGCCGCCTCAATGACATCGGAATGGGTAGCTCGGGGGGCTCCCCACAGTATGTTTTCAAATATCGTGCCACTTATTAGTGCGGGAGCCTGCGGAACCATGGAAATATTGCGGCGAAGGTCATGGAGGCGCATGTCGCGCACGTCGATGCCGCCGATGGTCACCCGCCCGCTGCCCACGTCATAGAATCGCAGGATCAGGTTTATGATGGTAGTTTTGCCAGCTCCACTGCTGCCAACTAGGGCGTAGGTATTGCCACGCACCATATCCATGTTCAAGTCGCGAAGCACCTCCACCTCTCCATCGTAGCCAAAGTGCACGCCCTGGAATGAAACATTGGAAACAGTTCCGACTTGGACGGGATTTCTCGGATCCCCTATTTTCTCCGGACGGCTCAGCAAATCTTCGAGGCGCTCGAAACTAGCCGCACCGGCTTTTACTTGATTATTTAACCTGGCTAATTTTTTAATTGGGTCATAGCTAAAGTAGAGTGCACCGGTGAGGGCGATGAAGACGTCCACCCCTATGCCCCGCGAGTAGGTATACACCATCGCCACCCCCACGCCAGCAGCGGCGATTACTTCTATAATCGGCGATAGTATCACGGAGTATTTCACCGTCTCCATGACGGAACGCATCACACGCTCGCACGTCGAACGATACTTGAGCACTTCGCTGTCCTCCATGGCGAATGCACGCACCTCCTGGATCGCCGATAAATTATGGGCGAGGTGGGTCATGACCATCTCCGTGTCCCTTTGCAGTGTGAGTGTTTTTTCCCGCATCCTTTCGCCGATTAGTTTGACTGGGACGGCTATCAACGGTATGGCGCATATAAATACCAGTAGGACGGCAACGTCCGATTGCCGCCAGCATAGATATGTTAGGGCGCAGATGGCCCCCACTAGGGACATGGGCTGTTTGACTATTTCCTGGGAAACTGCAATTATTGTGCTCTGCAGGATTGAAGTATCGTTCAGCGACCGCGTTATCAGCTCCCCCGGCTCAGTCCTCTTAAAAAATTCGAGCGGAAGCCGCTGAATTTTATCGAACACCATCACCCTGATTTCCTGGAGAATTGTTTGGCCGCAATAGTTGACGCAGTACCCGTTCAAGATTTCAAAACCAGCGCGCAGTGCCATGACCATAAGCGGTAAACTTGCAAACGTGAAGAGGAGGAGCGTGGATACCTGGCCCTGGGCGAAGAGGGTCCTGGAGGCTAGCTTAAGCGTGATGGGAATGCCAAATCCGCTTGTGACCCCGTACAGGACGCCGCTAACTATGGCCAGCAATAGGTGAATCTTCGTTTTTCGCAGCAAGCCGGCGTACCTTCCGAGGCTCCCATATCCGACAAATTTATCCTTGGCAGCCGTCATATCCTGCCTCCACATTCCTGATAAAAAAAATCTTTGCAAGAGGTAAATTTTAGCCAGCCTGTAATCGGCCATGATTCATCGCATCACCATATTCGGTGCAACCGGTTCAATCGGGGACAGCGCCCTCAAGGTTATTAGGCGAAACCGCGACAAATTCGAGATCGTTGGGATTTCGGCGCGTTCCAATTTTGCGAAGCTTGCCGGCATCGCCCGCGAATTTGGCGTAAAAAAGGTTGCCATTGCCGATCGGCGAAAATTTGCTGCGGAGCAGGGGGAGAAATTTTTTCCGGCGGGCACGGTATTTTTCCTTGGCGTCGAAGGGAATTGCGAGCTTGCCGCCGATGGGCAAGCCGATGCCATACTTATGGCGATTTCCGGCACCGAGGGTATTCTGCCGACCATGGTGGCCATAGGTGCGCGCAAGACCATCCTCCTTGCCAGTAAGGAAGTATTGGTTGCTGCCGGGGAATTCGCCATGGCGGCAGCCAAGCAATTTGGCGTGCAAATTTTACCCATTGACAGCGAACACAATGCAATTTTTCAGTGCCTGGCGGGCAGCAATAAATTTATAAAAAGGGTCATATTGACCGCTTCCGGTGGCCCATTCAGAGATCACAGCCGGGAGCAATTATTAGTGGTTACCGTCGAAGATGCGCTCAGGCACCCAAATTGGGTGATGGGGCCGAAAATAACGGTCGATTCCGCGACGATGATGAATAAGGGATTTGAAATGATTGAAGCCAAATGGCTATTTGGACTCGCTCCCGAGCAGATCTCCACCGTTGTGCACCCGGAAAGCATCGCCCATTCCTTCGTCGAATTTTGCGATGGTTCACTGCTGGGCCAACTAGCCCCACGCAGCATGGAGCACCCCATAGCACACTGCCTATTTTACCCATCCCGCGAAGAGGGTGGTTCGCGGGGCCTTGATTTGTGCGAGATTGGCAAGCTAACTTTTGCTGAGCCAAACCGCGAATTATTCCCCTGCCTGGGCCTGGGGGAGACATGTTTGCGGGAAGGTGGAAATCTAGCCGCCGCACTGCTCGGTGCCAACGAAGTCGCGGTGGAAGCATTCCTGGCAAGGAAGATAGCCTACGTGGACATAGGCAGAATAATTTGCGAAGTGCTCTCCACCTATCCCGGTGAGCGCGAATGCACCCTGCGTGGTGCCCTCGAAACCATCGCCCATGCCCGCATCCATGCCCAAGCTTTGCTTTGAATAAGCTGGAGAAGTGGGGGAAAATATAAAAAAACTAAGCCTAACACATTTTTTCAGGGGGAAGCATGGGCTAAGTTTCGCTAAGTTAAGTCCTTTCATGGGCAAAATTTCTCTCTTTTTCCACGCCTTCGTTTATTTTTTTTACTTTTGCAGAAGACCCAATGGGGACCCATGGCAGGTGTGCCCGCACCTCTTCCCTCCCATTTGCATCGCCCTCTATCCACTTCCTACCTCGCCTAGCTTATAAAATCCACCCCAGTGGTAAAAATAAAGACAATAAATCCTTGACGGGATAGTTTCGATTGGTACGATACCCCTCCGGATATAAAAGGTAAGGTGAGAGCATGGGGGATAACCAACAATTGTTGATTGGCGGGGCTGGAGTCCATGATTTGCAGGGAACGGAAAGTTCGCCCCCTGCGGTTGGCGAGAGGAGTATTGCTAGCGGCGTGCCTGAAATTATCGACCTCCTAGGGTCCGGCTGTGCAATGGGAAGCGCTCTCAACTCAAGGGGAACATTGGTAATATCAGAAGGTCAACAACTTATAAGAAATAAAGCAGATGAGAGCATGGGAAAGTTGACATGGGAAAATGTGGGAAGTTTGTCGGATTTAGATAAAAAAGCGTTGCTGCAAAACGCTTCTCCGGAGGCCATAAATAGGCTCATCAGCAAAGATCCAGATGATGCGCTAACTTTTCAAATTTTATTCTCAGCCGTAACGCCGAAAGATGTTTTTTTAACTGCAAAATGCCTAAAATGCATCGAAAATTGGCCCAATTTACAACATTTAAAAGCTAGTCTTTTAAGCAAAATAAATGAGTATATTGGAAAGTTGACATTGCCAGATGTGGAAAAATCCTCGGATTTAGATAAAAAAGCGTTGCTGCAAAACGCTTCTCCGGAGGCCATAAATAGGCTCATTAGAAAAGGGACGATTGGTCAGCAAATTTTTAATTTTTCATTTTCAGCCGAAAATCCGCAGGACACTCTTTTAGCTGCAAAATATTTAAGGCATGTTGACAGCTGGCCTGACTTAAAAAGTAAATTTCTAGGTGAAATAAATGAGCATATCGACAACCTAACCTTTCAAGATATAAAAGGATTGTCGGACTTAGATAGGAGAACGCTGCTGCAAAACGCTTCTCCGGAAGCCATAGGTAAGCTCATCGGCAAAGGGGTAGCTGGCCAGCAAGCTTTCCTAGCTCTGTTTGGCGCCTTGAGCCCAAAAGATGGAGCGCTTCATGGGCAATATTTGCAAAATGCCGATGCAATATTAAAACCTTTCACTGACGCCGTTTCAGGCACATGTTCCGCTACTAAGCTAGAAGATAAGCAAAGATGGTTCGCCAGTGCCTTAGCACGCAGCTGTTTCAATGAAAAAGGGGAAATAGACCTCGAAAAGGCTAAATTGTTGCAAGCTGGCTTAAAATGCACAACTTTTCTGAGGACAGCGAGTTTCCTACAATCTATTCCTAACATAGAGTTTATGAAGGCCCAGATGCTCTGCGTAGTGGATAATCTTGTGGAACACGCAGAAAGGGAAGGCAGCTTATTAAATACCCTGAATGAAGCAAATCGGCTTCAATCCAGTGATTTTACAGCAAATGGAAATCATTTAAAAAATACCATGAATCAAGGTCAACAAGACCTGAATCAAGATCAGCAAGGCGGAGGTTATATGATATTAACTTCTCTTTTTTTACCGCATAGGCAAATGAGCCTGCCCACGTGCACAATTGATTCCATACTCAATGCTGAAATACGCAATCATCCGGATCAGCTGGCAAAGATGTATAAGCAGATGTTGACTAGCGACACATTTAATTTGCCCAGTGAGTACCTCATTCACCAGCAATCAATAAATACTTCGGGGAGTTTTATCAGCGTTAATCTAAGCCAGGGATCTGAAGCGGCAAGGAAGGACCCGGCCCTAAGGGAGCAGCAGTATGTTAATGTTCCAGTGGGAAATCTCAATGACGTTTTCTTTGCCAATTTCTTTCAAGCTTCCGAATTTGGGAATGCCAACTTGACCTCCCAGCATACATCGGGTGAGTATGGCACGATGTACATGTTCCAAGGAATTAGTAGGGACCCCCATTCATATTCCTCATCTATCGAAATCAATAATAGAGATTTTGAAAGCGGGATAGAAGCCTTAAAAATGCAGGCGAGGCAGCAAAAAGAGCATGGACTGCGTTACATGCGCGTAGCTACGACATCCGGAAATGGAGCTAGGGATGAAAGTCACGCTGAGAATATAGACATTGAGGCATTGCTAAAGCTGGATCTCGGTGCGCTGGAGGATGGTAAACCCTACATAATAGGCGATAGGAATTGGGATCTCTACGGAGCTCCTGGGCACGAAGACCTTGAACGTAGAACTCCCGGATACTTAGCCATAAAAAAAACTACCAATCCTTCACCCCGGAAACCGACATATTCTTTCCAAACTGTGACTTCCAATGGAACCCCACTGCCCACCCCTCAACCAGCGGATAACATTAAACTTTTTGCAGTGTACAGTACTGAAGTTAATAAATTACATGAACCGAGGCCAGCAGCAGCGGAACCACCGACTCTAAAACCGGCGGCACCGGAGCCACCCACACCGGAATAGGCAGCGGCGGGATTGATCACCTAAATTTTTCGATGACATAGCAGGCTTGCTTGATTGCTTTTCTCACCTTTTCGTACACTGCAAACTTATCCGACGAGACACCGGCACCAATGAGACGACTCATGTCGCCCTCGTAGCCGCGCAGTTTGTCCAATAATCCTCGGCGGTATTGACCAGACTTGTCGTCTATCAAATTCTGCTCCATGTCAACCATTATAACGCGTTCTTTTTTTACATTCATCATTGAATCTCCCCTATTTTCAGGATTACTGTTTGGTTATTCCTAGTTAAAGTTATTGCCTCCGGGGTTATCTCCTTGATGACATATCCATTGGCGAGCGTCGAACCTACCATGTACTTGGTGCCATTCTTGAATCCAATCCAATTTAGCCCGCTATCGCTTATGGAAATGCTGTCCACTTCGCTGCCAAAGTATTGCCGCTTAATAACTTCGGGATCGTCTACTTTGACTAAATTTGTCAGCGAAATATCGGAGCCGAATGTGCGTTCCAGCTGGACCTTTGCAAGCTTCCAGTTTTCTTCCTCATCCGAAGCAACTAGGCCGCCAACGACTATGCCTTCCGGTTGCGGGAGGAGGACAACTTTGCCGATAAGCTTATAGCGGGCTAGGATGGGGCGTGCCAGGTTGATTGCCTTTGAGGGGAGTACGACTTCGTCTTGTATGTCCAATATGCCTGGGATGTCGCTCATTATGCGGCGGCGTACCTTGTCCCAGGCGTCCTTATCGTAGACATAGCCGCTTATTAGGAAGATCCCCGGCTTGATGCACTCGACCTTAGGATTTGAGGGTATGTTGCTCATCAAGTCGTACATATCGGCGACCAGGCGCTCCTCGCTGTACAATTTCATCTTCATTTTGGGCGTAATCTTCGGCAGTTCCGAGCGCAGGACCGTTAGCTCCGCATTGGTATCGGTGTAGCCGATGACGGTGAACGTGCCACCGTCCGTATCAACGCTGATTGTGTCATTTAGCCCCATCTCGCGGAGTTTATTTGTAATCAGCTTCATTGGCTCAGGTTTTTCGGGAATTTTTTTTTCCTCGGAGAACATGGACAGGAAAACTAGGAGCGAGAGCGCAAAGGCAAATACGAACGCACTGCTGATCCCTATTATCCACGTTCGCTTGGCTTTTATTTTTTTCAGGTCAGACGGCTTCGTTTTTATGGCATCGTCGATATTTTCCGCCGATGCGGCTTCTGCTTGGTTCATCTCTGCGACGATTTCATCGGAGCGCTCAAGTGTCGGTGCATCCATCGCCGATATGCTTGGCCATGGCTCGCCGGACGGACCAAATACGATATGGGTGCTCCCGATGGTGATAAACTGGAAGGCCTCCACCGTTTGGGATTCTTCTTTAACAAGCTTTCCATCGACAAAGGTCTTTCCATCAAGCGGCTTGATAGTAACGCCCGTCGGTGAAAATGTTATTTCGGCATGGTGTGCTTCAATCATCGAATCGGAAAGGATGATGTCACTATCCTCACCGCTGCCTATCACAACCTTCTCATCACCAAAAACAACTTCTGCGCCCTGGTGATTTCCGGACAAAATTTTTAGTAGATGTTCGCTACTCATAGTTCCAAATTAAGCTACAGGGTACTAGGGTAGGATTCTGTTAGGGATTTACAAGAAAATATCGCACAATATGATTGTTTAAATTCATGGAAGATATTTTATTAAAATTTAGAGGGTGCAGATGGTACAGTGCAGCGACATAAAAATTTTTTCCGGAAATTCGAATCGGCCACTTGCCGAACAAATATGCGGCTACATCGGCGTCGAATTGTGCAGGGCTATTGTCGATAGTTTCCCGGATGGGGAGACCACGGTGACGATAAGGGAAAGCATCCGCGGTGGCGATGTTTTCATAATCCAGTCCTGCGACTATCCGACAAACCATAATTATATGGAGCTGCTGATAATGATTGATGCGGCGCGGCGCGCTTCCGCCGGCAGAATAACGGTCGTGCTGCCATTTTTTGGCTATGCTCGGCAAGATAGGAAAGATAGGCCGCGGGTACCCGTGACGGCGAAGTTGATAGCGAACCTGCTTGTGGCCGCCGGTGCGAATAGGATCTTAACCATGGATTTGCATGCGCAGCAGATCGTTGGATTTTTTGACATTCCCGTGGATCACCTATTCGCGGCGAAGTTGTTCATTGCCTATCTAAGCAAGACCCGTTCCGATAATTTGATTGTTTGCTCCCCGGATTTGGGGGGGATGAAGATGGCGGCCGCCTATGCCGATGCGCTCGGTTGCGGCTTGAGTATCGTTGCCAAGCGGCGGATAAATGGTGACAGTGTGCAAGTTTTAAACATCATAGGGGAGGTTTCCGGGAAAAATGTTCTTTTAACCGACGACATGGCGGTGACATTGAACACATTGAATGAGGCGGCAAAACTGCTGAAAAGCAAAGGTGCGCGCAATGTGCGTGCCGCCGTGTCCCACTGCCTGCTGACCGCACAGGGTTACGAGCGCCTATGCGAAGGCAACATCGACGAGCTCATCACCACAAATTCCACCGGGCTGTCCTACAAATTGAGAGGCAAGAAAAATGTCACCCACCTAAATGTCAATGAATTACTCGGCGAAGCGATCATTCGCGTGCACGGCAACACCACCATGGCGGACCTATTCGCCATAAAGGGATTTTAAGCTCCAATTCCAGGCAAATTCAATCGACATGATCGCATTGCGTTACCTAAGAAGTTCAATAATAAGATAATAGGGGCATGGGATCCCAGGGGAAGAAAGGGAGCACTCAACCTGCCGAATGCGGGGGAAAGTGTGCCCACGCTGCTTATGTAGCAATCATGGAGGGAAAAATTTGCCACATTTTTGTGGTTTCAGATTATCATCTCCATTTTTTAGAAAGAATAATGCTTGCGGGGAAATAGCAATTTTGCACCTTTGTCAAAAGCACCGGCTGCACTTAATTTATCACCCAGTCCTGGGGAATGGGGGCGGATAATTTTATGGAACCCCTATCGGTGACAGCGAAGTCGTCTTCTATGCGCACACCACCGATTTCCGGATAGTATAAGCCAGGCTCGAGGGTGACAACGTTGCCAGCTCTCAGGGTAGTGGCGCAATTTGAAATGTACGGTTCCTCGTGTACGCTCAGTCCAAACCCGTGGCCGAGGGAGTGAAACATGCCGTAAGGAACCGGCGCCGTTTCGTCTGTCCCATAATTTTTCGAAGTGAAGAACTTTAAAGTGTCACCCATCAATTTTTCGCAGTGAATACCCGCCTTTAGCTGCTTATGAGCCGCTTCCTGGGCAACTTTAACCGCTTCATACATGTCCGCTTGTGCATCGGTCGGCGTACCGCGCAGAAATGTGCGGGTTATGTCGGCGTAGTATCCCGATGCCCTATCAAAGGGAAATAAGTCCATTACTATGAATTGATTGGCGCAAATGGGACCCCACCCTTGGCAATGGGGACTTGCGGATTGGCGCCCGCAGGCCAGGATAGTGTTTTCGGCTAAGCATCCATTGGCGTAGCAAAAATTTTCAATGTCTGCACGGATAAATTCGGAAGTCAACTCCACGCCCTGGAACTTCAGAATGCCATTTTCGCCTATCTTTGAGCGGCGCAAAGTCTCTCTGACGCGCTCAAAGCATCCCCCTACCACGGCGAGTACTTTTTTTATGCAACTTAGCTCGTGCGCAGATTTTATCAGGCATTCAGCTAGGATAGTGTCGTGCTCAACTTTGATCCCAAATCCCAGCACTTGCAAATTCGAGGCCAGCCCAAATGGGAAATTTTCATGAACTATTATCGTTTTTTTCTTTGTCACATGGCCAATGAATGCTGCGACTAGCTCGCTTCGGCGAAGCTTCCTATCGCCTTTCAGGCTCTCCATTGCCACGACTTCATCCGCCTTTGACTCATTTTTCAGGCGGTTAATTTCCAAAGCAGATGCCAGGATGCTCAGCCTATTCGCCTGTTTCAGCACGGCTATGTCATCCTCAATGTTGCAGCCGAGTAAATATTTCAAGTTTTTATCCACCCGCGTATTGGAAAAAAATAATTTCGGAAAGTTATTGCTCATCTTTGTCTCTGTAAAATGGTTGGCACCTGAGCAGCCTCCGCGCTGTCAGGATGGTGGCTTTGAAAAAATTGTGCGCCCCGTACATTTGCGCGGCATATTGGGAGCACGTTGGCTCGAAGCGACACCGGCATAGGGACCCGAATAGGCAAACCTTTAGCGGAGAGAGGGCAAGGCTATATGCTTTTATTAGGGATAGCGCGGCGAGCCGTGCACCCCTGTCAAGCCCCTTCAACACCATTTTGGGGATTTTTGCACCCCCTGGCCATTTGCTTATAAATTGTTGCCGCCGCATTTAGTAACTCGAATTCAATGTTTCCATAGGACGCATGTCTAGCCCCACGCCTAGCTATTATTAAATAATCATAGCTTTTACTGTATTTTTGCAACTTTTTTCGAAAAATTTCACGCATAACCCGCCGCACTCCGCTGCGAACAACGGCATTGCCAACTTTTTTTGAGGCTATAACACCTAATCTGCTCACGCTGCGACCGGTATTCAATATTTTCAGAACGAAGAAAGTAGAACGAAACTCAAAGGCCTCGGGAGAGTGAAATTTCGCGAAATCATCACCCAAGCGGATGCGCTGCTCTCGAAAAAAACGTTCCCCCACATTACTTCACAAATGCATGTTCACAAATCTTATGCCGCCCCTTGGCCCTGCGTGCGGATAGTACAGCCCTTCCTCCCCGTGTGGCCATGCGGGCACGAAACCCACATTTGCGAATTCTCTTTATCTTTGATGGATGATAGGATGGTTTCATCTGAACATAGATTAAATTTAAAAAACTTCCCCCTTGTCAAGGCAAAACTTTTAGAGGGATAGCAGCCGATATACTTTATTGCGCACAGCCTCCATATCGCCTTCCGTGTTAATTTCATAGTACTCGGGCATATCCCTCAATATGGCAACGCAATTCTTCATATTCTCTTCGTAGGTTTGATAGCGCAGTGCAGCTTTGCTCTCAAACAAATCCGTTTCGCGAACAGGTATCTTCGCCTCTGGGCCTATGCCATCTATGGCCACAGTTTCGGTGAGTTTGTTGTATTCCATCGCATCACGGCCGCGCTTAAGCTGCCGCGCCACACTGGTTTCCCGTGAAACGGTAAAATTTATAATCTTAAAAAAAGGAGATCTATTGTGGTCATTGGCACGGATTCTTTCCATCAAAAGCTTCAAACATATGGCTTGCACAGGTGTGCGAGGAAACCCGTCGATCACTACCCCCTTCGCGTATTCGCGGCGCAATAATTCCTTGAATACAAGAAAAACAACGCGCCTGTCATCAATTAAACCACCCGCCGCCTTAATTACTTGGTCCTCCGGATTATTTAATAGGAAGCTCACCTCTATGGGCTTGCTCGAAATCTCCAATACCCGCATCACACTGGCGCAATTCGTCCCCTTGCCCGACCCGGGTGCACCGTTAAGCCAAACCATCATCATCGGAAATTTTCTACGCTTAAACTTGCCCTTTTTCGACAACGTCTCCCACACATCATCGAATACCTCCCTCGCACGCTCTTCATCCTTGATTTTCATCGCATCTCCTGGTTCCTCATGGGTAAACATATGGGAAATTTTTGCTCTCACACTGTCGCGTTTGCCGAAATTCTCGGCTAAAAGACATACCTGTGAACAAATTATACATAAGCTAAGGAATAGATAAAACTTTTTCACTGTCACGTCTTCATAGGTAGCAAATTTTACAAGTCAACTTGTTTTTTTCTAGAAGATTGTATTATCTTTTATCACCGTTTCGCTCGTCACACACAAAATGCCGTCCCTAACATGGATGCCATCGCGTTCGTAACCATCTGGTTTTCCATCGGGAGAGAGGTACACATTCCTTCCAATTCGCACGTTTTTATCCAAAATCGCCTTCCTAATTACGCTGTTTTCTCCCACCCCCAATTCCACTTCTTTTTGGGTAGTATCGTGGGAATCAAAATAATCCGCGCCGAACATCAGCACGTTTTCCAAGTAAGCCCCTTTTTTTATCACAGCTCGCAGGCCAATTACGCACCTATTCAAGGTAGCTTCGGTTATTATGCAGCCATCGGAAAGTAGGGTATTTTCTATCTTACTACTGTTTACCTTACAGGCGGGTAGGTAGCGGGCGCAAGTGTAAATTGGATTTTTATCGTCGAAGAAGTCGAATTCCGGGATAACGTCGGTCAGCATGAGGTTGGTATCGAAAAACGAGCGGACTGTGCCGATATCCTCCCAGAAACCATCGAACATGTAGCCGCACATCCTATATTTTCCAAGCATGTTCGGTATTATATTTTTGCCGAAATCGCTGCCGTTGTCCGAAGTTAGAACATTTTTTAATACCTTTGCCGTAAAAACGTATATTCCCATAGAGGCTAGATAGGTGTTCGCGAAGTCTTTATTTTTCAAAAACTTCCGCAGGGAAGGTGGCACCTCCAAGCCCTCCGCTTGCCCCCTATCTTGAGGTTTTTCCACAAATTTTTTAATGGTGAAATCCTCGCCCATGGATAGCACCCCAAAGGAGGAAATCTTATATTCCGCTATGGGCTTAGCCGAGATAGTGGCATCCGCCTTTAAATTTATGTGATGCTGCACCAGATCAGATAAATCCATGCGGTACAGCTGGTCACCTGACAAAATCAGAACAATGTCCTCATCGCGCATGGAGATGTACTGCAGATTTTTGCGCACGGCATCGGCATTCCCAATGTACCAATGTTCACCAACGGAACTGGTCTGCTCAGCGGGAAAGATATCTATAATGCCGTTACTAAAGTTATCGAAGCGGTAGGTATGTTCGATGTGCCTATGGAGGGAACGCGTTTGAAACTGCGTGAGAATATAAATTTTGTTGAAGGATGAATTGAGGCAATTACTTATGGGAATGTCAACCAATCTATACTTTCCGGCTAGAGGCACGGCCGGTTTGCAACGCGTTTTGGTTAAAGGGTATAGCCTATCCCCGCGTCCTCCGCCCATGATTATGCAATACACGTTCAACTTCATCCTCTCCTTAGCAGCCTACAAATTTTTAAACAAAAGTCAACCAATCCGCGATGTGAAAAAAAATTTTATAAAAATGCCGCCACTGGGGGGATGTTTTTTTCGCACCCAAGTCAAGGAAATTTGCGGTAATTTTTACATTTCACCGCACTGGCACCGATCGGCTACATCCCTTTGCGCCCACATGCGTTTTTCCCATAAAAAATATTGCCATTTGGGCGAAAAAAAATCACCGTACAACGTGATGTTACATTTTTCTTCTAGAAAATTACGCAGCGATGATGTCAGCGAGCAATATAAGTATTGGCGGAGGCGAATTTTGTACACGCTCATCATCGGCTATGCCACATTCTATTTAGTGCGGCAAAACTTCCAAATTGCAACGCCAAAAATGCTGGATGAGCTCGGCTATACGCGGTCGGAAATAGGATGGGTATTTACAGCTTTTGCCATAATATATGGCGTGGGGAAGTTTATCAGCGGCATGATTTGTGACCGCACAAATGCCCGTTGTTTTATGACGGTGGGGCTCATTGGCTCGGCACTCTGCAGCTTATTTATCGGCTTTTCCAACTCTTTGACCGTACTCGTCATCTTCTATGCCCTCAACGGAGCATTCCAATCAGCGGGGTGGCCACCGGTGTCGCGGCTGATGACACAGTGGTACTCACCGGATGAGCTGGGAACGAAGTGGGGGTTAGTCAGCGCATCCCACCAACTCGGCAGCATAATCATACTAATTGCAGGTGCGCACCTATCCATTCTCTTTGGTTGGCGCTCCGTTTTCATAGTACCGGCGGCCATCGCGCTGGCACTGTCGCTGCTTTTATTTGAACGCCTGCGGGACAGTCCCCAATCCCTTGGCCTGCCCTCCATTGAGGAGAAGGAAAGTTTAATTGTCGAGGATGCGCGCCACTCCGATGCCGAAGAGATTACGTTTAAGGAAGTAATTTTCGAGCATATTTTGCCGAACAAGGCCCTGTGGTACGTTTGCATGGCGAATTTTTTTGTGTACATAATTAGGATGGGTTTTTTCAACTGGGCACCGACATTTTTGCGGGAGGCGTGTGGAACGGGCGTGGTTGGTGCGGCGTGGCAGAACGTTGCATTCGAGTTCATGGGATCCATCGGCGGGCTTATTGCCGGATGGACCTCCGATAAGCTCCTCCACGGGCGGCGAAATTGCACGGCATTCTATTTTATGGCCTGCCTAATTTTTTTCCTCTTTTTCTTCTGGAAATTTCCCTCCCATTCCGTTTGGCTAAACACGTGTTTCCTATTTTTGATGGGATTTTTCATATACGGGCCCCAAACCCTAGTTGGTCTTTCCGGTGCTGAATTTGGCTCCCGTCGGGCCGCTGCAACGGGTGCCGGCTTGACAGGGTTATTCGGCTATCTGGGCGGCGCCGTATCCGGCTATGGGGTTGGGGCGATTGCCGACAAGTGGGGTTGGAACGCGGCGTTCCTATTCTTCCTACTGTGTGCCGCTGCCGGTGCATTTTTCTTCATGCTGAACTGGGACAAGACTTCGCAGAAATACAGAATCAAGGCCTAAATTGCCATGCGTTGGAAGTGCACATGCGAATACGATGGCACTGGGTTCAGTGGGTGGCAGAGTCAGCCGGGCGGGAACAGCATACAGGACCACATCGAAACCCGCCTGCATTGGATGTTTGGCCGAAAAGTTTGCATTCACGGTAGCGGGCGCACCGATGCCGGTGTGCATGCCCGCGGACAAGTATTCCACTTCGATGGCGAATGGCCCCACGGTCCCGATAAACTCCTGCGAGCATTTCGCTGTGGTTTCCCCAGTGCGATCAGGGTTAGCGGAGTCGGGGAAGTGGCCCAAGATTTTCATGCGCGATTTTCCGCCAAGAAAAAATGCTACAAATATTACTTGCTCGAGGGCTTTCCCGGGGCTTTTACCCACCGCTACAACTGGTGCCTTGGAAACAGGCGACTCAACTTCGCAGCCATGCAGGATTTGGCAAAATACTTCCACGGTCGCCATAACTTCTCCGCATTTTGTGCAAGTCGCGGAGATAATCCCGCGCAAGACCCAATCCGAGCGATAGGGGAGATGAACTTCAAAAGATCCGGACGGAGCATTGTTTTCACGGTAATCGCCGATGGCTTTCTATACAGGATGGTGCGCATGCTCATCGGTAGCTTCGTCGCCTTTGGCTTGGGAAAGGTCACCGGCGAGACCATGCTCACCATGCTATCAACGGGCATTCGCCAAATCAACATCGATACTGCCCCTCCCCACGGCCTATTTTTGCACTCCGTAGACTACGCGTAGCAGCCCCCCTATTTTACTGCTTGGCACTTCTGCGCTACCCTCCCCGCTTTGGGACAACTGTGCAACGTTTGCCCCATCTTCTAGGTGATTTTTCACACTGCCACACCATTCAATCTCGCACCTAGTCATCTTCGGCAAAACTGTCCAAACCTTGGCATATCTCCATCAGCGCTTTGGGCAAGCCTTCTTCGTAGATGAATGCACACCTTTCATTTTCCTTCTTTGTTCTCAGCAATTCCGCCCCGTTGCGCAGAGACAAATTTATGTCCTTGCTCGGGAGGCACCTATCGAACAGATTTGCCCCATAAAAGTTCGAATGTGAGCCGAAGTGAGCTATGGCTATTGCCGATATGCCGGCGATCGGCGAAAGGGTATCACTGGAGACAACTGTGTCGCCTTCGATAACATTGGCGTATTTTTTGAAATTTGCCGAATCGAGCCCCCTTATGGAATTGGCAGCTACGCCAATAGCGTTTAGGCGATTGGCATAGGAGGTTGCCTTGGAAAGCCCAAAAACTTCCCCATTGCCCAGCCATTCTTCCATCTGATTGGCGAGCATGTAAACTTTTTCCTTTCGTTTTTCGTCCAATTTCACGTCCTCGAAAAGGGCAAAATGCTTAACCAATCCTTTTATGGTGTGCATGCTGTACCATTCTTTCATCAGCCCCTCTATGAACTCGGTACTGAGATTGGGAAATCTTTCTCTCCCTCGGGGGTTTAGCGCCGAAAAACCGAGAACTAGAAGTTCTTTGAAAACGGTCTCCGGAGAATGGCGGAAGATTTTCCTGGAGCCGCTAATTTTGGCGACCTTTGCCATTTCAGTCCAGTATACCTTGATCCTACTATCGCCCCTCACCGTCCAAACATTATTTTCCTCGTCTATGTCGAATTTATCCGGATCGAACAAGTTCTGCAGCTCACTGAATAATGCGCTGATACTGCAGTGAGCTATCTCCGACCTTATGCTTCGGCAAAATACGTCGTAGAATGTGTCTAAGGCTAGCACTCCCAAGGGATAGTAGTTCGATAAGCACATCATGGGGACGACGTCTCCGTGTGCGCTGTGGCGAATCATATTATATCGGCCGATATACTTAGTAAAGGCATCGGTAGTTGCTTTTCCCCAGGATATGCAGGGAGCTGATACAAAATACCCCCAAAAATATGAAGTTTCGCTATTTTTGAATTCAGTGCCCTGTTCACCTTGATTGCCGGTGTGCTGCCCATCTTGATTGTAGACGTATATGTAGGAAAAGCTCTTGGCTACCATCGGCAAAGCTATTTTACCTAACCCACCGCCCTGGGAATGCCCGGTGATAATGAATCGCACTTTGAGAAATTTATCCCGCCCTATGCTTTCCAGCGCTTCGTTGATTGAAGCTTTCATCGATATTTCGCAGGCAAGTATTTTGTTTAAGTACCCGGAGTGCACATATCCTTTAAAAGGGAATTTATCCTCCGGTAATTTGGCCGCGCTGGCGCTGAAATTTGTCACCCAACTCGAACCGAGCATGCCGCTGAGCGGTTGAAAATCTTCACCCTGGGAGCCGCGTAAAACGACCGCAATCCAAATTGGATCATCGTCCTGGCCGGGATCCACCCTATAGGCCACAAACCCGGGGTAATCAACTTCCGGAACTAAGCTTCCCCCGCTGAGCATTGAAAGAAATGATTTGATCACTCTCCAGCCCATATTTGGAGCGACGAATGTACCCTGCTGTCCCTGAAAGTTCCTGATGCAATGCCAAACGTGGGTTGTTCCGGGTATCACTTCGCGTTCGTCATGCTGCAGCATATGGACCGCTTCGTACTGCTGATTAGCATCGCGCTTCGTTGATCGGTAGCTTCTCTTTATTAAAAAGTGCAGGTCTGGCATAATTTTTACGAATTCCGGATTAGCAAAAAAAAGTTTCAATCCCGTTGCGCTTTCCCGTTCATCGCTCGCTTGCACCAGGGGTGAATTTTTATCCCATCTAAGGCAGCTACTGGCGCCTTCGCAAGGAATGGTAATCGTTGCAAGTGCACACGCAAGTGAAACGGCGGTAGCCAAAATTTTCTTGTTCATCATAATCCTCTCCTAATTCAGCGCAACCATTATAATCTTTTTTCAAAAAATGCAATAAAAATTTTAAATTTTAGATTTGTTTACCCTGCTATATTTTATCTTTTTCTATCCTATTTCTTTTGTAGCCAACGACCTAGAGTCTTTTATATTTGCGCTAAATACTTTGTGCTTTGCATAAAAATTTAGCAGATTAAATATTGACAATTTCCGCGATTTATTGTGTATAAAACACCTGTTTGATGCCCGATAGCTCAGTGGTAGAGCAGGTGACTGTTAATCACTTGGTCGCAGGTTCGAGCCCTGCTCGGGCAGCCAAGCTCCCAAGCCGCTCAAATACAGGATTCCCAAGGGATCAAGGGAAGCGAAAAATGGACGGTGAGAAAAGTTCCATTGCTTCAATATTGCTTCATTTTTCATTTCGAGAGAAAAAATAAAGCAAAGGGCGGCGTGAAAGCTTCATTGCCTGATTATTGCCTAAAAATTCATTTCGAGAGAGCCAGTTATCCGAAAATTTTCAACTCCGAATAATGCCCTTACTTCCTCATCGGACAATCTCTCTGGGCGAGCTAATAGATTCCTTGGGGATATGAAACAACCCTCGCTTCCTCATAGTTTATATGAAATTTGTAAAAATATACCTTCCCCTATGCGCTCACTTGATTTTGCCTGGCCAATTGGCTATTCAAGGCCTGAAATTCTGGATCTTTGCTCAAAGATTGAATGTTTGGATCGTGACTGACATCAACGCTGACGTAGGAAGAGGTAACATTTCTGGAAGTCAAAGTTTTCTCAAATATGTCATCTTCCCCAATGAATAATTGCTTTAAAAACCCAATCATTAGAGGATTATCTTCCGAAGAGATTCTATTAGCTCTATGCTTCACAAATATATCGCGGGCATGTTGCGGTATAGATAAGTAGCAACTACCACTTGCCAATTCATCATCTATATACGGCATTTTATCAGATATGCTGGTAACAATTTGGCCAAAATGGAAATACGCGACACGATAATACTTATTTTCGTCATATCCAAAACTTATCTTAATATTGTCCATGCTACAGCTCATAATCTATCTCCTTTATACAAATAAACTTATTAAATTTTAAATATAGTATCAAATTTAAATTTTTGAGTAATAGCCAACAACTGCATTCTATACCTTTCTAGTTTTTGAGAATTTTTGTCTCGTTCCGCCGGTGGCAACTTGTTCCACCAACCAATCAGATTAAACATTTGAGCTGCTGGAATATTTTCTCCTATGCAAAATCTAAACTGTTGAATTAGTAAATTTGTCCATCTCTTATCGATTTTTGCAGCTTGAAAAGCTTCACTCATTTGAGCTTCGGAAAACTCCATTGCCACACTGCTGCGATCACTGTAGTTAGCATCATTTTCAGCCAGAACAAAACAAAAACATTTGCCCTCTGAAAATGCTAATTTACTATCCTAGCTTTGCTACTAACTTTGCTACTAACGCTCTCAAGCCTTGTTCTTGAGGAACGTTACTGAGCGACATTCTCCTGTCTTTAGGTTGCATCCGCAATATTGAATTAACAGAATCAATTACTTTCCCTGCTGATTCTAAAATTGCATGATTGGCACTACGCTTTTGTAATGCTTGATACACTAACCCATACAACTGAAATTTTGGAATTAATTCATCAAAATCCTGAAAAATGATTTGTTCATTAGTTTGCATGCGCTCTATAAGTCTATCAGCACACTGCGCTGCTTCTATTACCATTCTCAAGCTGTTTAGGATCATAGGGTTGGCACTACGCTTTTGCAGTTCTTGGCGTACTAACTCACCCAACTGAAAATTCGGAATTAATTCATAAAAATCCTGAAAAATGATTTGTCCATTAGTTTGCATGCGCTCTATAAGTCTATCAGCACACTGCGGTGCTTCTATTACCATTCTCAAGCCGTTTAGGATTATAGGGTTGGCACTGCGCTTTTGCAGTTCTTGGCATACTAACCCACCCAACTGAAAATTTGGAATTAATTCATAAAAATCCTGAAAAATGATTTGTCCATTAGTTTGCATGCGCTCTATAAGTCTATCAGCACACTGCGATGCTTCCACTACTTGAATCACAAATTCCTCCAAGTCTGTAGGAACTCTTTCACCAATCAATTCTGCTCTCTCTTCAGGTTTTGCTCGCAATATAAAATTAGCATGTTTCAATATTTTAACTGTTGATTGTAATTGAGCTACAATTTCAGGATAACTTCGCAACTCAGAACACACAAAACATAGCGGTGAGCCATAAAGATCTAGGGGACTAATGGGGGTTCTTGTTTGCTGTTTTTTTTTAATCTTAGTAACCCATTGCGCCACCTCATCAATCACGCTTTTTACCAATTGCCTTAAATCTGAAGGAAAAATATTTTCCAATAATATCTCTCGGCCGTCTTCAGATGCTACCTCTAGTATAGAATTGACATGTTTTGACACTGGGATCGCTAACCCCATTTGCATTAAAACCTCTGGCTTGGTATCGCAACGTCTTTGCAGCTCACTATAGACAAGGTCATACAACCCTAAATCTGGAATTAATCTATAAAAGTCACAAAACTTAATTTCCCCTTTAGCCTGTTCCTCTATAACTTCATCAGCATATCTGGATACTTCAAGTACCTTCTGCAACTTATCTACATTTTCTGGCTCAGTACCAATCAAATTTCCTATCACAGCTTCACGCAACCATGTCTCTGGGACGATCTCACAAAACTCATCAATGGTCATTTCTCTCAAGTCCCTAATGCTGTTACTATATTTTGCTACTATTTCATTTTTTATGCTTTCTAGGTCTAAGTCTCCCACTTTAGCTTTGCGAGCTTCCAATTGCCTAATTACCATGGGATGCACTGCAGGGTCCATAACCCAATAAGAAAATTCACTATAATCTCTAATTTTAAAAGTAGCCGACCCTGTAAGTTGGACTATTATTTTTGTACTTTCACTGCATTTTTGCAGCTTGGCCTCGCGAAGTTTATCTTCTGCCTTTTTAACATTATCGAAGTTTCCAATTAATGCCATTACTTCCTCATCGGACAATCTCTCTGATGCTTTATTTATATTATCCATATTAACCTCCAAAATTTCACAAATTAACTGAACAACGGGGTGAAATGCTTTCACAATTTCCTGAGTAAAAAGATGGCTCATGGAAAAAACAACCAAGATTTCCCCGACAAGTTTTTTCGTCTCCTCACTAAGCGCCTGCAAATGCCTATTGACAATTCCCATAAATCTCTCAATCTTCTCCCTGACTTCTTTGTTGTATTCTTCCAAAAGTCTCCGTTTCTCCACATCACTTAATGGTCGATCAGGGCCCTTTATCCCAATTGCTTCTTTCGCATCTTTTATGAGACGTTCTCCGTCAAAAAATTTAGGACTCCCTATATTTACACAAGCAAATGCCCCGCCCATAGTGCACTTATGACAAATGCTTCCAACACTCTCATCTTCACAACAATCCTTATACCCTTTATAAGAAACGCCGATAATAGGCCGAGATTGAATATCCTTTCCCCTTTTACCCTCTCTTTCTCCTCTATTCCGAGTATCCAAATCTCCGTGATCTCTTACCCTGAGACCACTTGCATACGTCATCATTCTCTCTTGAATGTCATCGACCTGTGTACCCCTCCTCGGTACTTTATTTTTCTTCTGTTGCATTTCAGCAAAAACTAAAGCTCCACGCTTGTTAATATCTTGAGCAAGCGACCATTCTTCTGGAGCATCTGGACTAGAACCAACAGCCCACCCGCCTGTTTCATCTTGGTGATATACTGAAATACATGAGTCGCACGCTAATCCCCTCTCAGGGCTCAGCTGCGTAGACAAAGCCACACATTTTCTCTCCTTAATAATTGGATAAAAATCGCTATGTGGAAGAGCAAGTGCCATGTGTGCTGTTGCCAGTGCTTGGAGAACTTTGGGATCTTTATGGGTGTGAACTGCCCGCCACCAAAAATCTTTTCTACATTCTCTCCAGGACACATAACATCTCCCTCTAGATTGAGCTAATCTAACAACACCGGCATTCGAAGCCATTTCTCTCAATAATACTCACTGTCATCATTGTTTAATATGGTCTTTTTTTTATAAAATCAACTAATATTTTTGAAAGCACGTCACTTTATGTCTTTATTTACAAAAGATTTATAATGTTTCAAATTTGAAATGCTGTTCCATGGATTGCGTCATACTGTCATTTGCAAAAATTATTCGCTGAAGTGACCTTTAATAGGATTGTTAAATTAAATTTTGCTGAGGCAAACTCTCGATGTCTTTTTGTGCTGAAACGGTTGCGCTTCTTTCTATTTTTGTCACAAAAGGCATACTATGCTATGCTAAACGAAAAACTTATACCACTATCTATTATATATTTCATGCCAATAATTTGATAATGAACTTCTTGCATAACCAAGAAAAGAAGTTTGTGAATGAAGGAAAATTGATGACCTTGGAGGAACCATAAAATGTATAAGCATAAAAGGGTTAAAAGATGAGAAATCCAGAAGATTAACAGGGGTAAACGGGAAAAGTTTTAATAAAAAGATAGAAGTTTTAAAAATTGCAGAAGGGAACAAAAGCATGGGGCACCTATTCGCTCTTGATATGGACGTTAGGAGGATTTTGCGCGGATTGGAGGTGGAGGCGAATTGTAAAATAGACGGAGACACACTCATCACTCCAGAAATTGGTATCTCATAAGAATTTCTAATTTTTTTGCCTCCTTTATAAGCAGATTCAAATTCACACTATTTTTTTCCACTTAAAATCTCCTCTGCTCTCGATTTTCAATAACTTTTTCTTTCTTTTTCAAACAAATTTCTAGAAAGTAAAGAAATAGGCAAGGGTGTAGAGAAGAAGAGGATTCCCTAGGGGAAGCTTTGCTTGTGGAAAGGCTTAATTCGGTGAAAATCAATGCGTTCTTCCCTTTTAAAAAAGCTGCTCTCGGTACACTCGAATAAAAAATTTACGTGTAAATTGAAAATAAAACCAAAAAATGAATTATTTTGCTTGCAATTACCAGCATAAGTTTTGTCTCCTTTAGCTAAACTAATGTAAAATTTTATGAAAAGTGTAAGTGTAGGTGTAAATTTCAGACGTCCGCCAGTTGTCTCGGATAAAACGGTTGCTGGCGAGGCAGAGCATTTGGGCATAGCTCCCGGAGATCCGACTAGAGATCATTTGAGACAGGTGAGGGAAAGTGGGGTCCCAGATAGGCATGCCTCCGCGAGGGCGGCAAGTGTTTTGGGAAATTTTCCATATGCAGACACCGATGAAAGGATAAAAGTATTTGCTCAGGGTTTACTTCCCGAAAGGATTAAAGAAAGTGGGTTAGAAGGCTGGCAAATTATGAAAGAGCTGGAATTTACCACTACTTTAGCAGAAGGATTTGTGAATTTTATGGACTGTAGTGGGTTTGACAGTGACGAAAAGATAGCTTTCCAAAGGAGTATCGGTGCACTGGAAGAGGTAAAAAGAAATACCACTGAGATGCAAGTCCCATTCAACAAAAATTGTGAAAAGCTAATATTTGAGAATTTTATAAAACTTTTGAAAAAGCAATTTCCAGATCCTAGAAAAAGTTTTGACGCAACTTCGGATAGATTAAAAATTCCGGTAGACCAATTAATGACTCAATTAAAAATTCCGGAGGATCAATTAGCGGCTCAATTAAAAATTCCGGTGAATCAATTAATGATCCCGAATGAATTAAATGGCAGAGGTATTATGGAGCATTTTGCAATAGAGGTACTGAAGGGTGTTAGGAATGAATTATCAGGATTTGGCATGGATTGTGACCCCTACGATAAATTTTTAGAGAATGAGGAGGCAGTTAAAAGATTTGTTTCACCACTTAGGATGTTAAAGTTACGCCAACAGATTATCCCTAGACTAAAAGATGAGGATAGTTGCATATATTTACCAAGTGGATGGATAGGAAGCAATGAAGGCCACTGCGCATATATTATTTTAGAGCGGAAAAATGGCAATCTCTATGCCCACGAAATTAACTCCGGTGCCGGATTGGATCTGGAAGAAGTAGGACGCCACAAGGTGGAAGGTAAGCCCTACTCCGAGCGTAGCATACCGGGACGTACGATTCAGTTTGTTGAATCCGAGGGAAAATCACCGGAGGAAAATCTCCTAGAATTTGTTGCCAGAAATTTTGCCCTACAGGTTCTTGATGCGGCAATAGATAGTAGTAAGCGAGAGAGAGAATATGATGACGTGTATGGTGGGAAGTCGTATGGTGGGAAACTCAAACTTCAAAAAAAATTTGGAATTGTTTTAACTTTAGATCCCACTGGGGGGGATGTTGGGCGGCCACGATTCACGGAATGCCTCCAACGCAGTGGCAATTGTGTAATGAAATCTGCGGATATTTTTTTCCGCACCGTATTGCAACGCGCAATGGCAAAGAAAATGAGTTTGGGTACCAACGATCCTCGGGTAATAAAAAGAACTAATCAATTATACCGTCTCTACGAGATATATCGTCGAGAACAAATATTAAGAGACTATTTAGCTTGGTGCAAGGATCCAAAAAATAAAGAGGTAAATCGTGATTCTCTCAGCTTATTGCGTGGTGGGGTTGGTCGATTTGGCTATTACGTCAATCGGTATAAAGGCATTGCTGCATCGGAGCAGAGGGGGGAGCATCTATTGCAACGAGCAAATGACCTTGAGCGAGAGATTAGTGAATATTTAGAGTCAGATGCGGCGATAAAAATTATGCGGCAAACAAACTCTCCTACGCCGTCGCTTTCTACCATACCGGCAGGTTTAGCAGAAGAAGCGAAAACTAAGGCGCAAAACTACTCATGCATGCCTCAAATTGCTCAACGACCGTTCTCAGTGGAAGGGCATATTCTGTTAGAAAAGAAGCAAACTGAGCTAAGTACTATCCTAAAACAGGCCGAATTGATCGTTGAACAAATTAAACTGCAAGGCGTTGCTACTCGATCTTTCGAATGTCGCAAGCATGAATTAATTGAGCAAGCTGCTGCATTATTGCGTGCCATACCGCTACCCAATGAGCAATCATGGGAAGAGTATAAAAATTTGGAAGAATCGGATAGGCACAAGCTCATGGGGCAGATTCATTCCATTATGTTCTTTTTACCAAGTTTAAGGCTAGCAATTGACGGTTGGGATCAGATACTCCCAATGCGGCAAAATTCCTATGACTTGGCGAATGATCCGGTGGTGGTAAATGCTGTTACTAAAGCGCGCATTATCGCTTTCGAGCTAGCCAAAATAGATCCATTTTTAGGGGAGTATATTCCCATTGGTGCGGACATTGACCATAGCTGGTTTGGAAGTTTTTGCACTTCGGCCGCCAACTTTCACGTATCCGAAGAGGAGCGAAATGAACAGATGCGCCTGTTTCAATATGTAAATTGTCCCGGTCGTGTAAAAACTCATTTCAGCATCAAGCTTTTCAAGTACACCTCACCAACACCATTAAATCACAATACTCTTAACCTTAGCCAAAACCCCACTCTTGTTTACTACGATGAGATAATTCAAAAAATGTTGAATGGGATCAACTATGGTGCCTTATTTGATGAAGTATTAGGTTCTTCAAAAATTATTCCAATCGAATTTTTCAGCGCAACTGAGACGATGACAGAGCTAAAACCAGAGCTGGATGGTTCAACGCACGTAATGCTACGCAATCATCCGGGGCTATTTCTTTATGGAGATGTTGAGGTGGTTCCGGGTGGGAGAAAAAAATTTTTAGAGGGTATAGTGAAACAAAATCCTGATATGGGCAAAAATCTCTTACTGTTGGAAAACTTTCGCGATATTATGTCCTATGGAAATAAGCTGATTAGCAACCCGAGTATATCCTTGAAAAGAGATTTAAATGGACGTCTAGACCCGTCATCTTGCGACGTACGCCTTGGGAAAATAGATGCTAGTGATTCACTCGAGGAATTTGGTGATGGCTATGCCCTAGAATCTGAAAATCAAGCCCATATTTCGCGCCTTAAAGATGTCAAATTAAACCCAAGCAAGCAGCAAAGAGCTGACGATGCACCGAGTAAAACCAGGCAATTAAAGGCCAATCAACCGGAGATCATGCGGTTAATTGGGGAAGAGCTATCCCGGCCGGACGTACAGAGCTTCGGATTGCTGCGCCTATTGGAGGAACATTTGGAATTGTGTGACGGATTCTATTGCGGCGATGATAAAAAAAGTGGTAGTTCTTTGGCCGCACCCCCTTCCAAAGAAAAAGAAGACATAGAAAAGAAATCATTATTATTCAACTTATGGCTGCAAGCGTTTAATCGGGTACTGTACCCAAAGCAAGGAACTTCGGGGGCTGCGCCAGGTTTCGGGCCATTCAGTCCAAGTGCTTCCCCAGCTCCTGCGGGACAAGGAACTTCGGGGACTGTGCCAGGTTTCGAGCCATTCAATCTAGATACTCTCACACTCTCCGCGAGACAAGGAACTTCGGGGGTTGGGCTATGTTTCGGGAAACCCAGTTCGGGTACTTTCCCAGCTCCTGCGAGACAAGAAATTCCGGGGATTAGGCTATGTTTCAAGAAACTCAGTTCAGGTGCTTCCCCAGCTCCTGCGGGACAAGGAACTTCGGGGGCTGCGCCAGATCCCGGAAAGCCCAGCCCAGGTGCTTTCACATGCTCTATGAGACAAGGAACTCCGGGGGTTGCGCCAGATCCCGGAAAATACAGCTTAAGTAATCCCGAGTCACCCCTGCAAAGGGATGCACTTAACCATCCCAAAGAATTGCTTGAAGCGGTAAGCAGGTTATGGGAAACAGGCAAGCGGGAGCTGCGGGGGAATATACCTGACCAGAACCCATCAATAAAGCAATTATGCGCATTGGTTCACGCCGTTCACATTACTTGCAATAGCATTATTGCCAGTCATGATTCCGGTGAAATTTTAAGTGACGTTGGAGAAAAGCTTGGGAATATACTCAAAGACCTCGAATCGATGCGCGGTGGCTCGCTCGCCTACAATGAAATTATGTTTCTACGCCTAGCAAGGAATGAGTGCATCGGTGGATTATGGACCATTGCACAGAAAAATGGAGAGATGGTCTCAGACGAGTTGCTGTTGGAAATGTATGAAAATACTTTTTGGCTGCAAAGTTTCGATTGTGGCAGATTGCCAAAAGGCTGTTCCGCCGTAATTTACGGTCTCATACCATCCCTAGCACCATACTGGAGGCAGCACCCCGATCAGGCTCAAAGAATTGCCACAGCGGTGTATGATAGCTTGGTATCTTCCGCTGGTAAAGTAAATGGAAGTGACCTTAAGCCAGTCCCTGACCAAATTGGGCAATTTGAAGCACCGGACGGCCATCACGTGGACCTAATAAGTTTTCGCGTTTACGATTCCGGGAATAGGGTGGCAAATGCTAAAGAAGTTTTTTTACATGGTGACTATGAGCGTTTATTTGGAGATAAAGCACAGAAGATCGTAAGTACCGGAAATTCCCATCGCTTCGTGGATTCAGACGGATATGGGGATATTGTTATGCTAGTATTGGGTGGCAAGGATTCAAAGATTTACCGAAAATTTGAAGGATCGGATGACAGGTGGTGCTACGTTTCTCTGGATAAAATATCCACGGTATCATTGCCAAGATGTTTCGGTGGGGATGATTTTACCACATGGGTTGATGCCAATGGCAGGTTTAAGATTTGTGCAAAAGAACGACCCAATGAGGTGCTATACGAAAGCGACGAACAGGGGCGCCTCTGCGATGTTATTCGGCGGGAGCAGGGCACTGTGCCCTACTACATATCATTCGATATCCCATCCCAAAACGACATTTTTTCCCGCTTCGAGGGGACAACATATTCGCTGTTTTATCATGACGGCAATGGCGTGATCCAAGAAATAATGCTTCCCCGCTACCATGGTAAAACCGGTAAACCGCTACGCTTCCACCGCGATGGAGAGAATTGGGTTTTGCACTCGAATCCTAGCTACCAATTAATCGATGCACCCTCTTGGTCCATTGGCGGAGAAGAGACTAAGCAAAACTTGCTACTAGGTTACGAAGGTGCGCTATGCCTGAAAAATACTGACCCGAAGAATGGCGGTGCGTTTAAATATTTGCTGCCGCAGCATGATATTTCTCGATCCAGAGGGATGACCCACCAATTGACTTCTTGTCCCCCAAAAACTGATTGCAAATCAAAGTTCTTCAGCGGCGCACGCTATGCGGAAGTAAATTTGCCCACCAATGATTTGGATTTCATTGCGCCGTCTCTTCAAGAGACAGACGGATTGAGTTGCTTACGCCTCGCCCGGATATTCCAAGCGCAGGGGGAATACGGCCTTGCTGTACAATATTTGGACAAAATTTCCTCCCATGGCCAATTCGATGGCGATGAAATCAATGCGCTGAATAGTATCATCCAAGGTTTTAAGAATGGAAAAGAAGGAAGCGGTTTGGCAGCATTGGTACCGCTCAAAGCACTATCTTGCCTACTGCGCAGCTCCCCATTCGGCACAGATAGCGAGGAAATACTTAATTCTCTTTTGGAAAATCTTGCCGGCGTTAAGCCGCCACTTTTGGAATGTCTAGTCGAACAATACTTGGGTGACTTTGACCTACAACCAAAAGAATTGCGATTAAACCCACAGGAAGAGTTGACCCTATGGCACAATGTGCTAGCGCTTGCAAACCCCATAGTTCAACGGAAGGAAGCGAGAGAAAGATATAATTATAATGCGCGTTTCATTGAAAAGGTCAAATCGCCTATTGTCGCTAGAATTGATGACCTATGCAGATTAAAAAATCCAAATTCCGCTTCGTTGATAAAATTCACCGGTATTGAAATAGGCAATTTGAAAGTAATCATTGAGAGGGAGCGCCCTTATTTTATGAGGTTTGCTCGGGAATCAGTGAAAGCTATGGAAGGCATTGCATCGAAAATTAGAAGCAAGGACTTTAGTTTTAAGGGGTTGGATAGTATCCGAGCGTTGGAGCAGCAAATAGATGTGGAAAATAATGAATTTAAAAATATTAAACCTGCGGTAGATAAAGTAAGCGAGGCAATTCAACTCCATATCAAGAACTTGAGTGAAGTCAATAGTTTCAAAATTAAATATTTAAGTAATGATGCGAAGGAACACGTGAGGCAATTATTAGGCCAGTTAAGCGAGCAACTGGATAATTTTAAGGAGAAGGCGGGTAAGCACTTGAATGATTTACAATTTTTGGAACAACTAAAGCGGCTGAAGGCATTAAGAAGGGAAGACATGCCTTTGCGCGAAGCTGCACAAATAGAAGTGGGAGAGGGAGATGCCTTTGATTCTTTAACTAGTTCAATGGAAAGTGCACTGCATGGAGCATTGCTTACCCTCGAATCGAGCATATTCGAACGAAGCACAGGTGTGCCCACGGGGGAAGCTCCCAAGCTCGATGATTTGGCATTGTCGGAGGAAGATAAAAAACAATTTGGGAGTAGGGCCGTCGCATTTCTCGAAGAATTCAACGGAGAGCTAGCCGTAGGCGCCAGACAATTGCAGGAAATCAGCGCTGATCCAGTGGCAAGTGCAGTGCCAGAGGTGGGGGAAATCAGTGAATTGCTTGCCACTGCCAATGCGCAGAGGAGTAGGGCGATCAAGTTTGCGCAGTCCGCTGCTAGGCGGATTGCCGAGATCGGCAATAGGAAACGATTGGAAACGACTCACGGCGCGGATGCGTGGGAACCGGTGAAGATTCCCCATGCTCTGCGAGCCTATGGCATATTTGTGTCCGGAGGGGCAGATGGGAGCAAGCGGGCATTGGAATACTTGCAGCATGCCCATCCCTGGTTCTCCGCAGGCAAGTTGCATGATTTTCTTTTGTGCACGGAGGCATACCTGGTGAGCGTCAATTCGGCGCGCCACCTCGAACGGGTATCGGCGGCGCTCGCTCCCCTGGAGGAGGACGGTGTACCGGCGGATAGCAGGGCTGCATCCTGGCGTGATGCCTTGCCCCTGCTGCGACAAACGCGCAACGATGTGGTGCGCAATGACGGTGATAACGGTTTGGTGGGCAATATGCTGCTGTTTGAGTACATGACTGGCATACGCCCGCGGGAAGACCAGATAGAAAAGATGGCCTCCATAGTGAATGCACTGGTGCGGGGCGGCGATCAGCACGGTGCACTGATTCAGCAGATAATGGGCAGTGGGAAAACAAAGGTGCTGCTGCCATTCCTCATCGCCCTACTGCTCAATGGGCAGGATAATTTCCCCATGATTGTGTCCCACATTTCCCAATTACCTGCGGTCATGATGGAGTTACCGGCCATACTCGGTAGGATTGGCATACGCCTAGATCTCATTGACGTAGACTACTCCCAATTCTTCAATCCAGAAATGATCCGTGCCCTGCGCCAACAGTTGGAAACAGCCTTTGCCGAGCGAAATAGTGTGCCCGTGATAGCCTCCCACACCCTTTTAGCTTTGCGCACCGCCTTTCGAACATTATCGGAGCAAACCGGGAGCAAAGAAAGTGCTACAACCAACGATCTATACGTTGAATTTAATGAGCTTTTCAGTTTCATGGAACAAAAAGGCATTGCATTGATGGACGAGGTGCACATCACTCTAAACCCCAAGGAATCCTTTATCATACAGCCGCCGGCGGTGGCAAAACTGGACGCCAAGATAGCAGAAAAAGATGTCACTTCCATGGTGGACATAATCTACGATTTGCCGCGGAATTTAATTGCACCAATTGCAAGCAATAAGCAGGACCAGATATCCCCCGCCAGCCTAAAGAATGAACTAAGAGCCCATGCGGCGGTGACATGTGGGGAGCAATTTGGCGTGCCGGGAAGCTTGCGCGATGCCTTTGCCGGGTTTATTTGCGGAGATTTCGATGGGCAAGAGGAAGCGGCATTGCCAGAAGATGTTAGGCAATGGTTGGATAATCTGGCTCCCGCAACCAAACACCGGGTATGCCTGCTGAGAAAGCTATGTTCCAGTACGCTGCCCCAGTGCCTGACAAAGGTGTACGGCGAGCACTACGGCTACAATGATAGGGGTGAAGTCGTTCCCTATCGAAATCGCATGCCAACGAACAATCACTATAAAGATCCTCACGAAGCGCTGTGTTACTACATTTTAGCCACGACAACGAAGGGAGTGCCAGATATTACGCTCGGCCAGTGGGTAGGAAACTTAGCCAAGCAGGGGAAGGAGCAGGTTGGCAGCGATATGCCATTCGCGCAAACTAACCAAGCGGTACTTTTTGAACGGCTATTTGATGGGATGGATCCACGCCTATCCCTGCTCGATGCGGTGGACATGCAAACCTCCCTCGGGTGCCCACAGACACGGGAAGGGGTGCTCCAATCCCTGCAAAGCTTCCTGGGAGCAAATCCCGATAAAAAGAAAATCCTCGCCGCTGAACTCGCCCAAGACCAAGCGGGCTACTTCCCCCGCTCCTACGAAACCACGCCCCTGGACATATCCACTGTATTCCATGGCACGGTGAGCATGTCCGGTACGCTCAGCAATAGGGAATCATACACCAGAAAAGTTAGCAGTGCCGTGGATCTACAGCGGGGGGCGCTGGGTAAGGTCGCCTGCAAGCTCATCCAAGATAGCGCTGCGCCGAATGCCGCTCAACCGCCCAAAACCCAAATCGTTGCTCTGCCGGAAGCGACCCTAGACACGGTAGCAGGCACCCTTGCGGGGTGGAAGGAAACGGTCGATGATTCCAAGGTAAAAAATCTGCGCATAATAGTGGACTACGGCGCCCAATTCAAGGATCAGCCAGCGCGGCAGTCGGTGAAAAATATCGCTGATTTTATCGCAGATAGCGGCAATGGGGCGAAATACATTGAGTACTTCGATCCCCAGCTAAATGGATTCGCGATTGTATCCGTAGAGGACGTGTGCAGGGATGGGTTGAGCTTCAAGGCGAAAAAAATCACCAATCCTGTGAGCGACCGGCCAACGGAAAGCGAAGAATTGCTCACCTTCCTGGATACCCCACACACAACGGGCACGGACCCGCTAATGATGCTCAATGGCCACGGATTAACAACCCTAAATGTGCTGCAAAATGACCTGGACGGATTCCTGCAGGCGGTTATGCGGGAGCGAAAATTTCTCCACGCAAACGGCCAGACCATGGACATAGTCCTCTCTGAAAAAGCGGTGCAAGATGTATTCAGCGACGGCAATGTACCGGCGATGCCTGCCCTAATTGGCCGCTTAGCGCGGAATACGGCGGCAAGCATCAATCGCCAGCAGATACAGGCCGCTACGCTGCAATTGCGAGAGCTGCCGCGGCGGTTCATCGAGAACAAATTACGCAAATGCGCAGCTAGTAAAAATCTGAAAGATCTCGCCAAATGGCGGGCCGCTACGGCGGAATTGGTTGCGTCAATAGATGATTTCGACGTGGATTCATGGGGAAATGCACGCAGTTGGCAGAGTGTGCGCACCATCCTGGAAAACCAATGGGCGCATACCTTGGGTAGGCTGCGAAATGCGCTATCCTCCCTGGGGGATATTGCTGGAGAGGCGTTGGCGGAAATACCTGCCCTAAATAGCGAAGGGAAAGCTTACATCGATGCTATCAGGGAAGATGCGAAAATATTGGCCTTCTCGCGGCAGGGGGCAGTGGCGGTCAGTGACCAGGAAATACAGGTGGAAGTGCAGCAACAGCAACAACAGCAGCAGGAGCAGGAATTGCAACTTGAAATGCAGCTACTCCACCAAATATTACGCGGCGACGCAAATAGGCGAGCATGCGCAGAAACAGCACTTGCCCACCCCGCAGCACCTACTCCCGCGTGGAATGTTATCGGCGATTGGCAGGGACAGTCGGTCGCAGCACGGCTGAGCACAGACCACCATAGAATCGGAGCACTGCCGGGGAAACTGCGGGAACGATACGACGACGCACGAAGCGTATTTAGTTCCCTTTCGGAAGAGTTCTCCGCTACGCGAAATTTTTGGGAAACAGCGACCACTCCGGAGTCAATATTCAGTCCATACCAGAAAAGTGCCAAATATTTGCTGCTATCCTGGGATAATTCCACGCCGCCGCAAAATCGGTGCCATTTTCTCTCGGAGTATGAGGCGGCAAGCGTTCAAAAGATGATCGATGACGGTTCTTTGACGGAGTGCCACCTATGCACGGCTACCGGAAGCACGCTATCGCAAAGGGGGGCACTGAAAGAAGGCAGCGAAGCATTCAAAGAGCAGGCGCTCTGGGTCGCACACTTTTTCAATGGTGACACCCATTGGCTGGAAACGCACCCCATCACCACCATAGAAATGTTTAATAGGTTTGGCATGCCACAGGCTTATCAGGCGGAGGGGAATGGGGAGCGCAATAAATTTTTGGAAAATATTCGCCATTTCTTGATGCTTCGCTCCAGCGATCCAAAGCGGACAGATGCAGCATGTAAGGCTTCCCTCCTATTATCCACTGGCCAGCAAAGAGATCTGCTGGCCTCCTTCCTAGCGGAGCATGCCCTGACGGAACGAACCTCCCCCCATACCATCTTTTCCGCCATAGTTGATAGTTTCAACGATTTCAATGCGGCGCACAACCTCCCCCATTGGTCGATTATTTTACTGTCCGCCCTGGACAAGTTTGATCCACACGCTCTCATAAATAATCAAAACTTTGGCACCTTGCTTTCCCAAATCTCAGGCACTCAAATTTTTCCCACTATCAAAGCTGCCATCGACCGCATACCACATCACAGGGGATCAGGCTCATAAATAGCAAAAATCATGTGACAGATTAAACCTTTTCGCTCGCAAATGAAACTTCCCCAGGTCCAGACCCCACAAATTGGGGAAGTAAAAATAAACGAGTGGGCGATGCAAATGGAAGTGAAGAAGGTGCGGTCCCATTTGTACTGAATTAGCCTAAAAGTGTGGGATTTGGAGGGATGCGGAAGTGCTGGTGGCAGTTGCTCCAAATTGTTTATGCAGAACCAATGCCCATTGCGAAGGGGAAAATAGTGGTCGATTTCACCATGCACACAGAGGGATGGGGAGCCCGTGATGCTTTGCTTTTAAATGGCTACAATTTCACCCGCGGAAACGAATCTGCCAGAGGTAAATCCCCGGTAAATGGCATTGAATGCTTAGGGAATTTTGCCAAAAGATGCATGGAAAAATTTAATGAACTGGATCGGTTACAAATTTCTCTCACATCTTAAAGATGTGCGAATGTAGACTTAATTTTAGAGGCAAAAGTTTTACATTTTTTTGCTGTGAATATTTTTCTTTGGTAAATTTTTGGTAAAAAAATGCTAGTCTAGGGCCAAGCGAAAACACCGCTCAAGCGAGGATCCCAGCTTACCTTTAGCGGCAAAAAATAGAACAATACTTTAGTATCTTGATGCTTTAACACTTTAATCAATAAGGAGTTACAATGCGGATGAAGAAAATGTAAGCGAGGGTGTAAACGGCACATAACCGGAGGAGTAGTCCCCCTGTTGCCGGAAGGACGGGCAAGTGATGCCACTAAGTGCGGAAGAGAAAGCGGAACACATGTGCGGCGGAAGGCGGACTGGCGCGCAGGCGCCCGCTAGGAAGGCTCAGGAGGTGCGATGCGGCAAATTTGTGTAAAGTTTCATTCTACCTCTTTTTCGGGTGTTAGTTTCAGATGCTATCCTGAAAACTTTCAAAGCTATGCTTGTTTTTTTTCCTTGACTTCCCTTGTCACTTGCTATCATATATTACCACTATGACTAGCGCAGCGAAGAGTTTTATTTTGAGCGAAGCTGACCTTAATAGGGGTGTGTTTCGGAAAATCAAAGCTAAAGCGAAGGAGGAAAACGTCACCATTGCTCAATATTTGGCGGGCATGCTTCACCCTGTAAGCATTCATTTAAGCGGACTGCAAACAAGGCAGGGCGAAGTGTCCTCCCTTTTGATAGTTGATTAGGCAAATTTAGATGTATAATTTTTATGTTTCGCTCACTTAATGGCGAATAACCCATGAACCGTTCCTAATTTTTTATTAGGAAGGAGCATGCATCAATCAAGACTTCGCTAAAATTACCTTTCTTTTTTTTGAGAAAATTTCAAGTACATGAAATGGCCCAATGTCAACACAAAGACGCTTGGCCGAGAAAATTTTTAGTCCTGTGTGAAATTTTTACTTGGGAAGTTTCGAGAAAGTTTTTAACTTATTTTACTTCACGTTTAGTTGCTTATTATTAGGAACTTGCAGCGGCTATTTATGCTTCGGATTTCGTAGCGGATATTTCCAATTTAGTTCATGTTTAGTCGTCTATTATTAAAAACTTGCAGCGGATATTTATGCTCCGAACTTCGCAGCGGATGAGAGTGGTTGATATAAAGTCCGTCTCGCATCTGCATACCACCACATCGGGTTTCATCACCATGGCCGTCGCTAGCCCACGCACGCCGTTCCCCACGAATAAAAAACTTGCGAATTTTTAAGCGGCAACGCCATTTCTCCCCTTGGGCGAAGCTCAAAATCGAGAAAAAAAGTAGGGTAAATTGAAGCTAATTGCAACTCCACAGGGGAGCTTCAGTTAAAAATTTCCAACTCATTTTACTTCACGTTTAGCCGTTTATTATTAGGAACTTGCAGCGACTATTTATGTTCCGAACTTCGTAGCGGATGAGAGTGGTTGATATAAAGTCCGTCTCGCGTCTGCATACCACCACATCGGGTTTCATTACCATGGCCATTGCTAGCCCACGCACGCCGTTCTCCGCGAATACGCAGAAGCAATTTTTAAAGAGCTTTCGCATGGCTTGCTTTTCCTTAATGAAGGATAACCCGATTAGGAGTATGAGTTTAGATCACATGGGGAACCTTTGAATAAAAAGACTGGATAATTTTCCCGCAAATGAAATAAAAAAGCAACCGAATTAACTTTTTCTCGTAAAAAACTTGCGAATTTTTAAGCGACAACGCCATTTTCACCCCTAGGCGAAGTTCAAAATTGAGAAAAAAGTAG
>JAISBD010000024.1 GCA_031266345.1 Puniceicoccales bacterium | reverse complement strand
CCGTGTGTCACGTAGGATCTTGACAGGACGGGAATTATGGCCGATGAGAGCGCTCCCTCACCGAGTAGGCGGCGAAATAAATTGGGGATGGCGAAAGCAAACAGAAACGCCGCTCCCATGTCGCTTATGCCGAATACGCTGGCAAATAGCACGTCACGTACGAACCCAGATACCCTGGAAAGGAGCGTCGAGCCGGATACCAAGAAAATATTCCTCAACTTGTTGCTCATCTATGTCGCCTACACACGCATGTATATTATAACATTTGGGTGATTAGCAACTGCAATCCTCCCGAGCCGGCGTATTTCAACGAGCCCGCGTATGGATGGAGTTTTGTAGTGCGCCGGAACTTCGAGTAGCAAGCGACCGCTGTCCCCTTTCTTCAAAAATGTCGAAAATATCGTTAAAATTTCCTCCCCGCGCTCGTCGAGCATATTGTAGGGGGGATCAATGAAAATTAGGTCAAACTCAGCGCTAATCTGGCCAGCGGCTTCGAAAACATCCTGGCATATGATTTTGCAAGCTGGCTCGCGCTGGGTAGCTTTTTTCACACGCTTCAAATTTTCGTCGATTGTCTGGGCAAATTTTTGATTTTTTTCGATGAATATTCCCGCCGATGCACCCCTACTAGCCGCCTCGAGACCGTAGCTACCTATGCCGGCGAATAGGTCAAGGAAAAATGCGTTAACCGACCGACCCTTTATGGAAGAAAAAACGGCTTCGCGCATATAGTCCGTGGCTGGCCGCAAAAATTCCGCATCTTCCGGCACAGCAAGTTGTATCCCTTTCGCTCTACCTCCCGTTATTCTCATTTTTCTCTTTCATATAAATTCTTAAAATTTCATTGAAGTCATGCTCCCGCGATTCACTCACTATAACATACTTATAGCGGTTTGCAAATGATATTTCGTCCTTTGAAGCATTAATTCGTCTGGCAATCTCGGCATCGCTTTCTGTGCTACGCCCACGCATTCTTTCTTCCAGAATTTCGAGGCTTTTCGGCTTAAAAAATATGGAAACGATTTCAATGTTTAGATGCTTTTCCATTATTTGCAAGAAGCCTTGCACATCTATGATTAGAATTACATCCATGCCTCTGGATATTTTTTCCAGGACATCGCTCTTCAGTGAGCCGTAGTAATTGCCATGCACAACGGCGTATTCCAGAAAAATGCCGCTACCTATCCACTCCAAAAATTTATCCTTGGAAATAAAATGATAATGATTCTCATTCGATTCACCTTGGCGCGGATGTCTAGTTGTCGCTGTCACGGAGCGCTGCAGATTGCTGGCGGCAGCGTTGGCCAGTAGTGCATTAGCCGCGGTAGTTTTTCCGATCCCGGCAGGTCCGGATAGGATGAATAATTTCCCAGTTCTGCCCATTTCACTCCCCTTGTTGCCGGCGCATCATTGGAAAAAGAATCGTGTCCCTGATGCTGGGGGCGCCGGTGAGCAGGGCCACAAGCCGGTCGACGCCGATGCCAATCCCACCGGCGGGCGGCATGCCGTATTCCATGGCTAGGAGAAAATCATTGTCCAAGTTCTGCCTCTCCTCACCGATTTGTGCCTCGAACATCTCCCGCTGGATAATCGGGTCGTTCTGCTCGGAATAGGCCGGCGCGATCTCCTGCCCATTTATGCAAAGTTCGAAGACGTCGAGGTAGCGCTGGTCATTGGCATTGATCTTTGCCAGTGGGCAAAGCTCGCGGGGGAGCTGGGTTACGAATGTGGGCTGAATCAAATTCGGCTCGATGAGCTTGCTGTAAATATCCTGCGTGACTTCAAAGTCCTCCAAGTTCGGGTCCGTTTCTAGCCCGAATTTGCGGCAAAACGCGAGTTTCTCCCCCTTGTCGGCGCTGAACCAATTTTCATTTCCCGTCAATTTTATGACCAAGTCCGAATAGGTCTCGACCTTCCACTCCCCCCCCAGATTGATGTCCGTTCCATCGAAGCGCTTGACAACGTTTGTTCCCAATACGCATTGGCAGAGGTGTTGCAGGAGATCGTAAATCAGTAGCATCATGCCGCGGTAATCGCTGTAGGCCTGGTATATTTCAATCATTGTGAATTCTGGGCTGTGCTTCCGCGACAGTCCTTCGTTCCGAAATACGCGCCCAAGCTCGAATACGCGGTCGAATCCGGCGATGAGCATGCGCTTCAAGAATAGCTCGTGGGATATGCGCAAGTAGCAGTCCTGGTCCAGCGCGTTGATGTGGGTTGTGAACGGCCGCGCCGCCGCCCCACCGGCAATCATCTGCAAAATTGGGCAATCAACTTCCTCGAAGGATCGATCCCATAGGAATTTTCGAATTTCTTTCACGATCTGGCACCGCATCTTCGCACGCCGCCGGGAATCTCCATTGACGGCCAAGTCCAGGTATCGCTGCCTATAAATTTGGTCGCTATCCGCCAAACCATGCCATTTGTCCGGCAGCGGACGCAGCGATTTTGAGACGAGTACGATGGAATTCGCCCGCACGGTGATCTCTCCCGTCGAAGTCTTGAATAGCTCCCCGCTCACGCCCACTATGTCCCCAATGTCAAACTTGACGAACTCAGCATACCCTTGGTCGCCGATGGCGTTCTTCGTAACATATATCTGAATCTGGCCGTCCCGGTCGAGTAACTTGAGGAAGGCCGCCTTGCCCATGAGCCGGAATGCCACTATGCGGCCAGCTACGCTCACCGCCGATTGCTCTTCATTGGCGGGATTGAATAGGCTTATCGCTTCACGGGAGGTATATTTTTGCTCACAATTGCTTAGGAATGGATTTTTACCATTGGCGCACAAAGTTGCCAGCTTTGCCAACCGCACGGCAAAAATATCACTTTCGTTGGTCGCACTATCACTCTTATCCATAGAAACTATGGTGCTATTCCGTGAAATAATGCTGGCTTTTCAAGTTAAAACCGAGGGCATCGCCCATATTTTTAAGCTTTGCCATCCTTGAATTGCTGCACCAGGTCGACTTGAGTGTTTTTAAACGGGTCCCCCTGCTGCTGCACTGAAAACCTCCTGCCGAACGAATTGGTGGGAGCGGACACATTTTGCTCCCCTTCCAATGCGGCACTTTCCATTTTTTCTGTGATTTTTGGTTCCATGATTTTCCCCAGTTAATTGGCGATTCTGCGCATTAACTTGCGCTTCACCATCTTTGGCTTATGTACTCTAATTTTACGTTTCTTAGGCGGCGGTTTATTGTGCATGAAACTTTCCGGAACAAGGATTGGCTTTCCTTCTAACGGCTTGTTATTCATGAACTTGTCAAACTCATGCTCATCCGCGTCAATGTTAATTATAGTTGGGGATATTAGGTAAATTCTTTCCTCGAGACTCGTGCTGTTTGCCGTTGTTTTGAATATATGCCCGATGAGGGGGAGGTTCATAACGAAGGGAATTCCCTTCTCCGTTTTTGAATGTCTTTCGGTGAAACAACCACCAATCAGGAGGCTTTGCCCTTCATATAAAACTGCTTGCGTGTTCACCGAACTGCTCGTGGTCCCCGAATCGGTCCCCGCCTGAGCTTTCTCCGCGAAGTTCCCATCCGACACGTTGACAAACATCTTCATCTTATGCTTGCCATCTTTGTTGACATCTCCCGGGATGATGTGGGGAACTACCTGCAGGTTCAATCCCGCCGTTACGGAATATAATCCTTCGCTCTCTTTTCCCGCAACCTTTGTATATGCCGTAGTGCTGCTCGATATTACTGCACCCACGTTGTCCAGCGTGAGAATGGAAGGCTTGGCGATCACTTGACCATTTCCGCTATCTTCGATGGCCTTGACGTATGTGGCTATGTTATAGCCCTTCAATATGCCTTTCAACATTGTGGCAGCGGTCCCTCCCTCTACACCCGCGGAGCTATCCTCCAGCCCAGCCGCAGCTGCAGTGAAACCCGGGGTGATGCTTAGGGCTCTTTTTCCGGGCTTACTAAAATCGATTTTACCCAGGCCGAGATCGAACCCCGCATTGCGGTTAATATTAAGAATGGCAACGTCAATTTTTATGACCTCGCAGGGAACATCCAGCTGCTTTATGATATCTTCGTAGAAAGACATGTTTTCATAGCGGTCGCGGATGATTATGGCATTCAGGCGTTGATCGCAGGTAATAAACCCAGGCAGCGTTGGCGTCGCACTGACATTCCCCTCCTTGGAAGAACTATCCGACTTATCATCCGATGACTTGTCGCTAGAATTGCTCTTTGTTTGTACCACAAGCGCTTGCATTTTAGGTACTTTTTTAGGCTCGTTCTTACCTAAATCGACGCTCATCCCGGAAACGGTACCATCACTGTTTTGTCCAGTGACAATATTTTGAAGGAGCGTGGCCACACCGGGAACGCTTAGCGAGCCGTCTTTGTATGTGAAATCCATGTCATAGGCCCACGCATATTTGAGAGGAAAGGACTTCACCACCGTTGTGTCGCTGATCTTTTCTGTCACAAATTTTCTCGACAAATCCTCAATGGTTTCGAGATACTTTGGCGGAGCGGTAACTATTAATATGTGCGCTTCGGGCACGGATCGGAAAGAAAAATCAGAGCTGCTAAAGCCCAAGTGCCTGATTATGTCCGATAGGATAATAATCCCAGCGGCATCAATTTTAAAAACTTTTGTTTGCAATTCACTGCTCTTGTAGGCGTACAAAATTTTTCCATCGTAGAACCATGTTAGGCCATAGGCTTGGGTTATGTAATCCCAAAAATGGGTCGGCGACATTTTGTTGAACCTGCCATTCACCACATCGGTAATGTTCGAACTGACAACAATGCTTATGCCTTGCATGGAGCAAAAATCTTGTATGAGGTCTATTAATTTCTGATCCTTTGAGAAATGGTAGTAGGAAGATTCCGAAAACGGGATGGACATATTGTGGAATATTTCCACCGTATTGCCGAACAGATGTGTCGAGCAACATAGCGCAACTCCTAGCAATATTCTTTTCAAAGAATTTTTCATTTCAAGCGAAAACGGGATAATAGTGGAGATAAACCAACGGCAACGGTCTTACGTTCTGCAGCAACCAACCAAAAATCCACATTTCTCACAAAGGATTCAACATGGTCCATAAGATTGTCAAGTGACAATTGGCTAATCAATATTTTTCTGGCTATGGATATCCTGCGCAACCTTTGGTCAATGGACAAAACATCGTTATTATCCTCTATTCTCGCAAAATTCCACCGCAATAATTGCTTCAATTTTGCTTCGATGGAATTATTTGCAGGGAGGGTTTCCCCTATGCAGCCCTGAAATACGAGATAATTTTTGTCAAGGGGGATAAAGTTCACTTCGATGCTCTCGTCTATTACGATGGAATAGGATCCATCTTCCTCTTTTTCCCAATGCTCAATCATTAAAAATTCTGATAAAACATTTACTATTTCTTCCCAGGTCATACCAAATACTAAGCCAGAGTAGTAGATGTTTACGCTTTAGCAAGATAATTTTTTATTTTAAATTTTTTCAGCCAAAAAATTTTCCACTTCGCTTTCATGGAGGCGTATTTGTTCAGCGGAATCGCGGTATCGAATGGTGCAGGTGTCATCGGCGAGGGAATCGAAGTCCACGGTTAGGCAAAAAGGTGTGCCGACCTCATCCATGCGGCGATAGCGCCTACCTATGGCGCCGCCCTCATCGTAGTACGCATTCCAGCGTCCTTGCAATTTACTATAAATACTTCGAGCCTTGGCCACTATTTCACTTTTATTTTTCACGATGGGCAGAACGGCCAGCTTTATTGGCGCTATTTTCGGAGCGAATCTCATGAGGACGCGCTTTTCACCGCCGATCTCATCCTCTGCATAGGCGGAGCACAGCACGGCTAGCAGGGTGCGATCGACTCCGACGGAGGGCTCGATGACGTGGGGGATATATTTTCTTCCGGCTGCTTCGTCGAAATATTCCATTGATTGCCCGCTAAATTTTTGATGCTGCTCCAGGTCGAAACATCCCCGTGCGGCTATGCCTTCCAGCTCCTGCACACCAAAGGGATACTTAAAAGTAATATCCGCACAGGCCTTTGCGTAGTGGGCCAATTTTTCTTTCCCATGAACTTCAAGTCCGAGCATGTCACTGGGCAACCCGATATCCCTGTGCCACTTCAGGCGCTCATTTATCCAGAATTCGTGCCAATGCTGCCGGGATTCGTCCCCGTCGTCTACAAAAAATTCCAGCTCCATCTGTTCGAATTCTCGGGAGCGAAAAATAAAATTCCTCGGAGTTATTTCATTTCTAAATGACCTGCCGATTTGGGCGATGCCGAAGGGGATCTTCACCCGCGTGCTATCAAGGATATTTTTAAAGTTAACAAATATTCCCTGGGCGGTTTCCGGGCGCAAATATGCCGTTGCCGTGGAATCGGTTAGGGCCCCGATGTGAGTTTTGAACATCAGGTTAAAATCGCGGGGGGGGGTTAGGGAACCGGGGTTACCGGTGGCCGGCGAAGGGATTAGGGAATATTCATCTTGGGTAGCCTCCGAATAGGGTTTGAGGACCAAGTTATCCAACTTGCCCACCAGCGCCAATTTTCGCTTGAGATGATTTGCCCTATCCTCGGCGACCCGCTGCATGTCCGGCGCTTCCAACATGGACACATAGCCGACAGTTTTCCCTCCAATGGATACTTTTGCAAAGAACAACTGATCGGCGCGGAACCTAGCCTTCGATTCCTTGCAATCCACCATGGGGTCCGAAAATCCGGAGATATGTCCGGAGGCGTGCCACACATCCCGGTGAGAAATTATGGAGCAGTCCAACCCGACAACATTTTCCCTGCGGCGCACAATATCGCTCCACCACGCATCCTTAATATTTTTCTTTAATTCGACGCCGAGGGGGCCGTAGTCGAAAAAACCGTTCAGCCCACCGTAAATATCGGAGGATTGAAATATAAACCCGCGCCTCTTACACAGGGAAATTATTTTTTCCATGGCGCTCTGATAATCATTTCCGTTCATGATATTTAACGCCTAGCGGAGTGCCGAAAATTTTCAATACATATTGTCACGAGAGCATTGATATGTTTCCGCTTTCCGCTACCCACTGTGTCCAATGGCCCCTAGAAATTAGCGTTCTGTGGCGCTACTATGCTATTGAACTCTAGATACTAGGGGACCTTATAAAAAGTATAAAAAGGGCATTCTGCGAGAGAACGGTCGGCACAGCCATGCTTTGCTGCCGTGGAGCGGTGTAAAATATTAAGTATCACGGTGCTGTCTCCTGTTGCCCTAGGAGATATCTTTGCTAGGTGGTTCACAAAATATGCGAATTGGACTATTTTTCCACGGGTGAATTTTCACAAGTGAAATAAAAAAGTAACCGAATTGAATTTTTCACCGAAAGCTTTCTTTTTTTACAATCCTTTCCAAGTGAAATTCATTTTTTAAAAATTGTATGAAATTTTTTAATTTTACCCCAGTAAGCCTTGCAAAATTTTCTTCTTGATTACATTTTTTATCGAAATTTAACATATTTTTTTAAGTGCATTGAGTCTTGCCTTCTTTTTACATTCTCCCAAGCTTCCCTGCCTTTGCAGGAGGCTTATTGGCATATGGGTATGGAAAATGACTTCCACCAATGTTTTTACTAAAAAACTAATTTTCAAAAAGTTGATTGAATTGAAATTATTCCGTTGACAATTTTGTGAAAATGTCGAGCTTCCATCGCAGTAAATTTTAATTTGAAAATTTAGGATTGCAGCTTTTAGGTAGGAGTGAATTTGTTCGAATTGCGGGCTGAAGTGCTGTCTAACTCGCCTAGCAGGCATAAAATTCCTATCGAGGAAGTTATTTGCATTTGATTGTATTTGAGGCAAAAATTTATTGATTTCTGCTCAGAATATGTAATTTTACTAAAAGAGTAGAGGAATTGCTTGTCCCCATAGTTCAATGGATAGAACCGCGGTTTCCTAAATCGTTAATCTCAGTTCGAGTCTGGGTGGGGGCGCCAAACACCTAAGTAATTTAAGTAAAAGGATTGTGAGGGGTAAAAAAAAGAAAAAACAGGTGTCAAAAAAATTTTAGGATCGCAGCACAGTTGCAAATTTCATTTTGTAAGAAAGCATTAAAGAAACAAAGGTTAAGCCGGCATCTAGCAACACCTTGGAGAATTTACCGGGCTTTAGCCGGCGGAATCTGACATTTCGCACTTATTGCAAATTTTATTTTTGTCAGAAAAAATTAAAGAAACAAAGATTAAATCGGCACCTAGCAACACCTTGGAGAATTTATCAGGCTTTAGCCGGCAGAATTTGACATTTCGCACTTGTTGCAAATTTCATTTTGTAAGAAAAAATTAAAGAAACAAAAATTAAATTGGAACCTAGCAACACCTTGGAGAATTTATCAGGCTTCAGCCGGTGGAATCTGACATTTCGCACTTGTTGCTTGCATTATTTTTTCAGATAATTGATATTAATAATAAATCGGGGCGTAGCTTAGCCTGGTAGAGCGCTACGTTCGGGACGTAGAGGTCGCTGGTTCGAATCCAGTCGCCCCGACCAAGCTTCCAAGCCGCTCAAACACAGGGCTCCCAGGGAATTGAGAGAAGCGAAAATTAAACATTAGAAAAATTTCATTG
>JAISBD010000023.1 GCA_031266345.1 Puniceicoccales bacterium | reverse complement strand
TTTTCCCGGTGAAGTGTGGTCCCGGCATATAGATAAGAAAAATAGATTGAGGTATTCAATTTCAGGTGATAGTGTGCTCTTTGAGCGCTGTAAGGGTCATTACGACGACCACTAAATTTTCTATTAGGAAGGAGCATGCATCAATCAAGACCCCGCTAAAATCACCAAGCTGGAGGCGAAGTGCGGGTACACCTCCAAATTAATCGCCGCACGCTCCATTGGCGCCGCTGTGCTTCTCTTCGCATTCTTCGCCATTAAGTTCCTTATCCGGCCAGACTTGCAACTAGTTGCAAAATCATGTTTGTTTTTTCCTTGACTTTCCTTGTCACTTGCTATCGCATTACGGCCACCTATCCCTCTGAGAATTAGGTCTATCCTATTTAAAACTGACAAATTCTTTTGTTTCCGGATCATACCTGTAGGCCTGCGGGTGAGGGAGGAGACCGTTATCCCTATACATAACCTTGAAATCCTCGTGGGGCGGCTCGGCGATTAGCTTTTCCAAATTTTCAAATCCATGGGCCACGGCATCTCTTGCTTTAGAATTGCGCGCTTTCTTCAGATCGTCATAGTATCTTACGCTAAGCTCATATGCAAATGATGGGCAAGAATAATATACGTTATAGGTGTTCAAAGTTCGTGCTCCACCAAGCCCGAAAGAAAAAAAATCGTCATTTTTCAAAGCAAATTCGAAAAATTTATTACCATTGCTTTCGCCAAGGAGCTCTGGATTATTAGAGAAAAAGGCGTCTCGCCCCGCAAGAGACCTATTCTCAAACAAAAAGCGAGGTATACCTACCCCCGTAAACCCCATGAAATTTTCAACAAGCAGCTTGGATGCAAGGGGAGACTTTACTTCCCTCTCAGGTGTAAAAAACATAGCTTTTTCTATTTCTGCTACTTCCGCTGGAGTGAATTTTACTTGTTCCATAATTTTCCTTTGCTAATCAAATCCACAAAAATTTCTAACAGGTAAGCTATTATGGGGATTCACACCTTGAAAATAAGAATATCTTGCCCCTACCTCTTGCCTTGCAAATTCCCGTAATGATGCTTTCTCTTCATCCGACACTTGCCCCACTCCGGGATCTGCTGGACGCTTTGCCAAAACTTCCTCAAAGAGTTCATTAGAATGCGGCTCTGCTAGGTGTTCCAATCCACCAGATTCTTCTAATTCGCCTCTGTTTTTACTCGCTTTTACATAGTCGGTATAATCTCCCAAAAGTTTCTCAAAGAGTTCATTAGAATGCAGCTCTACTAGGTGTTTCAATCCACCAGATTCTTCTAATTCGCCTTTGCCTTCATCCGCTTCCATACATGCGTTTACATAGTTGGCATAATCTCCCCACTGCTTATCATCAATTATTTGGACTCTTTGGCCTGAAACCGATTGTCCTGAAACGTAATCATTTAAAATTTTAAGACGCTCCATGGTAGCATTTACAGCCGACTCTGGCAGTCCGGTTGCAGCAAGCTTATCACGTAATGCACTTGCGTTCTTCCACATGGTCCGCATTGCTTTTTTCTGGGATATACTGACCACGGGAGGCAAATAAAGACTGCGAATAAAGGAACCGCCAATCTCTCTAGCCTTGTCACCAGCCATTCTTTCGCCACCTTGGGCTGCGCTACGTGAATTAAAACCGCGGCATGTTGGTTGTGCAGCACCCAGTGCAGAGGTGGGTAGAGTATTGGCGGCAGACCCTCTGACTTCGGGCAGTGGAAATGAGGCATCGAGATCTATCCTCTTCAGCGTTCCCGTTTCACCCGTTTCAGTGTCGTATATGATATTGCCATTATGCGAGTCTTCTTGCCCACAAACGCAATCGAGGAGTTGTATCCATGTCCCTTGTCTTGCAATATCCGCATTTAGCCACTCTCTGCGCCCAGTGGTTTCATTTACTCTGGGGAGGCTAGGCTTAACACCCCTATCAGGATCGAGACGCGCGCTAGGACTTATGCCACTCGCATTTTCCATCATTACACCAAAGCTACCTCCCACTTTAGCTGGGGTGCAACTTACCATCACGTGCGGAGCACCGTACCCTTCAAATGTTTGGCGGACCACATCGCTCGCCATATTCCTTACGTAATCACCCGAAATAGTGCCATTAAAAGCCAGTGAATTTGGGGTGCGGCTTTTCGCTTTGGTTAAAGCTTGTTTTGTCTTACAACATTCCCCCTCACTCCACTTGCCTGGCTCTCCTTTTAATTTGATTAATCTTGCCTGCTGCTCTGCGGTGCCCCCCCCACTTTTCTCTATTTCATCCGTAAGCCGGGCAACTTCAGCATCAAGTGCTTTCGCTTCGGCGCTCAGGGTGAGGATCGAATCTTGAATTCTAACTTTGCCATCTGCACCACGTTCCTGCTCCACTAATGGCTTGAATCTACAGAGACTTCCGCTATCATCTCGATAGCTATACACCTTGCTCATGGCGCCGCCCTCGACGCTTGTCCCCTCTATGGGGGTGTAAGTATGAGGCCTTTGAAGTCTGCAATCGACATCTATGCGCAGTGCTTCGAGTCCCGACATGGTCTGGAAAGCAGCGGCCCTTTCTTCAGTATGCCCGGCAGGGCTTGTATCGTCGGCCCCTTGGTTAAAACCTTTAAATTTCTGCCATTCCGCCATATAGAGTTTGCCTAATCCTGGTACTTCCGTATAAAAAAGGCTCTGTATTGCTGATTTAAGTTCTGCCAATCCCTTTTGATCCAAATTATCTATGTTTTGTCTTATTACTCCCAATTGATCTAAAATAGGCCCCCTGACATTGGCAAATTCCGATGCTCCTCTGGCTTTGAAAAACTTGCCTATGCTATCCACGGCACTTCTAACTGCTGCTGTTGCCGCTAGAGTCTTTGCTGGGTTTTTTGGTTTTTGTCCCACCGCTGCTGTTGTTGCTGTCGCTACTCGGCCCGTTCGGAGAGCTCCTCCTCCTCTTTTTTCTCCTTCTGATTTCGGTAGCGGTGGAGCTGGGAATTTGCTGAAACTCGGTGCATGCGTCGTCTCTCCCGCTGCCCCTCCTTCTAGTGGCGGAAGAGCTGATGGTGATTTGCTGGGACTCGGTGCGCGCGTCGTCTCTCCCGCTGCCCTTCTTCTCCCTCTTCCTTGCGGAGCTACTGCTGGGAATTTGCTGAGACTCGGTGTACGCCCTCCTTTTACCTTGATTACCGTTATTCCCGTTTGTGCTCCCGAGCCTTCCGGTGGAGGCGGAGTGCCACGTGTGCCGCCGGGAGGCCCGGCGTTGGCAGTTGCTGTTACTTCATGTCCGCCAATTAGTGTACGCCCTCCTGGTGGTTTTGTGGAACTTTGGCCTGCATGAGGCCTCACAATCAGATCTCCTCCTCCTACTCTGTTCATTTTATTTTCTTTCCTAAGTTCTATTTATCAAAATGGGCAAAGAGTCGAGACTATTATTCTCGGCAGCGTCACTTTCCCGATTATTGAAATTGTATCCTATCAATGTGCACACCAATGAATAAAGCTCATCTTCGCAGGTGTTAAGATCCTGAAAAACAACAAAGCCACCGCATGATACCCTATTTTCCTCGTTGCTCACGCTCCAATACAATGGACTTATTTGGCGATCATTCCTATCATTTTCTTCCAAAAGACGCTTGTAAAAATCTTCGCCAATATCAACCAGATCCATACCTCTAATTGTGCAAGATACAAAGACAGATCCACTGGACACTTGCTCGATGTAGACCTCATTGCCATCGTCTCCGTTTAAAGTAAGATTTTTGGCATCCTCTTCGCAATCAAGCCCTATTTTATTTTTTACGAAACTATTCAGCATAGCAATTCTTAACCATCGTGGGTATAATATATAAAAAAATTACCCCAGTGCAAATACTTTTTTTCCTAGGATCAGGGTTCATAAATCAAGGAAAGTAGAAATAAGGGAGCAGTCGATGGAAATGGAAAAGAAGAGCACCTACCACAGCGCATGGCAATGGGGGCCAATTCTCCAATTTATCAAAGAAATTTTCTGCCCCATGTCTTTGCTTATAAAACTTGCAAAATGGCTCTCCGTGAGGAGATTGGTTTTTTATTGCATGGCCGGGCGGGAATAAGCGCAGCAAGGCGGTGAAGTAAGCAATTAAAGTCCATAACCGTAGAAATTTCGCCGTGAATAATAGGGAAAGCGGTTATCCAGTGGTGCCTAGTTTCGTTGGCGCCACATTGTCCACCCGCACGCTATTGCCCAGCGGTAACACATCCATGCACCTGTCCGGCGATGGCTCATTGGTGATCGCCGATAGCGCCGCCGGGGGGTACAATTTATCCTTTAGTGCGAAGAACTGGGCACTAATCGACCTCGGCCACAAAATGGTGGCGCCCTACTCCCAGCACAGGATTGCACCGGATCGCAACATCCTGGTGAATGTGCGAGACGAAAAAGGCAATGGTGTGTCCCGGGCTGTAAATGTTTCCGACATTGGCACCGTTGCAGTACTATAGCCTTTTCAGTTGGGAAACACGCCGGGGAAGATAGAGGGGGAGAATGGGTTGCGCAGAGGACTTTGGGAAAAGAGTAATGGAATGCGCAAAACGCCACAGTGTAAAAGAAACGAACATAAGTATGGGGAGCAGTGCATGGACTATGAGGGGGCAATATGTGCCCCAGCAAAAGGAAGATGCGATGCATGTGAATGGAAGCGGCATAGGTCAATATTGGGAAAGAGCCCTTACATGGAAAGCCGGGGAAATTGGACATGGAAAAGCCCTGGGATCGCCTCAGGAAAAAACTCAGCGACGTCCTTCCCTTTTCCCCTCCTTTGGTGCTGCCCTGGGCCGCGTGCTCCCTAACTGAAATGGCTAAATGGCTAAAATGACTATATTCCCCTTCAAGTAGGGGAGTAAAATTGATATGGTTTTTGGCTTGCCGCGGCGGGCTTGCTCCTCTAATTTCCTACTATGAAGTATATTTTTATTACGGGGGGCGTGGTTTCTTCCCTTGGGAAAGGATTGACCGCCGGTGCCCTCGGAGCCCTGCTCGAAGCCCACGGATATGGGGTTATTTTGCAAAAATTTGACCCCTACTTGAACGTGGATCCAGGCACCATGAACCCTTCCCAGCACGGCGAAGTGTACGTTTTGGATGACGGCGCCGAAACGGACCTGGATTTGGGCCACTACGAGCGCTTCACCCACTCGAAGCTCACCAGAAATAATAGCATATCTTCGGGAAAAATTTATTCATCCGTCATCAAGAAGGAGCGGCGGGGGGACTACTTGGGCAAAACTGTGCAGGTCATCCCCCACGTCACCGATGAGATCAAGGAATGTTTTCGTGCGGGGGCCGAGGGTTGCGACATCGTCATCACGGAGATCGGCGGCACCGTTGGTGATATCGAAAGTTTGCCATTTTTGGAATCCATGAGGCAATTGGCTTTGGAGGAGGGCAAGGATAATGTTCTTTTCATACACATGACCCTGGTGCCCTACTTGCGCGCCGCCGGAGAAATCAAAAGCAAGCCATCCCAGCAAAGCGTAGCAAAATTGCGGGAGATCGGGGTGCAACCCGACGTTTTGGTATGCCGAACGGAGGTGCATCTATCCCGCGACATCAGGCAAAAATTGAGCATGTTTTGCAACGTGGAGGAGCGGAGCGTAATTGAGGAAAAAGACCTCGACCTCTCCATCTATGAATTGCCCGAAGCGCTGCACAGGGAAGGCTTGGACGACATAGTCCTATCAAAACTGCGCCTGCCCAGCACCCCCTGCGACATATCGGCGTGGAGCAATATCATCGGGAGGCTGAGGAAGCCGAAATGCGCCGTAAAAATCGGCATGATAGGGAAATATCACAACCAGCGCGACGCCTATAAATCCATAAATGAGGCCCTTGCCCACGGCGGCATCGCGAATAATTGCGCCGTTGATATTAGTGCGATCAGCGCGGAGGACATCGAAAAAAATGGCACCGCGTGTTTGGAGGAATTTGATGGCATTCTTGTGCCCGGTGGATTTGGCAATCGCGGCATAGAGGGAAAAATTGCCACGGCGCAGTTTGCCCGCGAAAACGATGTGCCCTACTTCGGGATTTGCTTGGGTATGCAGACCGCCTGCATAGAATTCGCTAGGAATGTAGCCAAAATTTCCGATGCCAACAGTGAGGAATTTTGTCCGGACGGATCCCACGTGATTTGCATGATAAATTCCCAAAAAATAATCGCTGAGAAAGGTGGAACAATGCGCCTAGGGGCCTACGATTGCCTACTATCTGAAAATTCGCTCTCGAAAAAGGCCTACGAAAGGGAGGTTGTGCGTGAGCGCCATCGCCACAGATACGAGCTCAATCCGACATTCGAAGCCGCGCTGACCGGTAGCGGATTGCTGATAGCCGGCAGAAATCCAGATACGGGCTTGGTTGAAATAATCGAAAATCCCAGCTTAATCTGGTTTGTCGCCGCACAATTCCACCCAGAATTCCTGTCCAAACCCATGAAACCACACCCGCTTTTCGCCAATTTTATCAAAGTTGCAAAGGGAGATAAAAAATATTAAATTTTTCTGCAAAAATGCTTGTCTTTTTTCCAAAAGTAGCCAGGCTAAAAATTGATTTTTAAGAAATGTGGATTAATCGAAAATGATTGGATTTTACTATGACAACTACTGAACAACAACCTGTGTTTAAGGGATTGCGGAAAATTTTCCTGCCAATTAAAACCTATGAATTGAAGAAGGCTTTGCCAATGGGTTTCATCTTCTTCTTCATTCTGTTTAATTACACTTGCCTGAGAAACATAAAAGATTCGCTGATCGTAACGGCGCCAAATTCCGGCGCAGAGGTGCTATCCTTCCTGAAGGGGTATTGTGTGGTGCCGGCGGCGGTGGTTTTTATGCTTATATATGCCAAGGCAAGCGATATTCTGAGCAATGAAAAACTTTTTTACGCAACTTTGAGCCCGTTTATATTGTTTTTCGGGGCATTTGGCTTTATAATTTACCCACACTTGGATGCCTTGCACCCCGCAGCATCAACCGTTGCGGCATGGCAAGCAAGCTACTCCAAGGCCCTATATTGGCCTTTGGCGATCGTCGGTAACTGGTCCTACGCCCTCTTCTATATACTAGCGGAGCTGTGGGGGAGCACCATCCTGTCCCTGTCATTTTGGCAATTCGCCAACCAAATTTGCAAGATGTCCGAGGCAAAGAGGTTTTACGCATTTTTCGGCTTAATGGGGCAGGTGGCACTGATAGTGGTAGGGCTTCTTGGAGAACATTTCTCCAAAGTTCCTGAGAATGCTGTTGCCGGTGTAGATCCCTGGGCAGTTTCTCTGCGTTGGTTGATGGGCATGGTATTCATCGCCGGCGTATTGACGATGTGCATTTACCGCTGGATATATACCAATGTATTGACCGATAAAAAGCTGTACGACAAGCCAGAATTGCCCGGCGTTTCCAGAAAAAAGAAGTCTAACATTGGTTTTTGGCAAAGCTTGAAGGTCATGTTCACTTCCCCTTACCTGGGCTTGATTGCGGTGCTGGTGATTTGCTACGGAACAAGCATTAACCTTGTTGAAGCCATGTGGAAGGGGCAGGCAAAAATCATATACCCCAATCCCAACGCTTTTAATATTTTCATGTCCCGCTACGTTATTTACACGGGCATCATTTCTCTCATTGTTGTCATCATAGGAGGGAATCTGCTGCGGATGTTCAAGTGGGTAACGGCGGCCATGATCACTCCGGCCATGATTTTTGTCCTCGGCAGTATATTTTTCGCGTTCATTCTGTTTCGCGATAGCTTCACGGAGATTTTGGCGAGCATCGGTTCTAATCCCGTATCCTGTGCCGTTGTGCTTGGTATGTGGCTAATTATGCTGTCAAAAGCAACGAAGTATGCCCTCTTCGACTGGACCAAGGAAATGGCTTACATACCGCTGGATGAGGAAATGAAGGTCAAAGGCAAGGTGATTGTCGAAGTTGTTGGTGGGCGGCTTGGCAAAGCCGGCGGGGCATGGATACAATCGGGCTTGATGATGATCATCGGGTTATTTAGTGCGAGTGCGGTAAAGCTCACCGATATTGCTTCCTACCTGTTTGCCATATTCCTCTGCGTGAGTGGGTTGTGGATGTTCGCTGTTAAGCGCCTAGGTAGGCGAATCGAGGCCATTACTGTTACGCAGCAAAAATAAAGTTGAGAAATTTTTATTGAAACCACCGTGGAGCAGATTTGGTTCTGCTCCATTTTTTTATGTGCGTAGGGCAAATTTTTCGTATGCCTGTAGGGTATTTCGCATAAGCATGGCCACCGTCATCGGACCAACACCGCCTGGGACTGGGGTTATGGCGCTGCAAATGTGATAAACGTCGTCGAAATCGATATCGCCGCACAGCCTGGAACCACTGGGGCAAGTATCGTCTCTAACGCTGCTTATGCCAACATCCACCAGCACCGCTCCTTCCTTGACCATATCTTTTGTGACGAATTTCGGTTGCCCAGTTGCCGCGATTAGCACATCGGCTGTCCTAGCTATTTCAGCCAAATTTCTGGATTCGGAGTGGCAGAGTGTCACAGTTGCGTTACAGTTTTCGAATTTTTGCGAAAGTAGTATTGACAGCGGCCGCCCAACTATCCGCCCCCTGCCGATGATGACCACGTGCCGCCCCGCTAAATTGATATTATTTTTTGCCAGAAGCGTCAGGATTCCCAGCGGTGTGCAGGCTATGAGGCAGTCACGCTGCCCGTTACACAGCCTACCAATGTTAGTCGCACTGAACCCATCGACATCTTTTTCAGCGAGGATCGTGTCAAATATGCGTTCCTGGCAAGAGCGATCTGGCAGCGGGGCCTGGACAATGATGCCGTGGACACTGTCGTTTTCATTTAGTTCAGCGACGGTGCCAAAAATTTTGTGCTGGGAAGCGCTCTTGTCCAGCCTGATTAGCTCCGCTGAGATGCCAACCCGCTCGGCATAGACTAATTTGTTACGCACGTAGAGCTCGGAAGCGGCGTTATCGCCGACCATGACTATGGCCAGTTTTGGTCGCTGAAACAAGCCAAAAACTTTGACCTTCAGCTCTTCAGCGAGCTCCAGAGCCAACTTTTTTCCGTCCAATACCAGAGGCATGGGGGAAAGATATGAGAAAATTTTTTCGAAACAATGTTTTTATGGGCTTATTTGTCTTGCAAATTGATTTTCTTTGGCGAAAATACAACTCGAGTATGTCAAAGCCGCTAATTTTCAAGAAAATTTCTGACGTGGGCGTAAAGTTTAATAACGCCTTCATCGGGAAGGCTAGGTTTTTGGACATTAAAATTTCCAACACGGACTACTTTTTTACCTGCCACAAGTACATAAATGATTTTTCCGCCAAGATACTCATTAGCCTGAAAATTGGCGAATTTGATTCTATCTTGGCCCTAAAAAGCTGCGTTGACCTGAAGCTATTTGATGAGCGATTTGCGGAGATAGATTTGGAGTTATTACCGGAAGAGATTCGCCTGGATGTCGCTGCCATGGTTTTCAAGAATTTGCTGACGGATCTCTCATCCAAGCTAAAGCTGGACATCAGCATCACCTCCATCGCGTTTTCCGCACACTGCGATGCGGAATTTGAACATGAGATAGGCTGGTCGGTTTATGATGCGAATTCGGCTGTTATTCTGTGTGGCAATTTGCGCGTGGGCACGAAATTGCTCGATGCCATTGTGAGTAGCTTTGAAGAACTTCCCGCCAATGCGGAACCTAAAGGGAAAGGCGTATCCTTTGATGTTTTTTTGGAGGCCGGGCGCACCGAGTTATCTCAAGAGGAGTTTGACTATTTGGAAATAAGCGACATTGTTTTCCTCGATGATGACTCCCATGTGCGCAGCGGAACATTCGTGCTGTGCGGCATCGATTCCCCGAAGATCACGGGAAAATTCGAAGGCTCATCTTTTAAAATTTCTAATGTTGTGGGAGCTTCATAATTTAAAATGAGTGACGAAAAGAAAAAGACTTACATATGTTCCGGTGGTGCCGACTTGGAGATAGAGGAAGATTTTGAATTTGACAGTTCGGATGTGGGTACCTACGACGATTCAGACCTAGGCGAAGGCGATGGTGGAGACGCAGGTGACAATGAAGGCATGGACGGTGAAGATGAGGGCGATACCCCAACGTTCAGCATATCAGATCTTAGTGGCGGAGAGGCGACCGGTGAGGGGATCGACCTAAGCAACGTCGCCGTTCCGGAGTATTCCGATTCCGATGGCAGCGAAGCGGATGACGATGGTGACGAAAGCGCCGGAGAAGATGGGGAAGTCGATGGCGGTGAAGAGAGCGAAGAGCGGGACAGCGGAGAGGATGAGTCCGCGGATGAGGCCCCGGAAACCGAAGATGGTGGCGGTGAAAGCACCGAAGTTGGTGGGGAAGTCGATGGCGATGGGGAGAGCGAAGAGCGGGACAGCGGGGAGGATGAGTCCGCAGATGAGGCCCCGGAGACCAAGGATGATGGCGGTGAAAGCGCTGGAGAAGATGGGGAAGTCGATGGCGGTGAGGAGAGCGAAGAGCGAGACAGCGGAGAGGATGAGCCCGCAGATGAGGCCCCGGAGACCGAAGATGGTGGCGGTGAAAGCGCCGGAGACGGTGGGGAAGTCGATGGCGGTGAGGAGAGCGAAGAGCGAGACAGCGGAGAGGATGAGTCCGCAGATGAGGCCCCGAAGACCGAAGATGAAGATGGTGACGAAAGCACCGGAGATGGTGGGGAAGTCGGCGGCGATGGGGAGAGCGAAGAGCGAGACAGCGGAGAGGATGAGCCCGCAGATGAGGCCCCGGAGACCGAAGATGATGGTGACGAAAGCGCTGGCGGCGATGGGGAAGTCGATGGCGGTGAGGAGAGCGAAGATGTTGCGAATGAGGAAGATGAGGAAGAAGGTGCTTCGCCTGAAAAGGGCGAGGACATGGTCCCGGTTAATAGGATATCTTTAAAGGCAAAGCCGGTTGTTCCTTCCTCGCAAAGAGCTAAGGAAAAAGTATCCGAAAGCGTCATAAAATCGGGCAATTTAAGCGTAACTTTGACCTTTGAAACGGGCCGGAAAAAAGTAACTTTGGCCGAGCTCGAAACAATTAAAGATGGCTACACTTTTGTGTGTGAAAATCCGGTGGATGGGCCCGTGGAAATACGAGCCAATGGCACATTGATCGGCTATGGACAGCTCGTCGATGTGGAGGGCAAGTTTGGCATACAAATAACGGAATTTACGAAAAATGTTGACGAACCTTAATTTTGACCCGATTACCATAGTTGCGGTGCTGATTTCCCTATCGCTAGCACCGTTTGCTGCACTCCTAGTATCATCTTTTGTAAAAATTGTGATTGTTTTGACACTGGTACGCAACGCACTGGGGGTGCAGCAAGTCCCGCCGAACATGGTATTGAATGGATTGGCGATCATGTTGAGCCTGTACATCATGTATCCGGTCATCAGCGACACCGCCAAAGTCGTAATGGATACCGAATTTAAGGCGTCGACCATTGAAGAAGCATTGGCGATAGTGGACAAGGTCAAGGTACCCCTACAGGGATTCCTATCCAAACATGCGAGCACTATAAATCGATCATTTTTCATACGCTCGGCGCAGCGACTTTGGCCAAAGGAACTCGGGAGCAAGATTGGACCGGATGATTTCATCGTTCTTTTGCCAGCGTTCACGGTGACCGAGATAACATCGGCGTTCCAAATCGGATTTTTGCTGTACTTGCCCTTCATCGCCGTCGATTTGATAGTATCGAATATCCTCCTCGCCCTTGGCATGATGATGGTGTCGCCGATGACAATCTCTCTGCCATTCAAGCTCATGCTGTTCGTGCTTGTGAACGGCTGGGGGAAGATGGTCCATGGCTTGGTGTTGACCTACCGCTGAGCGCCGCCATGGGTGATTTTTTGCTAATCGACACGTCCACACAGCTCACGCAATGCGGCATTGTCGGTTCGGACGGCAAAATTATAGATGTTTCGCGCGGCAGTGGGGATGTGGTCGAAGTATTGCCTACATTTGTCGGCAACATTTGCAAATTCGGATTTGGAGACAAGCTGGGCATAGTGTACTGCGGCGGGCCAGGCTCGACGCTCGGCTTGCGATGCGCCCTAATGTCAATCAATGTTTGGCTGCGGTTTGGCGGAGGGAAATTGAAACTCTATCGCTACTGTAGCCTTGCCATGGCTCGATACTTAGCAAAAAATGGGGTGATAGCCTGCGGAGGCGCGGGGAAATTCATTGTTGAAACGGTGGATGGGGACAGCATAATTGCGGATTCCCCCCATGGTTTCGAAAATTTTCATTTTTTCCACACTAAGCGGCTAATGCCATCCTGGGCTCGCGCCATGAAAATTGCCGACTACGACCTTGGCCAGTTTGACGGAAATATATTTGCACTTGCCCACGAAGTGGCAGAACCGAACCTATTTGAAGGAGCGGGGCAGCAATTTACAAAATGGTCTTGGGAAAGGCATCGCCGGAGAGATGTTTAGGGTTGCCATTGCGCGAAGTATGGCTAAAAGGTTTCATATTTAATGATTAGGACATTCGATGAGCAAGAAAGTTAATCATTTACTCGTTGGCACATTCATAGTATTGGCGGGATTCTTGTTTATTTCATTTTTGGTAATTTTTTCGTCGAGTTCCCTATTTACGCCTACGGTGCGCTTTTACGTCTTCTTCGATGCATCTCTAAATGGGCTTGAAGTGGGGGCTCCAGTCAAATTTAAGGGCGTGCGGATCGGTTCCGTTGATGCCATAGACATCGTGTATGACGACGATGTCGATAAGGCCTGCGCATCAGTCTTGCTGGGGATCGACGCTACTTCGCTCAGGACGATGAAGCGGGGCCGCATTTCGAATAAGGACTATCGTGAGTTTTATTCCGAACAAATTTCGCGCGGATTGGCGGCGAAGCTCGCCCTGGAGAGTATTGTTACCGGGAAAAATTTTGTCGCCCTGGACTACTATCCAGGGGAAAATGAGCGCTATTTCAAGGAGATAGATGGGTTGAAATACCAGCAAATGCCGACCATGAGGACTGATTTCGATGAGTTCATCGCCAATGTGGACTCCACCGTAAAAAGCATCTCCCAGATCAATTTTTCTGAGATAAGTGAATGCATTGCTTTATTTTTGAATAAGTTCCAGAGCGTGCTGGACCAGCTGGATCTAAGGCGCATGAGCATTGCTTTTTCCGAGAGTTGCGAGAATTTGAGCGAAATTTTACGCGACGCTAAAGTAAAAAATATTGTGCACGGGCTCGAAACGGCCATTGGTAAATTCAATTTCAGATTTGATGGGGTTGTCGACGAAATTTCCGGAGCCTTTTCCGGTTTGCGCACCATGCTGGGCGGCGATTCCTCTTTTAGGCGGAGTTTGGAAGGTAATTTGCTGCAACTTGAACGCATGCTGCGCTCGTTGCGCGAATTTTTGGACTTCCTGGAGCGAAACCCCAATGCAATTTTTACCGGTAAACATCTATGAAAAAATTTCTAATTCTCATCCTTACCTGCCTGCTCAATTGCGGCTGTCTGTTTTCTCCGCAAAAAGACATGTCGAAATTCTATGCCCTCGGGCTGAGTGGGACTACTAGCAGCGGAAAATGCCTGCCCATTGGTGCCGAATGCATGGCGATAGGCCTATCCGTGGAAAGCATCCCCGCCTATTCCGATATGGCTCAGATCGTCAAGCTGCGCGATGGCTGCGAAGTTGTGCAGTCCGAATTGCACCGCTGGGCCGAGCCGATAAAATGCGGCATTGCCCGCTCACTGTTGAATCACCTGGGCAGTGCACTGGGAGGCAAGTACATTTTAGTGCCCCTGGTCGAGTCCAGTGCTGCGAGGGCTTATGAATACAAGGTTCATGTGGGATTTACTAATTTTATCTTCAATGAGGACAACTCGGAATTATTGCTCGCGGCTAATGTTTCGATTTTTAAGCGGGGCAAGCTGGTGGCCATATGCGACTATTCTGACCGATTTCGGGTTGGGGCGGCCGAGTATAAAAAAATCGTAAATGGAATGGATTGGGCGCTGAAAATGTTGGGTGGGTTCATCGCGCGCTGCATAGATAGGGGCTGCGCAGGTGATATCGCCGCAAATATCCCTGTTCCAATGGAAATCGGCAGCTGTGAAAATGGGGGTGATTGCGGCGAAAAAGTTTCCCAAGGCACCGAGGCATTCCCGCGAATCATAAATATTTCCGCCCGCGGTGAAGTATACGTTGTCGTGGATAGCGCGGAGGGCACGCACAGGTACTTCTCCGGCCGCTTGTTCAAGGGGTCCTCAATCAACGTAAAGTGCGATGCGCCCTACAAAATTACATCCACAAATGATGAGCTAATCGAAGTGAAATAGGGGAGCACTTTTACGCGGCTATCCGTGCACATTGCCGGCGTAGGTGGCAGCGGAGCCCAGCAATTCTTCAATGCGCATCAGCTGGTTATACTTACATATCCTATCGGTCCTGCTCATGGAGCCAGTTTTTATCTGCCCCGCATTCAATGCCACCGCGATGTCTCCTATGGTAGCATCCTCCGTTTCGCCGGAGCGGTGCGAGATGACGGGCCTATATTTCGAAATTTTAGCCAGTTCCACGGTGTCGAATGTCTCCGTCAATGAGCCTATTTGGTTGACTTTCACCAGGATAGAATTTGCCACGCCCAGGGAAATTCCCTTTTTCAAATACTCCCTATTTGTCACAAAAAGATCGTCGCCCACTATTTGAATCTTGCTCCCAAGCTTCTCGGTGAACACCTTCCAACCCGCCCAATCGTTCTCATCCAGGCCGTCCTCGATGGAAATTATGGGAAATTTTTCCGTCAAATTTGCGTAAAAATCTACCATTTGCTCAGCTGTATACTCCGATTTGTCGGACTTTTTAAACACATACTTGTTTTTTTCGCCATCAAAAAACTCCGATGCGGCGGCGTCAATGGCAATGGAAACATCCTCACCGGGCTCGTAGCCGGCGCTATGAATGGCCTCCACTATAACCTCGAGGGCCTGTTTATTGGAAGTAACGGCCGGCGCAAAACCGCCCTCATCGCCCACTGCCGTTGACAAATCCAAGCCGCGTAGCACATCCTTTAAAGAATGAAAAATTTCTGCGCCGATGCGCACCGCTTCCCGGAATGACGTGGCATTGTGGGGCACTATCATGAACTCCTGGATGTCTACGGGGGCATCGGAATGCGCGCCGCCATTGAGAACATTCATCATCGGGATGGGCAAAATCTTTGCATTTGTGCCGCCAAGGTATTGAAAAAGCGGCAATTTTTTACTCTTTGCAGCGGCATGGGCAACCGCCATCGATATCCCTAGGATCGCATTCGCTCCGAGGTTACTTTTATTTTTCGTGCCATCCAGGGCCAGCATTGTCGAATCGACCAGGTTTTGCTGGGACGCATCCAGGCCGACTAGGGCGGCCCGCAGGACTGTGTTCACATTCTGCACGGCGGCTAGAACACCCTTCCCGCCGAAACGTTTCTTTGGGTCTATTTCCTTTGGCAGCTGCGACTTTGGAGCATTTTTGTCCCGCAGTTCTATGGCCTCATTGGCACCCGTACTGGCCCCCGATGGCACGCTTGCCCGCCCCACATTGCCATCCCGCAGCGTCACATCGACTTCGACGGTAGGATTCCCCCGGGAGTCGATAATCTCCCGCCCGCGAACATTTTCAATAATTGTGCCGGAAAGCCCCATTAAATTTGTCATAAATCAAATCTCCTCGTTAAAATAAGGGTAGCTTAGACCTGCTTGACGATTTGTACAGCTAAAATACCTATCTGTCGATATCTTCCTGGGAAATCGTGCTCAACCCGATGGAATGCACCGCTTTTGAGGCGAGGTCGACATCTTCAACCCGCATAATCATGCCGATTTTGTTGTTATATTTCACCAGCATTGGGTACATATAGTGAATTTTTATCTCATAGGCCGAAATGGCGCCGACAACTTTGAAGACGTCATCGCCGTGAAAAAATTCCACGGCCAAAACGTTATTTTCAGCGAAGGAAATACTGCTCGCCAGCAGCAAATTTTTCAAATTTTCGCTGTAGTTTGAAACGATGCGCAGCACCAGGTAGTCTCGAGTTTCCTGCGATGAGAACGCCACAATGCTTATCTTATTAGTGTGCAAAACTTTCAGCAGGCCATCCAATGTTTTTTGCCTGCCATCTAAAAACACCGAAAGTTGTCTTATCCCGCTGTAAATGCGAGTGTCAAGTTTTACTTTACTAATTTCTGCAGTGCCCATGCTAAGTTAAAGTGTTTTTTTACTGGGGCAATGTCCAGAGTTTTTCCAGAAATTTTTCACATTTTTTCCACAGAGCCATATTTTTGTTGTAAAATTTACATAAATGTTTATTTTTTTACTTTTTGCTATCAAATTGTAAAAGTTTTACTATAGTTTTTATGTTACGCCTGAACATGAAGCATATTTTGCATACAGTTATCTTGGGCTGCTTGCTCGGCCTATTTTGCAACACGGCTCACTGTGCCCGTGAAGCAAAGATCCATAAAGTCGAGGTTCACGTCTCGTTTTACTGCTACCGCACCGGCAGCAATCGGCCGCCGGAGATCCTTCTGCTGAAGCGCAATAGCGACAGGCAAATTGCGCCGGGGAAATGGGAATGTGGGGGTGGCCAGGTGCGAAGCAATGAAAGCTTTGAAGTAGCAGTTAATAGGCAGTTGTACGAGGAGACCGGATTGCGAGCTTCCCATTGGCGCCCGGTAGACTGCTATGAGATCAAATTGCCCGATGGGGTGGTCATACCCGGGCTAGCTTTCTCATGCCGTGCGCAGTCTGGCTGTAACGTAAAAATCGATGCGCAGGAGCACTGCGAGTACAAATGGGCGACTTTGGACGACATATCAGAAGTAGACCTAGTGGACCCGAAAGTTCGCCAGATTATCACTCGCCTACTCGTTACCCAAAGCCGTGCCTGGTAGGGTTGGAACCCTAGGGCCGCGCTTTCTCCGCTTGCATCCCCCGTCCCTTTATTGAGCTTTGGAAGGTATAAAAGGGAATCAGTGTATTTTTTTAGGGAAGAATGCGCTAAATTTCACTAGATTAGGCGCAGAGCTCTCCCGGGGAAATTTCCCTCTTCCCCGCGCCTCCGTTTTCGCTTATCTTCCCGCTTTCGCAGAAGGCTCATTTCTCGATTCTTGCACCGAAATTACCTCCTTACGCACACTTTGCCGTCATAGAGGCGCTCCACGTAACCATAAAGCTCAAGCATTTGCAATGATGCTGCTACGGCGTCGATTGGTAGTTCATTGGCAGATGATAGTGCTTCCACATCAGCGGGCCCCAGAGCTGACAGTGTGGCGCAAATTTTCTTGCCAATGGGACAGCTCACACTCCCGATGTCATGCTTCTGCTCTTGAAAATTCAAAGTTTCCTGGCCTTTCTCCTTCAAGTATGGTAGTTCATAGAAAATATCGTCCACGTTGCGAATAAGCGAGGCGCCAGAACGAATAAGTTCCAAACACCCGGCGCTCGAGCGCTCATCAATGTGCCCCGGCACGGCAAATATGTGTCGGCCCTGCTCAAGGGCATGTTTAGCTGTTATCATCCCGCCACCGTGGATGTCAGATTCCACAATTATCACGGCTTCGCACAGCCCTGCTATGATGCGATTTCGCATGGGAAAAGTTTGCCTATCGGCATGCCGTCCAAGCATGAATTCGGATACCACGGCGCCCGACGCAATTATTTGGCGATACAATCTTGCATTTTCATTGGGATAGATGACGTCGACCCCGTTACCAAACACAGCCAATGTTTTGCCACCGGCATCGAGAGCGCCTTCGTGGGCACTGGAATCTATGCCCCGTGCCATGCCGCTCACTACGCAAAATCCATGCTCAACTAGCTCAATGGCAAGCTTGCGCGCAGACATCACACCATAGGCGGTCGCACGCCGGGAACCAACGATGGCAATTTTAGGCATGCCATTGCAAAGATCCCCCAAGCAATAGAGGCCAATGGGGGCGTCGTATATCTGCCTAAGGTTGGCGGGAAATTTTTCGCTGCATTGCCCAATGAAGTCGCCGCGCAGGACGCGCAACCTTTCTTCTTCGCGCTCCAAGGAAAATAGCTTCCTATGGTTTATAACCGAATCGGCAATAACGCTGCCAATTCCCGGGATCATCTTCAATTCACTTAGGTTTGCACCAAATATGCTGCGCATATCCGGGAAATAGTGAAGCAGGCTCTTAAAAATGCATGGACCAATATTTGGCAATGCATTTAATATCATCAGGCATTGGTTTATAGAAAGACTCCCCTCCACCTCTCCATCAGAAAGGTTTCTTTTTAAATTTGCAAGCTTTTTTGCCAATTTTCCTAATTTTTCTTGCACACGGCACATGCAAACGCATAAGAGATTGCATGGGTGTGAAGTTGTTGGACCTCATCTCGCAAAATAGCGAGTTGAAAGGTGAACTTGTCGAAAAGTTCAGCGCTGTCATAGATTCTGGCAGCTTCATACTCGGTCCGGAGGTCGAGTTATTTGAGAAAAATGTCGCCGATTACCTCCATTGCAAATATACCCTTGGAGTATCTTCCGGAACGGATGCTTTGCTACTCGCACTCATGGCCCTAAACATTGGGACTGGCGACGAGGTTTTATGTCCCGGATATACTTTTTTTTGCACGGCTGGATGTGTCGCCAGGCTTGGTGCCACACCGCTATTTGTCGACGTGAATTACGATGATTTTTGCATCTCAATAGCCGACCTAGAGGCTAAGATTACGCCGAAAACCCGGGCAATAATCGGCGTGCACCTATTTGGGCAAGCTTGCGACTGCGAAGCGATATTAGAATTATGCCGGCAGCGGGAAATAAAGTTCATCGAGGACTGCGCCCAGTCACTCGGAGCGAGGCGCAATGGCAAGCAAAGCGGAACATTTGGCGACATTGGATGCTTTAGCTTTTACCCAAGCAAAAACTTGGGTGGTTTCGGTGACTCCGGCTTAGTTTGTACAAATGACGAATCCACCTATGAATATATGAAGATCTTGCGCACCCATGGCATGAAACGGAAATATTTTCACAGTTATGTGGGGGGGAATTTTCGCATAGATGCATTGCAGGCCGCTCTGCTGAACATCAAATTGAAACATTTGGATAGGTACATCGGCGGTCGCATAGGGAACGCGGAGTTTTATCTCGAAAAATTAGCGGAGCTAGAAAGCTTGCGCCTAATCACCTTGCCCAAGGTAGCAGCGGGGAACAAGCACACATGGAACCAATTCACGGTGAAAGTCCATGCTAGCGAACGTGGCAAACTCAGGCAATATCTCTTGGACCGGGGAATAGGCTGCGAAATATATTACCCCTTACCCCTAAATAGGCAGGAATGCTTTGAAAAATATGCAAATAACCTGCCCGTGGCTGAGCGCCTAGCAAGCGAGTCCCTTAGCTTGCCCATATATCCCGAGTTAGCGGCGAATCACCTATCTCTTGTGGTCTCAACCATTGAAGATTTCTTTGGGTAAACCTACCCTAGTCCACTCCCCTACTTCAGCAAGTCATCAAAGGGAATGTTCTCCAGGATGGCATTTTTTATAAACTTTGTACATTTCCATCCGGAAGCACATTTCCGTACGAAGGGCACATTGTCACCCTCACTTATAATCTTTTCTGGATAAACGGCAATCGAGCAGAATATTCCACTCCCTCCCATAATCGTAATGCGGTGGTCGCTGTTTGACATACTTGCCAATCTGTTTAAGGATCCACTAGCTATAAAGTCATTCAGTTGGTTAGCGGCACTACCTATTATCCCTTGCATGCGTGCGGGAGAATCGTATGACCCAATTGGGACTTCAAGGGATACTGACGCACCATTCAGGAAACATTCCAGTGTCATTCGCCTATACCCTTCCCCTGCGCAAGTAAATATCTGGTCAGGATTTTCAATGGAATGTTGCAATTTTTCTTCGAGGGCCACCACTTCTTCCGGAAAAGAGGAGAAGCAAAGTGCTTTTTCATTGCCCATGCTATCCTTCATTTCGAGTGCACTAGCCAGCAGATGCGAATCTTCGGCTATGCCATAGGTCGCACAAAATTCCACTTTTCGTTGGTGCAATTCTTCGGCGGAAAATTTCGGAGCTTTTCTGAAAGTTCCGAAAGAACCCAATTCTCCCATATTCTGCAGCGTTACAAACTGCGTCGATAGGTCCTTCGCTGCCGAAGTTGCGCTACTTTGAGCGTGCTCCGATGGCGCCACATCTGGCTTTTGTCCTACTTTTAAATTCATTTCTATCACTCCTTTTCAGATAAAAACAACTCAATTAACTTGTTACTAAGCTGTCTGAACTCAATAAGCTATTTTTTGTGGCTTCGTCAAGTTGCAAAAATACTGAGCTTGCCAAGGTTGCATCGCCAAGCTCTCCGTTCCCCGATAACTGTTTTAAGGCCTCTGACAATCCCGGTTTTATCCTCGGGGTATTGCCTAGATCCAAAATTTTCTTTCCAATGTCATTCCGCTTCCTATCAGCTTCCGCTTTACCATCTCCAGCCTCATCGATCGTGGTTAGCAGCAAATTTTTTATAGCTTCGGGACTGGTGTAAATGACCTTATCTATGCATTCACCTTGCGAAAATACCCCTGTCACTAAAGCGTCAACTTGCTCATCGCTAATAGACTTGAGCAAAGTGCCCCTTTCCTCTGGGGTAGCTGCGAAGAACGCTTGCACCGTTAAACTCATAACCGGTTCACCGGTGCTTACGCCTATGAGAGCCTTGAACACATCTTCTTTTTTGCTCATGTCCAAACCGGAAAGTATGTCCCCTTGCATTCGCATTGTGCGGATCCCTGCCATGGTAGGTTTGTTTGCATCCGTTGCCTCTGCGATCTTTTCTTCCGCACCCTCATAAGTATCTGCAATAGGCTCCAAAATTGCTGTGTTTTTAATTTTGTCCCTGGTTTTCCTAATTTTTTCATCGCCTGCAAATATCTTCTTTGCACTGCTCTTGGCGACAGCTGTTCCACTTTTCAGTGCGCTAATTGTTTCTTTGGATAGTTGGGGAGGAAGTTCGACGCACAGGGCACCTGGCATGGATTTTCTATCGAGGTAGGTATCTAAACCCTCGATGAGGGGCTCATAGGCGGGACTACACAGGTCATAATCCACCACATATATTCTCCCATCACTCCCCAAACCAATATTTGCAGAATTAATGTCATTCTGCCCTGTGATTGCACATACCACAGCAATTTTTTGCAGATCCACTATGGCCTGTTCCCACTGCTCTGGGCTTAGGTTAGCCAGGCGGTCGGGGCTAATTTGAGCAAATTGACAAAAACCTTCAACCAAGGGGAAAGCTGTGCCCACAATTCCTTCCTGGGAATAGCCAAAATTTGGCTTCACGAATGGATTTTGCTTGTTGGCAAATTGTTCACAGACGCTTTGGGAAACTTCATAGGTGAACTCGGTATTTTGGGCTAGAATTGTTGCGGAAGCCATGGGGCAGTGAGTTAAAATGGCACCAACACTTGAAGAAGAATGTCTAGGAAGGGGTTTGAAGATAAAGCGCCCATCCTGGGATAGGTATATCCTGTTACAATTCCCGCCATTGATTGGCGCTTCCATATTAAAAGATATTTCCAGGGGAGTTTCCGCCAATTTTGTGACCATTCTGGGATTGGGTGGAGAAAGCAAGGTGGCATTATTCTTAAGGTTTTTCCACGCATCAGGATCTCCCTGCGTTGATGGGCTAGGCACGTGCGCAGCCAGAGATTTATTAGCTTCCTTCACTTGCGCCCGCCTTCCTATTAGGGATTGGTCTGAAAGGTTTTGAGAGTCTTGAGCCAGCGCAGGTTGGCCAGTTGTTTGGTGCACAGCGGATACACTGGGACTTTTTTCCCCTGCAGGAAGATGCTCCAAGGGGACTTGATCTGGGGCACTATCTATTAAGCTTGACATGGCTTATATTTTGCTAAAAATTTTACAATTCACAAGGGGAATTTTGATTCTGGGGTTGAAATTTGTAAAAATTTAACAAAAATAGGTGCCCCAAGGTGGGAATTGGGTATTAAATAAACGTACCACACTGCCATGCGCTATGATAGGTGTGCCAATTGTGCTGAATTTTTAGCAACTTACATGTTTTTTGGCCACATGTAATTCCTGCAGTCCGAGATAATTTTCCCGCTACCATTGTCCACTAGCTCGACTTTCCAGGCATTGATTCTAGCGTCACCAATGCGCCCGGAAGTTATGCCGCAGTAGATTTCTGCCGTAAAACTTTTTCGCCTATTTGGCAGGGCAAACTCAAATTTTTCCGGAATGTGAGAATTCCCAATCATTGTGTAAATATTTAGGCTTAAATCACTCGGCAAATTTTTTAAGGGCCTATTAAAATTTATAACAAAATATAGCCCGGCGCGCACATTCCCATCGTCACGCACGATGCAGCGCCGACCTCCACACTCCCTCCCCCCATTAAAATATTCCCCTATGCGGACAAAATCCTCCTGGGCATGGCGCTCCACATTGACGTTCACGATTTTTATAGCACCAGCCCCGGGATGCGAAGTGGACAAAATTTTATTGTTGTGCGGCGAACAATTGGCTAACTGTTGGAGGCATAGCACCGGTAGCAGAAAAAATAATGAGCGAAACATCACCGATTACCATTTTAAAAGAAAAACAAGTTTCAAGGTTTTTGCGATGATTTGGAAACAAAGTGGCATGGCAAGCGCACTTGCCCCCATGCGCGACGTGACCACACGGGCGTTTTGCGACATGCTTTTTTACTGCGGCGAACCGGATTTGTACGTCACGGAATTTTTGCGCGTGCATCCCAATTCTTCCATCGACCGCACCATCGAAGAAATGCTAACTGGGCGCCTAAGTAAACGTCCGATTTTTGTTCAACTCCTTGGAAGGGAACCGGCTGAATTCGCCAGAGTTGCTAAATTGCTTTCACGGTACGATATCCAGGGAATTGATCTGAATTTCGGTTGCCCGATGGCAAGAATTCATAGGAAAGGGGTTGGTGGGGCTCTCCTGGAGGAACCGGAGGCGATCGACCGAATCCTCACCGAGATGGAACAAAGCCTTGCCCTGCCATTGTCCGCTAAAATTAGAATCGGTCTGAAAGGCAGCCTAAAATTTGAGCAAATTATCGGCGTTTTGGCGAAACATAACCTGAGCCACATCACCGTACATGCCCGCACGGCACATGGTTTGTACCGCGAAAGGGTGAATTTTGAGTACGTAAAGCGGGCAAAGGCGATGCTGCCATGCAGAGTTTTCGCCAACGGGGACATAAATTCTGCGTGGCAGGCCTGTGAAGTAGCCAAACAAACGCACTGCGACGGGGTGATGATTGGCCGAGCTGCCGTGAGGAATCCCTTCATTTTTCGACAGATCCGCGAATTGCAAGAAACGGGAACTTGCTTCGTGCCAAAATTTCGCGATGCATATTTGTACGTGCTGCAGCTCATGGATGGCGCGGAAAAAAATGCCCCCAATGAAAAAAAACAAGTAGCTTTTTTGAAGAAATATCTCAATTTTATTGGGCAGTGTGTGGACCGGAATGGCGAATTTTTACACTGCGCCCGCCGAGCGAGGAACAGAGCGGAACTGATTGCCGCCATCGATTCACATATTAAAGGGCGTGAAAATGAGGATTTTTATGGCATTCCCTACGAAAATATCATCGCGAGACCAAATTGCGAATAAAAGTAGAAAGCTTTTTATTGACATGCCGCTGCCATTTGCTTATTGTTGACCTTACCGTGAGGTCGATTAATTTCACAGTTAAAGTTCTCATTTGCATAGTGGCGGCTCTGGTTTTTTTTCCGTCGCTGGGTTGTTTGTGCGCAAATTCGGGGGAAACCGTACCCATGTCGGCGCAAAAAATATTCACTTTCGCTGGGCAAAGAATCACCGATGCGGTGCTGACGGGCTGGATGATATCGCTCCTGCTCATAGTCCTAATTAGGTGCATGCTCCGCGGTGGGCCACGGCTAATCCCAAGCCGCGGACAGGCCATTTTGGAAGGAATGCTTTCCATGATAAAGTCCCTAACGGAGCCGATTGTCGGCAAGCACATGTTCAGGTACGTGTTCCCCATGCTGCTGGGATATTTTTTCTTCATATTGATAAATAATCTCAGCGGGCTTCTCCCGGGCGTGGGCTCCATCGCCATAATGGATGGTAGCACGCCGAAATTTTTAATCAGGCCGGCAAACACTGACCTCAATACTACGCTCGCATTGGCCCTAGTTGCCCTTTTGGGTTGGGCATATTTTACGCTTAGATACGCTGGTCCCCATGCGGTTTTCCACGAAATATTCGGAAATAAGGCAAATAAAAGCGAAATTCCACGGATTGTCTACCTGTTCTTGGTTTTAATTTTTTTTGCCGTTGGATTTATCGAATGTTTGTCGATTCTGTTCCGCGTTGTATCGCTGTCGTTCAGGCTATACGGAAATGCATTTGGCGGCGAAAATTTGCTCCACCACATGATGGCACTGAGCGAAAGCTTGCAGAATTATTCCATCGTAAAATACTTGGCGTTCATGATTCCGCTACCATTTTATTTGCTGGAATTTCTGGTCGCCATCATACAAGCGTCGGTGTTCACGCTACTTGTATCCGTATACGTGGGGCTCATAAGCAATGAGGGCGAGGAGCGGGAGCAGCAACCCGCAACAATTTAACGAAAAAAAGGAATTAATATGTTTATCTTAGCAGAGCTTACCGGTAACATTGGTGCCGGTTTGGTGCAGGCGGCGGGATGTTTTGTGTCCGGTTTGGGGGTTATGTTGATTGGTGCGAGGGCCGTTGAGGCAGTCGGTCGCAACCCAGGGGCAGCGGGCAAGGTGCTTGTGCAGTCGATCTTGGGCATGGCGCTGGCGGAAGCTATCACCTTCTATGTGCTATTCCTAATTTAAACGAGGTGTATGCGGAAATGAGTGACAGCGGTCTCATCGTGCTTCTCGATAAATTCGGAATTAATGTCCCATTGCTGTGCATACAGGTGGTGAATTTCATCTTGGTGGCCTATTTGCTTTACCGATTTGGGTTTCGCAATGTTTTGCGTGTGATGGATGAGCGCAACAAACGCATTTCCGATGGACTGGAATATGCCAAAAAGATGGAAGCCGAGCTAGGCGATATCGATGCGAAGCGCAGGGAATTGATTTCCGAAGCGAATTCCCAGGCCAGTGAAATCGTCAACTCCGCAAAGAATCATGGCACCGAGTTAGTCGATAGGCAGCGCACGGAAAGTAAAAAAATCGCGGAAGACATGCTGAGCAAAGCCCAAGTGGACATCGCCAAGGAGCGGCAAGTAATGTTTTCCGGCCTTAAAAGTGAGCTAAAAGGGCTGGTTATCGAGGCGGCGCAGTGTGCTTTGCAGCGCGAGTTGTCGACTATCGAAAGAGATAAATATGGCCAGCACGCCGCCGAAATACTGATGGAGACAACCCAAGCATGAGGACGAAAAACAGGGCAAAGGTATCCGCCAGGAAGCTGCTGCGTATTTCCTGTGGGAGTGATGGTTTGCTGGGCGAGGATAGGATTCGAATGGTTATAAAGGCCCTGCCCATGCAGCACGATACCTTGGCGATATTGAAGGAATACTCTGTCCTAATTGAGCGCACACTTCGCAGGCAAACGATGCTGATATGCTCACCCGCTAAACTGGAAGCCAAAACGGTGGAAAGTCTCCGAAAATATTTTGAGCGGGTACTCGGGCAAAAATTTTTCCCCAGGGTTGCGGTTGACAATTCCCTCATCGCCGGGATACGCGTGCAAGCCGGTGACCGAATCTTTGAAAAATCAATAGCGGGCACTTTTGAGGTGCTGCGGACTATCGCCTAGGGGATGTTTTTTAATTTATCTTCAATTGCGCTGACCCGTCTGAGAAGCTCCGGTAATCGCTTGCGGCAGACAAGGAACCTATTCGCCTCGTTGTAGGGCATCACCGGTGAGCCACGCAGGAATGAGCCTGACTTACAGCTGGAAGCGACACCGGCTTGCCCTGCGATCATCGTATTATCGCCGACGTGAATATGCCCAGCTACGCCGGACTGCCCGCCGATGACCACATAATTACCGATGGTGGCGCTTCCAGCGATGCCGACCTGGGAAACGATGAGGCAGTGCTCGCCGATGACCACATTGTGCCCAACTTGCACCAGGTTATCGATTTTCGTCCCCGCACCAATGCGCGTCGAACTGAAGCGGGCGCGGTCTATCGTCGCGTTGGCGCCAATTTCGACGTCATCCCCAATGATAACATTGCCTATCTGGGGCATCTTCACATGGGCACCATTCACGGTTTCATAGCCAAAGCCGTCCGACCCCACCACGGCGCCGGGATGCAGGGTAACATTTTTGCCGATGACGCAAAACGGCATCACCTTCGCTCCGGCATGCAGCCTCGTATTATCCCCAATAGTTGCACCGCGACCAACGTAGCAACCCGCATCCAATGTCACACCATCCCCGATTTTCACCTCCTCCTCTATCACGGCGTGGGGACCGATGGAAACATTGCGCCCGAGATTGGCCGAGTCCGCCACTGCGGCACTGCTGTGAATGGTGGCAGATTTCTTCGGAAAATATTTTTGTTCGATATCTCGGCATAGCAAGCCGAGCGCAAAGGATGGGTTTTTACAAATCACAAAAGCTTGGTTCTTTGCCGGCTGCAAATTGATGCCTTCACCGATGAGCACGATGGAAGCCCGCGTCACCACCAGTTGCTCCCCATATTTTTTGTTTCCCAAAAACGACAGGTCGGAAGCCTCCGCCTCCACCAGTGATTTTATGCCAGTTATGGAACAGCTAGTGGTACCGACGATGCCCATGGGAGCAACTATGGCAGCAATTTCTTCCAGCGAATATTTTATGTTAACCATGAAAAATCCTGCAAACAAAACATCCGCAGGACAATGATAAAGTTCAAAAATCAATCACTTCTTGCCATTCAATTTCGCGATGACCAAATCGCTTATGTCTAGAGAATCATCCACATAAAACGCTGAAGAAAGCTTATTTAGCACCACATCTGCCTTTTTATCCTTGGCGATTTCCGTTACCACCGCCTCCAATTCTTTGAATTGCTCGGCAATCTCCCCCTGGCGGCGCTCTGTCAATTTTTTATTCAAATCCTGGCGAAGCTGGGCAAGCTCCAGGTCTTTTTTGCGCAGCTCCTCTCCCTTGGCCGTCGCTTCCGCTTTGAATTTGCTGCGAGCCGTATCCGTCAAAGCGCTGTTATCTGCCTTGGCCTGAAGTTCCTTGACTTCGTCATTGATCTTCATCACCTCTTCATAAACTGCGCGCAGCTCCTTCTCAGCCACCGCCACCGCTTCGGTGTATTCTAATCGAGTTTTCTTAGCCTTTTCAAAATTTTCCAATACCTTTTGGATATCGACGGATAAGATTTTCGTGGACGTCGGCCATGCGGAAGCGCTTGCAACACATAGGCAACTAAACAATAATACACTCACAAGTTTTTTCATAATTACACTTAAGCTTTAAAGTTGAATTTAGAGGAAATAAAAAACCTCCCCCGCCATAAGGCAATAAAATTTTTACAAATGCGGCAAAAATAATTTTACGGAAACAATTATAAATTTCTTCTTGACCGCCCATATGCTCTGAGCTATACTGCGCTTCAATCTGGGAAAGATTAGTTTTATAGGAGTGTAATCAATGGACAAATTTTCTTCGATTTTAAATGGTTTTGCGAACAAGATAAATTTGATGGGGTTGAAAATCGACCCATCGGGTTACTGTTGCCTCGACGTAGACAATGGTATGCTTGTCCATCTGAAATACGATAATAAGCGCGATGGCATGATATTCATCGCCGAGATCGGTGAAATTCCGCAGATCAATCGGGCCGTAGTTATGAGATATCTGCTAAGGATGAACGATAATCAGGAAGAAACAAAGGGTATGACCCTTTCCTATAACTCCGAAAGCGGGAAGGCTGCTCTGGGGTATCAATATCCACTGCGATTTTTAGCAGATGAGGGTTTTGAGGAATTCTTTAAGCTGTTTTTGGATGAAGTTGAGAGGTGGACAAAGCGCATTATGGCTTTCATGCAAGGCGAAATACCGGAAGGCGAGGGATCTTCCGAAGGCCAGGAACAGGCACCAGTGGCAGGTAATTTAGGGCCCCAATTCATGATGGGGGCTTAGCAAAGCATATATTTCCCAAGCTTGTAAGTAAAAAATTTCCCGAGAGGGGGAAAGAGGGCTGCCTGTGAAGCATATTTTTTCCCTGGGAGCGGAGTTGGAAATCCTATGCAAATGGATTGCTAGCTGGCCACTCCGGACCATTCGTAGCCCAGAGAATTTTTCATGAGCACGCATTCCGAATGTCTGTGTGCGTAAAAATTTACCGAGGTGCATCCCTTCGCTCCTATGAGGGCTGCGCTCCACTGCTCCGGTTTTACTACCCTATTTGTCGCCATGTTTCTAATTCTTGCCTTGAGCAGCTCCGCTCTCTTCAGAGCTGGCTCGATTTCAGCCCGCGTCAAGCCGCAATCCCCATAAATGCTCCCCAACTCGTCCAAATTTATCCCAAGGATCGCATCGCGCATCCCAACATCTATCACCGGCGGCATGCAAAAGTTTTTCCTCACGCCACCATCCACCCCAATTGAGCCTTGCCCCTTGCTCTTTACCTCCACGCCTTCCCCGCTGACTGCCACGAGTGTATCGGGTATTGTATTTGCCACATTGGGTTTAATTTCGGCGGGACAGGTATTATTCCTAAATCCCCAGGCGGGAGAATCTTTAAAGAGTTGGACCCTAGCCATGGTTGGGAAACACAGGTCGTGGTCGATCCCCACCGGCCACCCCGCGGAGGAAATATTAACGTTGCTATCATGCCTATCGACCTGGCCGGTTAAAATGTCCTCCAATTGTATCCACGTGTCCCTTTCTATGAATTCTTTTACCAATTTTGAATTTTCGCTGTGCAGTATGCCGAAGACTTCGAGCTCTTCGCCAATCATCTCCGTGGCGACGCATGCTCTGCCATTTTTCATTACACCGGCGGCAACATTCGCCACTACGTGTGGAGCTCCAGCCTGCTCCATGAGTCGCTGCACCGCATCCGTAGCCAAATTGCATCTGTACGCACCGACTACCTTTCCCACCGCCGTTTGAAATTTTATTCTTTCGGAAAACCTTGGGTTAAATTTATCACACAACTTCAGGGCCAAGGCTCCGTCGGCGGACGCATAAACCGTATTGTAGTCTCCCCGGGCCAATGGGGTAACCGCTAGCCCGATGTGGCCATCTCTTTTCGCATCCAGCATAATTAGCGTGGCTTCGGCTTCCAGCGCTATTTCTACGCAGCTCGGATTATTCTGCTTTAAAAAATTTGAGCTTGGATAGTCGCCGCCAAACTCATCCGCCAATTCATTTACGGAAGATCCGGCAACTAGCGGTGCCGTACACAGATGAAATACCGCCTGTCTCAGTCTTTTAATTTCACTTTTTGATGCTACGTTGTTCAAAGCATGTTTCCCAATGGCCGCTAAAAAAAGCAAAATTTCTTTCCTATTTTCCTCCCTGTTTATTGCCCCAAGGGATGCCATTTTTTCCCTACACAAAGTTTTGGCTTCGGAAGCAATGCTCTCCGCTGAGCGCCCCATCAACTCCGTGAGCTTACTATCCACGCTATTGTAAACATATTCAGCGTCGATTTGCTCCGCTAACAAAGCACGCCTTTGCTTTGCGCTCAAATATTGCAACTGCTTTGGAGTAAGATACTTTAACCACTCCAGCGGCACTTTTTTGATGTTGGCAGGATTCTCCAGCTCCATTAAATTTTCCGGAAATAACTGGCGGAAGTCTTTCTTTGAAATTGCGGCCTCCCCTTGGCACATTTTCGTTTTTGCAAGACTTTCCCCATCCCCGGAACTTTCCTCTGCATCCAAAACACCATCCATCCCAACCTCACCATTGAAGTAAATGGGAAATATTTTACGTCGCCCAAATAAAAACTCAAGGCTAAAAAGTTATGCTTCCCATTGGAGGTGAAAATTTAGTTATAATCCCCATAGTCCCACTCCTTAACTCGGGAATCTTCGCTTTCCAGCTCATCCTCAAAGTCTGGCAAATCGACCTCCGCTTCCAAGTCTTGTTCCGTAGCGTCGTCATCCAAGCTATATCCCAGTGGGACATAGTCCAAAATCGAAACTATTTCCTCGAAGACGTGGTGCCCCTTCCCGCTGACATAATCCGCTTGCTGCTCATCGCGTATGGCTTCCTCTAGTTCCTCAATTTCAAAGGGTTGCTTAAAATTTAAATTGGCATTCAGCATCTTGACTCGAATTGCTATTATGTGATCTATAAAATCCACGTATGGGCCCTCATTATCATCTATGGCATTCGGCATCGCAAAAATTTTTTCCTTACTGAACATCAATTCTTCGCTGCTGGCAACAAGCCTAATCATGCTTTTTGGCAGCTCTTTTTCAATGGAAAATTTAAAAAAGGCATCCTCAACGACATCGTTTCTAAGCCCATAAGCCTGCATCTGGACGAGTAGATCTACCATGTATTCAACCTGGTTAGGGTCGAGGATCCCCAGCCCTTCCGCTTCCCAATGTATGTCATCGCTGACTTCACTGACCCACCAATTAAAATCTTCGCCAAGGCGAACGATACACCAATTCAACTTATTAGCCGTCATATTTTTATAAGAATGGTTGTCATAAAATTGATATGGCAACGCTCGTAAAGCAAAATTTGCAGCGGATTGCTTTTTTAAATTGCGAAGTGTGCAAAAAAATATAAAAGTAAGGCGGTGAGCAGAAATAGGGGATTTTCTCTGATTGAAATACTGATCGTCTTGGCAATAATCGCCGGCCTAACTGGCCTATTGGTGTCCAACCTGGACAGCATATTTGGGAGTAGCAAGGAGCAAATTGCACACATTTTCGCCAATGAGACGGTGCGAGCGCCGCTGATGGCCTATAAAATAAACGTGGGGGAGTATCCTTCTACGGCGGAAGGCCTAAAAGCGCTTATGAAAGCTCCTGCGGATAAGGAACATAGGTGGAGAGGTCCATACTTGGAGTCCCTACCCAAGGACCCCTGGGGAAATGATTACTGCTACGCCTATCCGGGGCTCCATAATGGGGCGAAGTACGATGTTTGGTCACGGGGAAACCCCGGCAAAGATGAAAAAATAGGGAATTGGTGAACGTGAAGTGCGGGAGGGCGTTTTCGCTCATCGAATTGCTCATTGTCATTGGATTGGTAGCCGCTTTGGTTGGTATTTTTTCGACCAATTTTCACACAAATTTCGAAAATCAAAGCGATATTTCCGCCATCAATGGGGCACTGAGACATGCTCGCCACGTGGCCATTTGGACAAATCAGTCAATTTTTTTGCGCTGCGACTCGGGAAAATTCGCAATCTTTAGCCGCTCCGGGGAAAAAATTGGCGAGCTTGACCGCGGACTATGCGATGTTCCGGCAGATTTGCACACAAAATGGGTGGCAAGATTCGATGAATTGGGATTTTTCACAAAATTTACTGTGAAGCTGGATGGCGTGGAATATGATGCCGACGTGTTGTCCGGAGTTTTGCGTGAAGAGAAAAAATAGAAAGGCTTTTTCCCTAATTGAGGTTATCGTAGCACTGGCCATATTTTCGATCGCCGCTGTCACACTGACGATAAGCATGGCGAACGGTCTGCTATGCCGCCGCAATGTGGCAAATCGCAATGCACATCACCTTGAATACACCCTCGCGGCACATATTATTCAAAATTCAGCGTCCATTGACGATGCCATCCGCATTTCAAGCCTAACCCTCCCCGATGGCAAAGTTACCTCCCTCGCAATTGCCATAACCCCAACGGATCAAGAAGACCTATTTTTTTTGGAAATAACCATGGACGGCATCCAGTACAAGTCCCTAATTGCCAACAGAAATTGGCAGTAAAAGGCCTAGTCAATCAGAGCTACGGAGGCTTTCACTAATTTGGACACGGTGCTGAAATCCATGCCGACGCCCACGCGCATCATTCCGAATTCGCCAATGGCACAGCTAATATCAAGATCTTCGCTGCGGGATGTCGAAGTTAACCCCGTGCGAAACTTTTTCTTGTTCAGCTTGGTCAAATTAAAACCACTACTATTTTCTTTTTTCCCTATTTTCATACGTTTTCCAAATTTGAGTTTCAGTTTCCATACTCCCTGCAAAACGAATAAAAATGTCAAGATAAAAATTAGCGCTAGCGAAAAAATATATAAAAAATAGAGAGTTTAAACTTCTGTGCAAGGAATGTTTTGCAGGCAAAGGCATGGGGTAAAAAACCTTAGCAAATTAAAAAATTAGTGGCCGCATTGCCATGAACTGTGGCAGATGTACCCATTCTATTTTCGCCACCCGTTTCCTTATCTTTCCGCCTCTGTGAGTTTTTTAATAGAGCAAACAGTCTTGAAGTTGCGAAAATTCCGTAAAAACTACCGTTGGCTTGCAGGCGTTGATGTCCCCTTCCGTTGAGGTTATGTTGTAGGATTTTTTATCGCCGGCGAATAGCGCTGTCCTAAACCCAAATTTGTGGGCCGGTATGATATCGTTGCGCATGTCATTGCCCACGTATAACACCTCGCCGGGCTCAATTTTGAGAGCGTGCAGTCCCGCGATACACGCTTCGAATAGCACATCCGACGGCTTGACATGCCAGTGTTCAAAGGACCATACGCATATCGGCTTTTTGAAACCAAGCGTATCCAAGCTGTTTTGATATAGGGTCTCAAGGGCAAGTTTGGTATAAAACTGCGCCGTTGATATTGCCCCCGAGCAGATGTCGCTGTCTTGCAAAGACCTTAGAACTTCCAGTGTCCCCTTGCGCGGCCATACGGGATTAACCCGGAATTCGTGGTTCAATATGACACGCTTAATTGAGCACTCAGTCAAATCACCGTCTATAATTCCCTGCGTAAATAGCTCATTTAGATAATCTTGCCACACGTCATATATGTTAATTTCAGGGAATAAAATGCCCTCCGAGCGGCGGATGTCGTAGTGGGCGTGGATGTACCCAACGTACTGCTCGCTCAATTTCGCTTCCGGCTCGAGGATTTCGAATTCGGAAGCAATGAGCGCTTCCTGGATGGCTCCATCACTTTCAAGGGAAACATTGGACATGGAATTTGAACCAACGTTGGATATCAGTAGGGTTCCGTACACATCGAATATGACCGCCCGTATGTCGCTCAATTTTTTCAATTTCGGTTTCACTTGGGTAGGAGTTTCCCCAAGCGGGTGGGATAGGGTCTGGATTATTTTTGATGCAGCCATAACTCAACGACGTGCTAGGGACTAGCAGCATAATCCTTCTTGGTCAAGGAATTTTCTAAAATTTTATAAAAGTAATGTTTTTACATAAAATTTTCGATTTTTTTGGAAAATTTATTTAAATTACTCGCAATGATAAAGTTTATGCTGAAAATAGATGGGGAGTGCGCGGAAGCGGTGAATGCGTTTTTGCTGGAAAATGAGCAGCGGGAATGCGTACTCGACCACGATTGCGACTCAGATTCACACTACTTGTGCGGATATTTTGAAAGTGAAAAATTGGGCGGCGAAGTTTTTAAAAATGTGCAGGATTCTCTCTCGCTGGCCGGCGAAGTGAGTATGGAGACCGTCGCCGAAACGAACTGGGTCAACGAGTATAAAAAGCATTGCCAGCCCTGGTCCTATCAGCAACTGTTCTGGATTCCGCTGTGCCGAAAAAACGAGGTGCCGATCCCCTCCGAATACGTAGTGCCGGTGTACATCGATTCGGGTTTGGCTTTTGGCACGGGTATGCACGAAAGTACGCGCCTGTGTGCACGCGCGCTGATCATGTTCGTTTCTATGTTCCGCAGGGATGACAGTTGGTGGGTAAAAAAATGCATCGATGTGGGCTGCGGAACGGGAATCTTGGGTATTTCTGCATTAAAGTGTGGATTGCAGCATGCCCTTCTCATTGATAGCGATGAGGATGCCATCGCGACCAGCAAGCAAAATGCTGGTAATAATGGCATCGACCCGCGTAGCATTGACTATAGTTGCTCGGATTTGAAAGTGGGCTTACTGGGCCACGAGGCTGATTTGATTTTCGCAAATATTTTGGCCGATGTCCTCATAAAAAATGCCGATATTTTAGTGGGTTCAGTGCGGCCCGGCGGGATGCTCTGCCTAAGTGGAATGCTACTGGAGGAAGTTCCCGCTGTCCGCGCAGCATTCGAAAAATCATTCAAAAAATTTTGGACTTCATCCATAGAAAATAGCGCGAAGTATGGCAACTGGAACACGCTAATATTTTTACGCGGGTGATTTTGCTTGCGTTTATCGCAAAACTTTTAACATATTGAGTGGATGAAGCATAGATTTTTACCATTCATATTGGCCATATCCCTGTTGGCAGTTGGGTGCGACTCCACCACGGGCACCCTGGGAGGTGCTGCCATCGGTGCCGCCGCTGGCTCCGGTGTGGGGTACGCCTTTGGGAAGTCCGGTGGCGCGGTGGCGGGTGGCGTCATCGGCGGGCTAGCCGGCGGCGCAATTGGACACCACGTTACCAGTGAAAATAGCGGAGAATCCAGCAATTCTTATCAGCGGGACAGTTACCGCACGCCCAGGCAGTTGGTGGAGTTTGAACGTGAGCGCAAAAGTTTGGAAGTGGAGCGGGAAAAGTTGACGTTGAAGCGGCACCGATTGGAGCAGGAAGCGAGTGCAGCTAGGCAGTGGGAAATAGATAGGCAATTGATCGAAATCGATAGGCAGTTGATCGAAATTGAACGGCAATGCGTGGAACTAGGGCGGCAAAGAGTGAAATTTGAACGCATGCGGACATTCCCCAACCACTGATGCCGTAAAATTTTTTAATTAATATGCAGTAGGGTGATATGGGCGATGATGATGATTTGGATTTACTCGGATTAAAGGAATTTTCCTTCGAGCCGGACTGGGGGAGCAGGTTGCGCAAACACGATGGCGGAGAACGCGAGGATTTTTCCCACGACCTCAGGGATAGGCATGATGGTCAAAAGGAGAAGTGGAAGAAACACTCCGATGGGAGCGAAAAAAGGAAAAATGGCTATCGAAGCGAGCGTGGTCCAGGCATGGGTGGGGATTTTCAATTCAATAGAAATCGCCGCCGCGATGGGCAAGATTTCCGGAAAAATCGGCAATTCAATGATAGAAATCAGGAATTCATCCCCATCGTTGAGGCAAATTTTTACCCCGAAGATTCATATTTTAGCACCGCCATAGCAGCATTCCGTCTGACCTGCAAAACTTACGAACTTTTCAATGTTGCCCGCTTGTTTCTGGAAAAACCGGAACGCTTCGTCGCTGTGATAAAAAAAACGCCGATTCAGGATGACAAAAACCTGTACCTAGCAGCGGATGACGGCTTCATTTTTGCCGATGAGCAGAGTGCAGTCAGACATGTTTTGGCGAACCATTGTGACAAATATTTCGAAGTGGTGGAGGAAAATGTGGAACCTCCCAATGGCACTTTTATTTGCCTCCACAAATGCGGGTTAACCAATCAAATTCTTTGTCCGCCAAATTATCACCGCTACCAGGAAATTTTGATGGAGCACCACGATGAGCATTGCCCGAAGATGTCTTTTCAACGGTTCAAAGAAAGCGTGGAGTCCATAACCGACCAAGCGGCGATTGATGAGTGGAAGGCCGCCGCTTCAAAGGTAAAAGTGTACATCCCCAAAGTGGAGGGCATCGATAGGCGATTTACGCGCTTGGCCGATGTGCGGAAATTTTTCCTTGAAAATTTCAAGGAACAAGTCATAAAAGTCGCGGATTCTTTCCGAATAACGGGCACGACATTCAATGCAATGCCCCACGGGATACTGGGCAAATCTATTTTTATCCTGTTTCTCCGTGAAAAAAAGTTCCCACTTGGGTTGGCCAATAACCTCCGCAGCAAGCTGCGCCGCGAAAAATTTACGATTTATAAGATCGGGTCCGCATCGAAAATAACTTACACCTGTGCGGTGAAACGCAAGTTCAGGTCCACTGAAGACCGCTTCGATGATAACATTCAGCGGGTGATTGATTGCATAGAGGCCAACCAAAACTGCAAACCGATGGATATTTATCGAAAGCTTTATCCCGCCGCCGCCATACCGGATGATACCCTGTCCGAAAAGGATGAAAATTTGTCGATGTTTGTAAGGGACCTCAATTGGCTGCTACACGAGGGCTATGTGGCTGAATTTGAGGATAGCCGCCTGGTTGCAACGGCGATTGCCACGAAGGAGCAGCTCAATGCCATGAATGGCTTCGAAGCGAAAGTTGACCAAAGTGTTGAAAACAATGTTGGACCTGCCGCGGTGCAGCCTGCCAAAGGCGAGCAGGCATTGTCAGCTCCATGAATTATTTTACTTTACTAGACTCCACCGAAAATTAAACTTAAATTTTATGAATATATTAGTAATCGGTGGGTCTGGCTACGTTGGGTATCACCTGGTGAAAGCACTAAAGTCCTGCGGGCACCGCATTTCCGTTGTGGACACCGTTCAAGTACCATCGCTGCTCGACTACACCATTTCATTTTACAAAGGGGACAGCGGGAACATTGGTCTCATGGGCGATGTTTTACGCAAGGAGCACATCGAAATGGTTGTATGTGCCGGTGGGTTTTCGCGCATTGACGAGGCGGTCGCCACACCGATGAAATATTATTCAAACAATGTGGTGGGGGGCATTTTTTTGCTGAACACTCTCCTGGATCACAATGTCAAAAAAATAATTTACATCTCTTCGGCCTCGGTTTTTGGCGCCCAGGACAAGCTGCCAATCACAGACTATACAACCAAAGCTCCCATCAATCCGCTGGGCTATTCCCAATTATTTTTTGAGGGGATGCTGGAATCTTATCGTCTGACACACGGCATAAGCTACGCCATCATGCGGGCATCGAATTTAGCCGGTTTGAGTACCAGCGAGCACAAACACTTCATTGAAAATCTTGGCGTTGGTCTGATTCCATCCATCATAGAGTTTGCCCTGGGGAAGCGGGAGAAAATTGACATCTACGGCACTTCCTATCCCACGATCGATGGCACGGCATCCCGCGATTATCTGCACGTTGATGATTTTTGTGACGCATGCTTGCGCGTCATGCCCCACCTGGAGGTGCGCCGGGAAAAGCAAATTTTCAACGTTGGTCTTGGCAAGGCGATTTCCGTGAAAGAAGTAATAGGTTGTGCCCAGGAAATTATCGGAAAAACGATCGAAATTGAGGATTTTCCCGAGAGGGAGGGCGATGCCGACCGCCTCTATTTCGATGCTTTTAGGACGCGGACGACCCTCGATTGGCGCCCCAAGTATGAAACCTTGAAAGATATAATACTTTCCATTTGGAAAAATTTTGAGTTGAATGCCGAGAAAGCATAGGCATTGTTTGTGCCATGGAGAATCAGGAAGCTGATATATTGCAAATCGATGTTGGGCCGTCCCGCTATTTTATCGCTGGGGATGGCTCTGCGCGCTTGATGGGGTGGCAAATAGGCTTAGCGGATTCTTCTTGGCGCGACGTCCTTTTCAGCGGCATCGGTTCCCAGTGGCAGCTCAATGCGCGGGCCATGCCCGTGGCCGGTTTGGGAGAACTTGCCTTCGCCGACATTGAATTTGTGCGCTACCCCGCCGAGGGGGATTGCCTAGCGTTTGGGCCCAAAGATTCCGAGCTCTGCCACCCATGCATACCGAAGATTAGCTATAGATTATCAGATTTATCCATGCGTTTCGAAATCAGTCTGGATAACGTTGGCACATTTCCGCTGCACTGGTGCCCCCTAATCCGCATGCCGATTCGCATCCCCTGGCACAGCGACTTGACCCTTGACCAATACTCAATCCGCAGCAAAGCGAAGAAAAAATTTCTCCTAAACGAAGATTTATCCCTCATAGAATCGGCGAAATGCGGGGATAAAATTCCAGTCGTTCTGCCGGAGGGCAACGTCTTAGCAATCAGCGCCATGCAGGATTACAAAGCTTCCCTAGTAACGAAGAACGAGGAAGAAGCCCTGTCCCTAATATTCTGCGGAAAATATCCCCGGGCCTATTTTGCCCTGAGGCGGGGTGAAAAGCGGGGCTGCGTTGAATTTCTTTGCATGCCCGACTTGCCCAACTGTGACGCCGATTTCAAGGATTGGTCGCACTACCGTTGCATCCAACCCAACGAAGGGGAGTCATTCGCAGTGGAGCTGTCAGTTTGCTGACTACCTGAGTTCTCGCTTATTTTCAAAATTTTTGACCTAGTTTATTTTTGGGACTACATGTTCACTGTAGGCTATAAAAATAAGCAATAAAGTTTGCAATTGTGGCTATGAAATGGTGATTAAATTTGTTTTTTGAAATAAGTGTTGACGTTTGCGAATAGCCATGCAGAGTGCTGCTGATTGGTCTCCGAGTGATTCTTTTGGATTGCTTTGGGCATGTGCCCTTGTAGCTCAGTCGGCAGAGCGCATCCTTGGTAAGGATGAGGTCGGCGGTTCAAATCCGCTCGGGGGCTCCAGTCTTATAGTATTTAGAATTTTTAAAGAGAAAAAAGGAACAAAATGGCAAAGGAAACATTCGAGAGAACGAAGCCTCACGTTAATGTCGGCACCATCGGTCACGTTGACCATGGTAAGTCAACTCTAACGACGGCTTTGTTGAAGGTTCAGTCTGACAAAGGGTTGGCTAAGTTTAAGTCATACGCAGATGTCACAAAGGGGGGAACGGTGCGCGATGCCAGCAAAACCGTCACGATTGCCGTTTCACACGTTGAGTATGAAAGTGAAAATAGGCATTATGCCCACGTCGACTGCCCGGGGCACGCTGATTTTGTTAAGAATATGATCACCGGTGCGGCTCAGATGGACGGTGCGATATTGGTCGTCAGTGCCTATGACGGTCCCATGCCACAAACCCGCGAACACATCCTTCTTGCCCGCCAGGTTGGTGTTCCGAATATCGTTGTTTTTCTCAATAAGGTTGATTTATTGGACGATCCGGAGTTGTTGGACCTCGTCGAGATGGAAGTTCGCGACTTGCTGACTAAATACGAGTACAAGGGTGACGACATTACCATCATACGCGGCTCCGCACTGGCGGCTTTGGAAGACAAGAGCGAAGGAGTTGAAGCAATCAATAGGCTGCTGGCGGCTCTCGATAAGGACATCCCCGTGCCCATACGGGATATCGACAAACCCTTCCTCATGGCGGTGGAGGATGTGTTTTCCATAACTGGGCGTGGTACGGTGGCCACCGGCAGGATTGAGCGTGGCTGCATAAAGGTGGGCGAAGAAGTGGAGATCGTTGGCCTAAATGAAACTCGCAAGACAACGTGTACCGGCATTGAAATGTTTCGCAAGTTGCTCGAACAGGGGCAGGCTGGCGATAACGTCGGCATATTGCTACGCGGCATAGAAAAAAATCAAATTGAGCGGGGCAATGTTTTGGCAAAACCCGGCTCGATAAAGCCTCACACGCGCGGCAAAGCGGAAGTTTACGTATTGACGAAGGACGAGGGCGGCAGGCATACTCCATTTTTTAATGGCTATCGTCCGCAATTCTTCTTTGGTACGGCCGACGTCACCGGAGTTGTGCACCTACCGGAAGGCGTTGAAATGGTAATGCCTGGGGACAACTTAGGCGTGGAAGTGGAGTTGCAGAAGCCGATCGCCATGGAAAAAGGGCAGCGTTTTGCCATCCGCGAAGGTGGACATACCATAGGCGCTGGCCGCATAACGGAGATTAATGTCTGAGATTAAATTGCGAAAATTAGTAATTTCTATCAATCCTAGGGGAATAGTTCAATTGGTAGAGCAACGGTCTCCAAAACCGTAAGTTGGGGGTTCGAGTCCCTCTTCCCCTGCCAAGGTAAATTTCACTAAGATATGAAAGTTTCATTTAAAAAAGTTAAGCAATTTTTTGCGGAGATAGTCATTGAGCTGAAAAAGTCGACGTGGCCAACGGGGAAGGTGCTGCGCCAATCCACCATAATTGTTGTTGTGGCGATGCTTCTTTTTGGTGCCTATGTTAGTGTGCTTGATTTTTCGTTTTTTCACGGAATCAAGTTAATTCACTCGATGGCTAGCTAATATAGGATCCAGGCGAAAATGTACGAAGATTTACCGGAGGCAAAATGGTTTGCGTTGCAGACCCTGTCGAATCAGGAATATAAGGTCAAAACTAGCATTGAGACCATCATAAGGGAGAATAATTTGGGGGACCTAATTTCCGAAATCCTAATCCCCTCGGAAACAGTTTCTGAGATAAAAAATGGAAAGAAACATACGCGCACGCGCAAGTTTTACCCCGGCTATGTTTTTATACACATGAAAATGTGCGACAAAAATGGTGAAATTTTGCAAACCCCCTGGCAGCTGATCAGAAATGCCAACGGGGTTGTGCGCTTCGTGGGCAACAACAATCCGGTGGCACTTAAGGAGAATGAAATCAGTGACATAATGGCTAAGATGCAGGCTATGGAGGGAAAAAGTGTGCCAAAATTCTCCTATAACATTGGTGAAATTGTAAAAATTAACGATGGGCCATTTTTAAACTTGACAGGCGAGGTAGAAGCGATTGATACTGAAACTGGCAGGCTTCGAGTACAAGTGTCGATGTTTGGGCGGCTCACTCCGGTGGACCTAGAATTTTGGCAGGTGAAAAGGGTTGAGGCTGGTGATAATTGATGAAACTTAGGACATGAGATGGCAAAAAAAGTTGTCAAAGAAATAAAGTTGCAGCTTCCCGCTGGGGCAGCTAGCCCTGCGCCGCCGGTAGGCCCTGCGCTTGGTGCTGCGGGGGTGAACATAATGGGTTTTTGCAAGGAATTCAATGCCAAGACCAAGGATCAAAACGGCTTAATTTTACCCGTTGTCATATCGGTGTACGCCGACAAGTCTTTCAGTTTTATTTTGAAGTCGCCACCCGCCTCCGTGCTGTTGAAAAAAGCAGCCGGAATAGATAAGGCTTCCGGTGTGCCAAATCGTACCAAGGTCGGCAAGGTGACTAGGGCTGATGTTTTGAAAATTGCCGAAACTAAGATGGAGGACCTAAACGCCAATTCGCTCGAAGCCGCCGCTAAAATTATCGAGGGAACCGCCCGCAGCATGGGCATTGAAATTGAATAAAAATTTTACTATGAAAAAGTCAAGTAAGCGACATATGCGGGCACAGGAGGCTGAAAACCTGAGGGAAGAATATCAGGTGAACGAAGCCGTGGAAATACTGGGCCGGATGCCAAAGGCACGTTTCGACGAAACGGTGTCCATATCAGCGCACCTTGGAGTTGATCCAAAGCAGAGTGACCAGATGGTTAGGGGGACGGTTTCGCTGCCAAATGGCAGTGGGAAAAGTGTTCGCGTTCTGGCATTTACGGAAGATGCGCAAGGAGCCTTGAGTGGCGGGGCAGATTTCGCTGGATTGCAGGATATGATTGAAAAAATCAATGGAGGCTGGCTTGGGTTTGACGTTGCCGTTGCCACGACCTCAGCGATGAAGGAAGTGCGCTCCGTTGCGCGTATCCTTGGGCCTCGCGGCATGATGCCAAACCCCAAAACTGGCACCGTAACCGATAATTTGGCGGAGGCGATAGGCGCCGTCAAGGCTGGTCGAGTCGAGTTCAAGATGGATAAGAGCGCGAATGTGTCGATCATTGTTGGCAAGGTCTCATTTCCTCAGGAAAAATTATCCGAAAACATTGAGGCGGCCATTGATGTTTTATCGAAGTTGCGCCCCCAGGAGTTTAAAGGCAAGTTTATCAGGTCAATGTCCCTCAGCGCAACGATGAGCCCAGGCATAAAACTATCGGCTAAAATATACTCAAAATTTTAAACAAGGCGCAAAAATGAGAGATGAAAAGGAGCTTTTAGCCAAATGGATACGCAGCCAACTCGATAAGTCGAATTACGTTTTTATAGCTGATTTTTCCAAAGTGACCGTAAAGGAGGTCACGAAACTGAGGCGGGAGCTCGCCAAAGAGGCGGGAGAGTTCCATGTGGTAAAGAATTCTATTCTGAGTATCGCAGCAAGTGAGCACTCCTTGCCCATAGCTAAGGATATTTTGCAGGGACAAAATGCCATTATAGTTGGCGGGGATAATCCATCTGGAGTTGCAAAAATTATAAAAAAATTTAACAAAAGTTCCAACGGTGAAAAATTTATCGTAAAGGGTGGTGTTTTGGACAGCGAAGCGCTATCTTGCAGCGATATTGATGCACTTGCCGAGCTACCTTCCAAGGAAGTTCTACGCGGTCAATTGTTGGCCACATTGAGTGCCCCTGCCCAGCAGTGCGTGCGCGTGTTGAATGCTGTGCCGCAGGGCATGTTGAATGTTTTGCAAGCAAGGGCTGAAATGTAAAATTTTTAATAAAACAATGGATGTTGCGCTAGGGGAGGTGCCCTTAAATGAGTTTTTGAAATTCGCTAGTGTAGCTTTCAGGAGAGAGATAAAATGGCAAATATAACGAAAGAAGAAGTTATCGAATGGTTGAGTTCGCAGTCCGTACTCGAGATTGCGGCCCTGGTGAAGGAACTCGAAAACAAGTGGGGTGTTAGCGCTGCGGCACCTATAGCCGTGGCTGCGGCGCCCGTAGCCGCTGCCGCTGCGCCCCAGGAGGAACAGACTGAATTTTCGGTAATATTGAAGGCGGCTGGTGACAAAAAGATCGAGGTTATCAAGGCTGTGCGCGAGTTAACCGGTCTTGGACTGAAAGAGGCAAAGGATTTGGTGGAAAGTGCACCAAAGCCTTTGAAGGAAGGCGTATCTAAGGCTGATGCGGCTGCGATGAAGAGCAAATTGGAAAGCGCTGGTGCTTCCGTGGAGCTGAAGTAGACGGGATTAGAAATTTTCAGTCAAAAATCTGAAACTTAGTGAGGTCAGTGAGGTCAGCGCTGTTTTTGCGATGACCATCGGAGTTTGTGTCATGTGAATTTTTGTAAATTTTTTAAATATGTCGGATATCCATCGCGTTAATTTTGGGAAGCTGAAAGAGGTCATAACGCCGCCTTACCTCATTGAAAGCCAAGTAAATTCTTTTAAGGAGTTTTTGCAGCAGGATGTGGACGTGAAAGAGCGGCGCAATGTTGGTTTGGAGTCTGTTTTTCGGGATGCGTTTCCGATAACTAGCTACGATGGCAGTGTCTCGCTGGATTACCTATCCTACAGGGTCGCACCTGCCAAATATTCCGAATATTTTTGCCTGAAGGAAGGGACAACGTTCGGGGCTCCCCTATACATAACACTGAAGCTGACAAGTGCCGATGAGTCCCGCGAGGAAGAAATTTACATCGGAGAAATTCCTCTGATGAGCAAGCGCGGATCGTTCATAATTAGCGGGGCGGAGCGCGTCGTTGTTAGCCAGCTACACCGGTCGCCCGGGATATGTTTTGAAGTTACGCAACACACTAGCGGCAAAAATTTGTACGCCTTCAGAGTTATGCCCGATCGCGGGACATGGATTGAGGTCCAAACGGACCAAAATGACCTCATCTATGTGTATCTCGACCGCAGGCATAGGCGGCGCAAGTTTCTTGTTACCACGTTGTTGCGTGCATTTGGATACAGCTCTGACCACGATATTTTGTCTCTGTTTTACAGGATTGAGGAATCCGATGTCGATGAGCTATTGAAGAGGGATTCGCTGATAAATTACGTTTTGACGGACGACATCATCGATGTTCACCAGGGAATCGTCATCGCCCGTGCCTATGATAACATCGGAAAAACTCTCCTAAAAAGCTTTCAAGAGGCGGGCATAAATAGGGTTTCCTATGCTGATACGTCCTTTGATGGTGGATTGATAGTCAGGAGTTTGCGCAAGGATAATTCCCACAACGAGGAGGAGGCCCTCTTTGAGATCTATAAGCTGTTGCGCTCCGGCGAACCGGTGAACTTGCAAAACGCTAAGTCGTTCTGGGCCAGGATGTTCACCGACAACAAGAGATATGATTTAAGTCAAGTTGGGCGCTACAAATTGAACAGAAAACTTGGTTTGGATAAGGACTTAGATGACCGCGTGATCGGGGCCGATGATATCGTTGCAGCGACGAAGTACTTGTGTTCATTGCGCAATGGAACGGGTTTCATAGACGACATTGATAATCTTGGAAGCAGGCGTGTGCGCGGCGTTGGCGAGTTACTCGTCAATCAGTGTCGCGTGGGAATTGCTCGCATGGAGCGCGTCATTCGCGAGCGCATGTCGCTGTTCGACCAGAGCGTTGACATGCTAACCCCCCAAAAATTGATAAATCCGAAGCTGCTGATGTCGGTGATTCGCGATTTCTTCGCCTGCAGCCAGCTGTCCCAATTCATGGACCAAATCAATCCCCTGTCGGAAATCACCCATAAGCGACGCCTATCCGCATTGGGGCCCAATGGGTTGAATCGGGAGCACACGGGCCTAGAAGTGCGTGACGTGCATCCCTCCCACTATGGAAGGATTTGTCCCATCGAGACCCCGGAGGGGCCAAACATCGGACTTATCAATTCCCTAAGCACCTATGCGCGCATAAATAATTTTGGTTTCATCGAAACTCCCTATCGCGTTGTAAGAGACGGGCGTGTGACCGACGAGGTTGTATTTCTAAACGCCGACGATGAGGAGGGAAAAATCATAGCACAGGCCAATTCCGAAATGGACGGCGAGGGAAATTTGCTAGGGAAGGTGGCCGTTCGCAAATCCGACCAATTGTTGGATGTGGCGCCCGCCGAGGTAAATTACATGGACGTGTCACCAAAGCAGGTCATATCCATCGCGGCGGGATTGATTCCCTTCCTCGAGCACGATGACACTAGCCGGGCATTGATGGGGGCAAACATGCAGCGCCAAGGTGTTCCCCTGCTGCTAGCCGAAACCCCATTGGTGGGCACTGGCATTGAAGAAAAAATTGCGCATGACTCGGGGCATGTCGTTATTGCACAACAAGATGGCATCGTTGCTTCCGTGGATAGCAACAGGATAATAGTCTCCGCGGATGGCACCCTGGCCGCCAATTTTAATGAGTCGAAGAACAGAGATCCCGGCATTCAGGTCTATAAGTTGGTCAAATACATGCGCTCCAACGCAGCCACCTGCTTCAATCAGCATCCCATTGTATCAAAGGGGCAAGCGGTGCAAGCGGGGGATGTCCTCGCCGACGGTGCTTCGACGGACCGCGGCGAGCTCGCGCTTGGCAAGAATGTTCTCGTAGCTTTCATGCCCTGGAACGGATATAATTTTGAAGATGCCGTAATTCTGAGCGAAAGGATGATCACCGACGATATTTTCACTTCAATTCACATCGACGAATATGAGGTCACGGCGCGGGATACGAAATTGGGCATAGAGGAGATTACGCGCGACATTCCCAATGTTGGCGACGAGGTCTTGAAAAATTTAAACCGCGATGGGATAATTAAAGTCGGTGCAGAGGTCAAGCCCGGGGACATTCTCGTTGGAAAAGTCACCCCGAAAACTGAAACCGATCTTGCCCCGGAAGAAAAATTATTGCGGGCGATCTTCGGTGAAAAGGCAGCCGATGTGAAGGACACATCGCTGGTTGCTCCCGCCGGCTGCTACGGAACTGTCATGGAAATAAAAATATCCAGCAGAACGGACCATGAGAAGGAAGATATTACGGAATCCGAGTGTCGCCGCCGCATAAAAAAGGTGAATGAAGAATTTCGCATCCAGGCCGACCACATACGCGATGACTTAACCGAAGCATTTTCCGGCATATTGCTGGGGGAAAAAATTCCGCTTGATATCGTCGATACGGAAACCAATGAGACAATCCTGGCGGCAAATCGCAAAATTACAAAAACATTGCTACGCCGATTGGCTGCAAGTGGGCGTAGCATCGACATGCCATCTTCGCCCGTTAAAACCAAAATTTTTGAAATCATTGACCAATTTCAATCGAAGTTCGATGACTTGGAAGAGGAGCGGCTGCACAAAATTGCGGCCATCGAGTCGGGCGACTTGGACGAATCCGGCATCATAAAGAATGTCAAAGTATTCATCGCAAATAAGCGCAAAATTCAGGTGGGCGACAAAATGGCGGGGAGGCACGGCAACAAGGGCGTTGTATCCCGCATAGTTAAGCGGGAAGACATGCCATTTTTGCCAAATGGGCGCCCCGTTGATATCATTTTGAACCCACTGGGCGTGCCGAGCCGCATGAATGTGGGGCAAATTTTGGAAACATACCTTGGTGCGGCGTGTAGAAAACTCGGCATTAAGGTCGCTACCCACGTGTTTGACGGCACTTCCGAAAAAAAGATTCAGGAGTTGATGGAGAAGGCAGACCTCCCCCTCGATGGAAAAACGGAGCTGTTTGACGGCTGTACGGGCAAAAGATTTGACCAGCGTGTCACCGTTGGGTATATATATATGATGAAGCTTAATCACCTCGTCGCCGATAAGGTGCATGCCCGTGCGGTTGGGCCCTATAGTTTGATCACACAGCAGCCGCTCGGTGGCCGCGCACAGTACGGTGGCCAGCGATTCGGAGAGATGGAGGTTTGGGCCATGGAGGCTTATGGGGCAGCTTACACCTTGCAGGAGTTACTGACGGTGAAGTCCGACGATTCCCAGGGGCGAACGAAAATCTATGAATCCATAGTCAAGGGCGACACTTCGCTCGACGCCGGCATTCCGCAGTCATTTAATGTTTTAATGAAAGAGTTGCAGGGACTATGCCTCGACATCAGGCTGGAAAACGATCCAACATTGGAGATGGACAATATTTAAGCACTACATCAGATGAGTAATCAGAACGTAAAAGAACTTTTGGGCTTTGATCCGATTCACAGCTACAACCAGGTTAGTATTTCCGTGGCGTCTCCGGACGTTATACGTTCCTGGTCGCGGGGAGAGGTTAAAAACCCAGAAACGATCAACTATCGGACTTTCAAGCCCGAGCCGGGTGGGCTATTTTGCCAAAAAATCTTCGGGCCGGTGCGCGACTACGAATGCGCCTGCGGGAAGTATAAGAGGATAAAATACAAAGGCGTCGTTTGCGAGCGATGCGGAGTGGAAGTCACCGTTTCGCGCATACGCCGGGAGAGCATGGGCCACATCGAGCTTGCCGTGCCCATTGCCCACGTTTGGTTTCTAAAAAGTTTACCGAGCAGGCTTGGCTTAGTGCTGGACATGACAGCCAAGGATTTGGAGAAAATTATTTACTATGAAAGTTACATGGTCATCGATCCGGGTTCAACGCCCCTGGTGAAATGTCAGCTGATCAGCGACCAGGAATATATTCAATTGCAGGAAGAATACGGCGAGGAAGCTTTTACGGCAAAAATCGGAGCGGTGGCAATTCGCGATGTGCTGGCGGACATCGATTTGACCGAGCTTTCCGATGAGCTCCAGGAACAACTGCGGAGCACCCATTCCCGCCAGAATAAGAAAAAAATTACGCGCCGATTGAAGCTTGTCAACGGATTTTTAGAAGGGAACATGCGGCCGGAATGGATGGTTTTGGAGACTTTGCCGATAATTCCGCCGGACTTGCGCCCCCTTGTCCCCCTCGATGGCGGCCGCTTTGCTACGAGCGACTTGAATGACCTATATCGGCGGGTGATCAACAGAAATAATCGCCTAAAAAGCTTGCTAAGTTTGAGGACACCCAATGTAATTATTCACAATGAGATGCGCATGCTACAAGAGGCCGTTGATGCGCTATTTGACAACGATCGCCACGGCCATTCCGTGGTGGGGGCTGGGAATCGGCCGCTGAAGTCTTTGAGCGAGATGCTCAAGGGGAAGCAGGGGCGTTTCCGTCAGAATCTTTTGGGGAAGAGGGTTGATTACAGTGGGCGTTCGGTTATTGTCATCGGGCCCGAGCTTAAATTGCACCAGTGTGGGCTGCCGAAAAAAATGGCCCTTGTGCTATTCGAGCCCTTTATCATCCGCCGCTTGAAGGAGCTCGGATTTATTCACACCGTTCGCAGCGCACGCAAGATGATAGAGAAACAGGCGCCTGAAGTTTGGGATATTTTGGATGAGGTCACCCGTGGTCATCCGGTCCTGTTGAACCGCGCTCCAACGCTGCACAGATTATCCATCCAGGCTTTTGAACCGGTTCTCATTGAAGGAGATGCCATCCGTTTGCACCCACTTGTCTGCTCCGCATTCAACGCTGACTTCGACGGTGACCAGATGGCGGTGCACGTTCCGCTGTCTCTGGAGGCGATCATGGAGGCAAAGCTGCTCATGCTCGCTTCCCACAATGTTTTCTCTCCGTCCAGCGGAAAGCCAATTTTGACACCATCCCAAGATATTGTATTCGGCGCCTACTACCTAACCCTGGAGCCCGGCAAGAAGGAGGGAGAGGAGTGCTTACCACTTGTCAGCACGGTGGAGGAAGCCCTAATGCTGGACGCCGAAGGTATTTTGAGGAAGCATGACCGCATACGCTTCGTAAATCCCGACTTTAAAAAGAAGACGAGATATGGAAATGGCGAGCTCAGAATAATCGAAACCACCCTCGGTCGAGTGGTATTCAACAGCATATTTGCCCGTTCGCTGGGGTTTGTCAATCAGCCGGTTGCCAAGGGAAGGTTGGATGATTTGATTTTAAACACCTATAAAGTGGCGGGTAAGGAAAGCGCCGTTGAAATTTTGGACAAGCTCAAGTCGCTTGGGTTTAATGAGGCGACGCGGGCGGGGCTGTCCATCGGCGTTGATGACATGATAATTCCAGTGGATAAGGCTGAAATAATCGCGTCTACGCGTAAAAAGGTCGACGACGTCGAGGCGCAGTACAAGCGCGGAATTATAACTTCCGGCGAACGCTATAACAAAATTGTGGACGTGTGGACGTCGGCGACGGACGAAATTGCCGGGTTAGTTTTTGATTCCCTCGCGGGCAACAATGGCCGCTCCGAAATTAATCCAGTGTTTCTGATGATGGATTCCGGTGCGCGGGGAAATCGGCAGCAGGTGCGCCAACTTTGCGGCATGCGTGGATTGATGGCGAAACCCTCGGGGGAAATTATAGAATGGCCGATCGCATCCTCATTCCGGGAAGGGCTGTCAGTATTGGAGTATTTCATATCCACCCACGGTGCCAGGAAGGGTCTAGCGGATACGGCTTTGAAGACGGCCGATGCCGGTTACATGACGAGAAAATTGTGCGATGTCGCCATGGATTGCGTCATAGGAGACGAGGACGTGGGGGATCGCTCCGGCGTCTGGAAACAGGCCATCATCGAGGGTGACGATGAAATCGTGAGACTGAGTGACCGCATCTCCGGAAGGTGTTCCAGTGAAGATGTTAGGAATCCGCTTGATCCCGATGAGATCATAGTTGCGGCGGGCGATCTCATAACCGTCGACATTGCTCATCGCATAGAAGAATGTGGCATTGAACGGGTTAAGATAATGTCTCCCCTGACGCAAGTGTTTAAAAACACCATACCGGCAAAGGCCTATGGCATCGATCCCGCTACAAATAGTATGGTTAAGCGCGGCACGGCGGTGGGGATAATCGCGGCGCAGTCCATCGGTGAGCCCGGTACCCAGCTCACCCTGCGCACTTTCCACGTCGGCGGTGTGGCGAGTCAGGTCTTGAAAAGTTCGGAATATCGTGCCAAACGTGATTGCACGGTGAAATTTAATGGGCTACGACTCGTCCAAACGGCGGATGGGGCGAACATTGTCCTCAATAAAACCGGCACAATGCAGCTTTTGGACGACAAGGGCCGGGAAATTGAAAGTTACACCATGGTGCCGGGTGCACTGCTGTCAATTTCCGATGGGGAGAAGGTGGCAAAGGGCACAATTCTGGCCATGTGGGACCCCCATAATATGCCAATTTTATCGGAAAAAGCCGGCGTTATAAGTTTTCGGGATATGATTCCTGGCGTCACAATCAAGCGCGATATGGATGCCTCCGCCGGCCGAGTTACCACCGTTGTTATCGAGCACAAGGAAGATTTGAACCCTGCCATCGATGTGGTTGTTGGCGCCAATGACCAGGGCATCCCGCCCGATAAAATCGTCGCCACCTATAGTATCCCCACGGGCGCTCAAGTTATCGTCGATAATGGCAACGAGGTGCAAGCCGGCGCATTGCTCGCTAAAACTTCCCGTTCCGCGTCGAAAACGCAGGATATCACCGGCGGACTGCCGCGCATCGCCGAGCTCTTTGAAGCTCGCCGGCCGAAAGATGCTTCCGAGATGGCTAAATTGGACGGCATTGTGTCCTTTGGCGGAACGGTGCGCAATAAGAGGCGCCTCTGGGTTACCGATAGCGAATCCGGCCAGCGCCAGGAACATCTCATTCCCCACGGCAGGAGCATCATTGTGCACGAGGGCGATTTTGTCAATAAGGGGCAAAATTTGACCGATGGCTCCCAGGATCCCCACGAAATTCTCGATATCCTCGGCATCGCCAGCCTGCAGGAATACCTAATTTCTGAGATTCAAAAGGTATATCGCATGCAGGGTGTGACTATCAATGATAAGCACATAGAAATCATTGTGGCTTGCATGTTGAGCAAGGTGCGCATCGTCGATCCGGGCGATTCCGACTTTTTCTGGGGCGAGCAAATCGACAAAGACGCTTTCCTAACGGCTAACAGGGAAATCATCGATTCCGGTGGAGAGCCCGCCACCGCTGAGCCCGTTCTGCTCGGCATCACGAAGTCATCCATTGAGACGGAAAGCTTCATTGCGGCGGCGTCCTTCCAGGAAACAACCCGCGTTTTGACCGATGCTGCGACCACATCCAAGGTCGACAAGCTCAAGGGGTTCAAAGAAAATGTCATCATGGGCCACCTAATTCCAGCCGGGACAGGTCTGCCGATGTACAGGTACATAAAGATTAATACGCTGGTTAGTGCGGCCATGGCTGAATCGGCATCTAGGCAAAACGAGTCTCAAGCGGAGGAACTTACGCGGCTATGAGCAAAAATGTGCGGCACAAAGTGCATCTTTTCGAAAAAATTTCTTGCATTGTTTCATGGTTTTGATTCAACTTTAAAAACTTTAAAACTTATATGGAGGTTCATGCCAACAATTAACCAGTTAATAAAGCGGCCGCGGGTCAGCAAGTTATTCAAGTCGAAGGCACCGGCGTTGGATAGGAACCCCTTTCGGCGGGGGACCTGCATTCAGGTTATGACTCGCACGCCGAAAAAGCCAAACTCAGCCATCCGCAAGGTTACTAAGGTGCGTCTGACAAACGGGTCAGAGGTTATAGCCTATATTCCGGATGAGGGCCACAAGCTGCAGGAGCACAGCGTCATTCTTGTCCGTGGCGGTCGCGTGAAGGACTTGCCCGGCGTGCGCTACCATGTTGTTCGCGGCGCATTGGATTGTTCCGGCGTGGAGAAGCGGCGCAGAAGTCGGTCGAAATACGGTGTTAAGCGGCCGAAGCAAAAGTAAAATTTTTAGGAAAAAAATGTCTTTTAGGAAAAAAAATGTCTCGTCGTAGAAGAGCAGAAAAACGTCCCGGGGTCAAGGATCCGCGCTATGGTAGCACGCTCATCGGGCAATTGATAAATATGGTCATGGAGCGTGGGAAAAAATCTCTGGCACAGTCGATTGTTTACGGTGCCATAGAGCGGGTGAGTGAAAAATTGGGCAAGGGGGACCCCGTCGATTTGCTGTTGGGGGCCCTGGAAAATGCCCGGCCGAAAGTGGAAGTGAAGAGTAAGCGCGTGGGGGGGGCAACCTATCAAGTACCCGTTGAAGTTCCCTATGAAAGGCAGCATACTTTGGTTTTTCGCTGGATGATTCACCTGGCTTCTTCGCGGAAGGGAATGCCGATGAGGGAAGCTTTGGCGCAGGAGATTATGGATGCGTATAATAATACTGGTTCCGTCGTTAAAAAGAAGGAAGAGGTACACCGCATGGCACAGGCAAACCGCGCTTTTGCCCATCTGCGCTGGTGACGTAAAAATTTTAAAAGGGAATGTGATGTCAAAACATGAAATATCGCCAGTGAATGCAAAATCGCGGAGCACGCCACTGGAATTTACAAGGAATATAGGGATCGCTGCCCATATTGACGCCGGCAAGACAACGACCACCGAGCGCATACTGTTCTACACCGGGGTGGTGCATAAAATGGGAGAGGTGCACGACGGAACTGCCGTCACCGATTGGATGGAGCAGGAACGCGAACGGGGCATAACAATCACATCCGCCGCGATTTCATGCTCGTGGACAACAAAGGAAGGTCCCTTCGCCGGCATAGGACAAAGGATAAATATCATAGACACCCCCGGCCATGTGGATTTTACGGCAGAAGTTGAGCGTTCGCTGCGTGTTTTAGATGGGGCGGTGGCGGTATTTTGTGGGGTTGCCGGTGTGCAGCCGCAATCGGAAACGGTGTGGCGGCAGATGGATAAGTACAATGTGCCGCGCATTGCTTTTATAAACAAGATGGATCGGACGGGGGCGGACTTTTTTGGTGCCATTGACGACATCAAGGAAAAATTGCGGGGCAATGCCCATCCACTTTTTCTGAACGCCGGTTCCGGTGAAACTTTCCGGGGCCTGGTTGACCTTGTCAAGATGAGGGCTTACATATACTGCCAAGACAGCATCAATGGGGTGCAGTACGATGTCGTAGACATTCCCGCCGACATGGTTGAGTCCGCGGAAAAATATCGGGAGAAACTAATTGAGGCAGTTGCGGATTTCGATGAAAATGTGGCCAATAAGTATTTGGAAGGTGAAGAAATTTCAGCCGAAGAACTGCAAATCGGCATTAGGAAGGCTACGCTTTCGATGAGATTCATTGGGGTGATTCCGGGAAGTTCATTTAAGAACAAGGGCGTGCAGATGCTGTTGGACGCTGTGGTCGACTATCTTCCCAGCCCTCTAGATTTGCCGCCGACGCGTGCATTTAACGATGATGGCGAGGAGGTTGGCATTCCCATTAGCGATGGGGGAAAAGTTGCCGCGCTAGCTTTTAAATTGATGACGGACCCATACGTTGGGAAGCTGATATTTTGCCGCGTGTACGCCGGCCAGTTGAAAAAAGGCACTACGGTTTATAATCCCAGAACCCGCCAAAGCGAGCGCATAGGTCGTTTAGTGACGATGAAAGCGGATGCGCGCGAAGATATCAACGTTGCCTACTCGGGGGATATTTGTGCCGTAGTTGGCCTGAGGAATGTTGTTACCGGTGATACCCTGTGCGATGAGGACCTTGATCTGATTTTGGAGCCACCTACCTTCCCAGAGCCGGTCATCAGTATGTCCATCGAACCAAAATCCAAAGCCGATCAAACTAAGCTTTCGACGGGATTGCAGCGCTTATCCGAAGAAGATCCTACCTTTGTGGTGACAACAAACCAGGAAACGGGGCAGACCATCATAGCCGGCATGGGGGAGTTGCATCTCGACATAATTCGCGACAGGTTATTCCGCGAGTTTAAAGTTGAAGCGGATGCGGGACGGCCGCAAATCGCCTATAAGGAAACAATTTCTTCCGCTGCGGCCGGTGAAGGGAAGTTTATTAGGCAGACAGGTGGGCATGGGCAATATGGCCACGCTGTCATAAAAATTGAGCCGGCTGAGCGCGGAAAGGGAATCGAAGTCATAAATGAAATCGTGGGCGGTGTTATTCCGAAGGAATTTATTAAGCCTACCCAGGAGGGTATTTTGGAGGGGGCAAATAGCGGTGTCATAGCCGGCTATCCAGTTATCGATTTCACGGCAAGGATTGTCGATGGTAGCTACCACGAAGTGGACTCCTCCGAATTAGCATTCAAGATGGCTGGTATTTTCGGATTCAAGGAGGCCATGAGGAAGGCCAATCCGATACTCCTTGAACCGATCATGAAAGTTGATGTTTCGACACCCGATGAATATCAGGGAGACATTGTGGGGGATTTGAATCGCCGCCGCGGACAAATACATGGCGTCGAATCCAAGCATGGTTTGACGATGATTACCGCATTTGTGCCGCTTGAAATGATGTTTGGCTATGCCACGGATGTGCGTTCCCTATCAAAGGGGAGGGCAACATACTCAATGGAGCCGGCTCATTTTGAACAAGTTCCGGCAAGTTTATTGGCAAAAATTGTAGAAAATTCGCCTAACAATAACAGGCGCTAGTGGAGTGTGTAAAAATGGCTCAAAAAAAATCAAAAACAGATTCTAAGCAAAAAATCAGGATCAGATTAAAGAGTTTTGATTACAGGCTCGTTGATCAGGCGGGCATCGACATTGTTGATACTGCGAAGCGTTCCGGTGCGCGGGTGACGGGACCTGTCCCATTGCCCATGCACATTCGAAAGTTTTGCGTAAATCGCTCCCCGCATAAGGATAAGAAGTCTTCCGATCAATTTGAAATTCGGACACATAGCCGCTTGGTAGACATATTCGAGCCCACTGCGGACACGGTCGATTCTCTAAAAAAATTAAATTTACCAGCCGGAGTTGAAATAAAGATAGATTTGTTAGCTGCATAATTTTTTGTTTTATGCTTGCTTTTTAGGCGAGTCGCATTTTATAGCCCCTTAAAGCAGGATTGTTTACCACTTAGTATGGAAAAAAAGAGAAATACATTTTTAATTGGAAAAAAGTTGGGGATGACTCAGATTTATGGTGATTCATCGGAGCTAGTTCCCGTGACTGTGATCCAAGTGGAAAAGAGCATGGTATCCAGGGTAAAAACGGTGGAAAGAGACGGGTACAATGCCATTCAATTTGGATTTGGCAAAAAAAATGCCAAGCACTCGACCAAAGCTGAACTTGGCCAAAATAAGCAAAATCCTGATTTTTCGCCCTTAAGGTTGCATGAAATGAGGGTTGATTCCGTCGAGGGATATGCAATTGGCGACATTGATTTACTCGGAGAGTTTGCCGTGTCTGATTTGATAGATGTGATAGGGACCACAAAGGGACGTGGGTTTGCCGGCGTCATGAAGAGGTACAATTTTGGCGGCGGTCCGGCATCGCACGGGTCCATGTTTCATAGACGAGGTGGTTCATATGGGCAGCGCCAGTGGGTTGGCCACGTGTTTAAGGGCCGCAAGATGCCGGGACATTTTGGCTGTGATAGGCGCACAATTCAGAATTTATCCGTTGTAAAAATTGACCATGAGAGGGGTTTGCTATTGGTGAGGGGGAGCGTTCCTGGGGCTAAAAATGGATTTGTCTTGGTCAGGCGGGCCATTAAATCTTTATGAGGTGAAGAATTCGATGAAGCTGAAATTTTACAATAAAGATTGGAGTGCACTGCCGGAAAAAATTATGGACGGAGTCACGATGTTGGAGGAGGGCAAAGGTGCCGTAGCTTTGCGGCAGTATGTGGTTGCTTTTACAGCGAATCTAAGGCAGGGAAATGCTTGCACCAAGGACCGTGGAGACGTTAGCGGAACGGGGAAGAAGCCGTATAGGCAAAAGGGCACCGGCATGGCTCGCCACGGATCGAAACGAAGCCCAATTTGGGTAAGCGGCGGAGTTGTTTTTGGGCCAAAACCGCGGGATTTTTCTCAAAAATTAAATAAAAAAATTAAAAATATGGCTTTGGCGAGAGCCATATGTGACCGGGTGAGGGCGGGAGAATTTTCACTTATTTCCGAATTTGACGTCGCCGAACCAAAAACTAAGGAAGCGGCGAGGCTGATAAATTCTGTTGCTGGCGGCAAGGGCATACTGTTGATTTCCGATATTTTTTCAGAAAAATTTATTTTGGCATCGAGGAACATGAGTAATGTTCACATGATTGACGGGAATTCAGTTAACGCCTACGATATCATCCGTTTTAAAAACGTAGTAGTATCCGAGGGGGCGATTGATGCTCTATTAAAGCGTTCCGGATTATTAGCGGAGGGAATGAAATGAGTCACTTTGGAATTTTGCAGGAAATAATGTTGACCGAGAAGTCGAATGGTCTGTCAGCTGACTTGAATCAATATACTTTTAAAGTGTGTCAGTGCGCCACGAAGCATAGTATAGCATCGGCTGTTGAGGAAATTTTCAAAGTGAAAGTTGAATCGGTTAACGTGTTGAATACTAGCAGCAAGCACAGGCGTGCCCGAGTGAAAAAGGCCCGACCGGGAAGAACACAGACATTTAAGAAAGCGATCGTATCGCTGAAAGATGGCGATAAAATTGAGGTAATATAAACATGGCGATAATACAATCACGACCATTGACTCCTGGGCAAAGATTTTTGACAAAAATCAGCGGGCAGCTGTCTTCTTCAAAAAATAGTCCCCAGCGCAGCTTGACGCATTCCAAAATACGCAGCAGCGGGCGGAATTGCTATGGCAGGATCACGTTGCGCAGGCGTGGCGGCGGTCATAAAAAATTGGGGCGAATCGTGGACTTTGGGCGGAATAAATTTGATATTCCCGCCACCGTTAAGACGATAGAGTATGACCCAACGAGGTCGGCAAACATTGCTTTGCTGGCGTACAAAGATGGCGAAAAGCGCTATATCCTCGCAACAAAAAGCATGAAAGAAGGTGACACGGTGCATAGCCGAAATGTCAAAACCGATGATTTTTCCGATGGAACATCGATGCAACTAAGGTTTATTCCACAGGGCGTCCTTGTGCATTCCATAGAGAGTGAGCCGGGCAGTGGTGCCAAGTTTGCCCGTGCTGCCGGCATGAGTGCGCAGCTGGTTGCAATGGAAAATGACCTAGTAACTTTGAAGATGCCGAGCGGTGAAATTAGATATTTCCATGCTGATTGCAGGGCAACAATTGGGGTTGTCGGCAACGAGGAACATGGGAAGCGTTCACTTGGGAAAGCTGGCCGTAATCGCTGGCTAGGTCACCGTCCGCGTGTGCGTGGCGTAGCAATGAACCCCGTTGATCACCCGATGGGTGGGGGTGAAGGGCGCACGTCTGGTGGTGGGCATCCCGTGTCGCCGTGGGGGCAGTTGGCAAAGGGCAAGCCGACTCGCAAGAGGGCAAAGAGTTCCAATGCCATGATCTTGATACGTCGGAACGGTAAAAAAATGAGAAAAAATACTAGGGGTTAGCTATGACGAGATCTAGAAAAAAGGGATATTTTGTAGATGTTTGTTTGATGGACAAGGTTCTTAGCGCGCAAGAGAATAAGTCTACTAAACCGATCAAGACATGGTCACGCCGGTCGACCGTGACGCCTGATTTTGTTGGCTTGACTTTTTTAGTGCACAATGGTAAAAAATTCATTGACGTTTACGTGACGGAGAACATGGTTGGGCACAAGCTTGGTGAGTTTGCCCACACAAGGGCATTTAAAGCTCACAATCCGCATACGCAGAAGGCCTGAGGTTGTAAATGAAAATAGAAGCAAAGTTTAAATATGCACGCATGTCGGCGAAAAAGTTGCGCGACATTTCCTGTGTGCTACGTGGGCGACGGGCAGCGGATGCACTATCGTTCCTAAAATTTTCAACGCGTAAATCGGCGAGATTAATTTTTAAAACCCTATCCAGTGCCGTTGCCAACGCGGAAAACAATGGCAATCTTTTAGTCAATGATTTGTTAGTCGAAAATGTTTTAATTGAGGAAGGGCCCGTATTTAAGCGATTCACGCCGGCAGCCAGAGGATCCGCCCATCCCATTCGCAAGCGAACAAGTCACATTCGTGTAATATTAAAGTCAATCAGCGGGGAGAAAGAGTAATATGGGGCAAAAAGTAAATCCTATAGTATTTAGGTTACCAATCAGGCGCGATTGGAAATCACGCTGGTTTGCCGACAAGAAAAATTTTTCAAAATTTGTTAGCGAGGATTTCAAAATTCGCGAATTTTTAAAGGTCAAGTTGAAGCACGCATCCATTGCCGAAGTTGACATTGAGCGTTCCGGCGAAAAAGTTCGCGTTAAGTTGCTTACCCCTCGGCCGGGGGTGGTAATTGGAGTCAAGGGTAAGGAACTCGAGCGCATAAGCGAGTCTTTAAACAGAATTACGGGGGGCGATGTTCTCGTTGATGTGCAGGAGATTAAGAAGCCGGATTTGGTTGCCCAATTGGTTTCGGACAGCGTTGCGTCTCAGTTGGAACGCAGGGTTGCTTTTAGGCGCGCACTCAAGAAGGCCGTACAAACATCCATGAGCTTCGGCGCTGAGGGCATAAGAATTAAATGTTCTGGCCGTTTGGGGGGAGCTGAAATTGCGAGGAGTGAAGAGCAAAAAGCCGGCTACGTACCATTGCACACCTTGCGCGAGGATATAGGCTATGGTTTTTCCGAAGCAAACACGGTGTATGGAAAAATTGGGGTGAAATGCTGGATATGTAATAAACAAACTGAAAAATGAATTATTTTATAAGGCTTTATAAATGAGCAACTTATTACCAGCGAAAACAAAGTATAGGAAGGTGCAGAAAGGGCGCAATCGGGGCCATGCTAAAGGCGGAGCTTCCATAGTTTTTGGAGATTTTGCCATACAGGCTTTGGAACGAGGCAATATGACAGCTTCCCAAATAGAAGCGGCGCGCGTGGCCATAAACAGGCATTTAAAGAGAAAGGGAAAAATGTGGATGCGCATATTTCCGGGTAGGCCAATAACTAAAAAACCCGCTGAGACGCGCATGGGCAAGGGCAAAGGACCCGTTGAATATTGGGTTGCGCAGATAAAACCAGGTAATATTATCTTTGAAGTGGCGGGCGTATCAGTGACGATTGCCCGTGAAGCGATGCGCTTGGCGGATGGAAAAATTCCGTTTCATTGTAGATTTATAAGCAGGGATGAGCAAAATACTTTTTAGGTGTGGCGATGAAAAAAAATAAATTTGCAGAGTTATCCATGGGCGAACTTAATCAAAAAGAAAATGAGTTGCGCAGTGAACTAGAAATGCTCAATTTGAAGAAAAATGTTGGCCAAGTATCAAAACCCAATAAATTTTCTGAAATAAAGCGTGACATTGCGGCAATCATGACTACTAAGCGTATAATATTGGCAAAATGAGGTGTAAAGTGGCTGAAAATAGTGCAGTAAATAGGAACAATAGGAAGGTTTTGACGGGGATTGTGATTAGTCGCACGGGGGACAAGACGGTCAAAGTTGCCTATTCCTACAAAATTCCGCATCCGATATATAAAAAGGAGATCAAGCGTAAAACCGTTATTCATGTTCACGACATGGATAATAAGTGTAAATTTGGGGATAGCGTCGAAGTTGTCGAGACTAGGCCGCTGAGTAAGCTAAAGCGCTGGAGGCTGAGTCGAATTATTAATTCCGCAGTCGAAGCTAAAAGGTAAGATTTGCAGGCGAGGAAGTTAAAATGTTGCAGCAGGAAAGTATATTGCAAGTAGCGGATAATACGGGTGCGCGCCAGGTGAAGATGATTCGCCGCCTGGGGCAGGTGAAACGCACGGCGACGGTGGGGGATGTCATAGTGTGCAGTGTTCAGAAAAGTATACCCGAGGCAGTAATAAAAAAAGGGTCCGTTGTGCGTGCGGTCATAGTTCGCTGCAGATATCCAATTCGCCGCTCAGATGGCAGCTATTTAAGATTCGATTCCAATGCTTGCGTCATAATAGATGATAAAAAAAATCCGAGGGGAACTCGCATATTTGGCCCTATTGCCAGAGAATTGCGGCAAAAAAATTTCACAAAAATACTATCCCTTGCACCGGAGGTAATATGAAAAGTACTTTAAAGAGAAACGACGAAGTTGTGGTAATTTGCGGCGATGACAAAGGGAAATTTGGCAAAGTATTGCAAGTGTTACGTGAGAAATCTCGCGTTGTGGTTGAGGGGGTTGCCCTTATGGCGAAGCATGTAAAAAAATCTCAACAGTACCCGGAAGGGGCAATAATCAAGGTGGAGAGGTCCATACATGTTTCAAATGTTGCACTGAAGGCTAAGTATGACGACAAGCGGAGGAGTAAAATATCGCAATAAAACATCTTGACTTAGAGTTGCTAATATCTTTTTTGAGCGTGTCAGCTGGTTGTGAGCTGGGTTCTGCTCGCGGTGAGAGGATTATATGAGTGAGCCATTTTTAAAAACATTATATAAGAATACAATTTCCAAGGGAATGGTAAGGGAGTTTTCCTATCCAAATATCCATTGCGTCCCAAAGCTTGAAAAAATAATAATAAATTCTGCCATTGATGCAGCGGCAGATAAGGCGCACGTTCAGGATGTTCAAAAGGATATATCTTCGATTGCCGGACAAAAAGCCGTGATAACTAAGGCGAAAAAAAGCATATCGAATTTCAAATTGCGCCAAGGCATGCCCGTTGGGGCAAAAGTTACGCTGCGCGGCAATAAAATGTACGAATTTTTACTAAAATTTATAGCGATCTCCCTGCCAAGAATAAGAGATTTCCGCGGAATATCGAATAAGTTTGATGGCCGCGGTAATTATACGATAGGCATTGCGGATCATACGATTTTCCCTGAAATCAGCATAGATCGTGATAAGAAGGTGGTGGGCATGGACATATCTTTTGTGACAAATGCAAGTACGGATAGGGAGGGGCATGCTCTAATGTCGAAGTTTGGCATGCCATTTAGGAGGAAACAGTAGTAGGAGGGTTTATGGCTAAAAAATCATCGATAGCTAGAAATGAAAGGCGGAAGGCGCTCGTAAAAAAGTATGTTACCCGCAGAATGGAAATAAAAAAGAAGTTATTGGATCCAACGCTGTCAGAAGTTGAGTATTGGGCAGAGCGGAGAAATATGGCCAAGCTCCCAAAGGATTCTTCCCCCATACGGGTGAGAAATCGCTGTGCCGTAACTGGGCGTTCGCGCGGATACCATCGCTGGTTTGGCTTATCGAGAATTCAGCTGCGCGAGATGATTTCTTTTGGAGAAATTCCTGGGGTGACTAAGTCTTCGTGGTAAAATTTTTTGAAAAAGTTTGGAAAAATGGACATTGTTAGTGATTTTATTTCCGTGATAAGGAATGGTAGTTTAGCTGTAAAGAAATCCTGTTCTACGCGGTGGTCTGGTCTATTGGAAGGGATCGCACGCGTATTGAAAGATAATGGGATGATAAAGAATTTTGAAAGAATTGATGGTGGCAATAATAAGTTTTCGCTCAAAATTGATTTAAAATATGTCAATAGCGTTCCGGCTATCACGGAAATTTCCACAGTGAGTACACCGGGATGTAGGCAATACTGCAGAGTTAAAGAAATTCCAAGCGTGCTTGGGGGCATGGGCCTTGTCATTATGTCCACGTCCCATGGGGTATTATCTGGGTTTGAGGCTAACAGGCAAAGTGTTGGCGGTGAATTGTTGTGCTACGTTTGGTAATGGGGTGCGTATGAGTAGAATAGGAAAATTGCCCATAAAAATTCCCGCGGGGATAAAAGTTTTAATAAGCGGTGCGAGTGTTGTTGTTGAGGGGCCACTTGGCAAAAATGAAAAAGTTTTCGATGATTCCGTTTTTATCAAAATGGAAAATGGCGAAGTATGCGTTTCACCGGCTGACACTAGCGTGGAGCATTCCCTGGTGATGCATGGGACAGTGCGCTCCATAATAGAATCCATGGTTATTGGGGTTACAACTGGCTACAGGAAAAATTTGGAGATTAGTGGCGTCGGGTTCAAAGCAACGATGAAGGGCAAAGTTATGGACCTCGACCTCGGATTTTCCCATGATATTTTATATGAAATTCCAGCTGGAATCAAGGTCGACATTGATCAAACGGGTACGAAACTATCCGTTTTCGGCGTAGATAAGCAGCTGGTGGGGCAGGTCGCCGCTAACATAAAGTCTTACTATCCAGTTGAGCCATACAAAGGCAAAGGGGTGCGTGTGGTAGGGGAGTTTGTGCGCAGGAAGGAGGGCAAGAAGACTGCCTAGCGCTCGATGAATTTGAACAGGGTATCTAAATGCAACTGAAACAAAAGTTAAATTTGCGTGCAAGGAGAAAAGCGAGGGTGCGTAAGCACATCCACGGTTCAGCGGTAAAGTTGCGCCTATCCGTATGCTTTTCCTCAAAGCATATCTATGCCCAATGCATCGATGATGATGCGCAGAGGACACTGCTGTTTCTGTCCACACTATCGAAGGAGTGCGCTGGCCAAAAGTTATCTGCAAATATGAGCGGCGCGGCAATAGTTGGGGCTATTTTTGGGAAAAAGGCGGTTGATGCTGGTATTCGAACCGTTATTTTTGATCGCGGAGGTCATCGCTACCATGGCTGCATCAAGGCATTTGCCGACGCTGCCCGTGAAGCGGGATTAGAGTTTTAACATTTTAGACATGAGTGACTTAAAGAAAACGGATAAGGTTAATTCAAGTTCCAAGAAAAGAAGGGAACGGGTGGTTTCGTCTCCCAGTACCGTGGAGAAGGAAATTGTTTTACAAGAGAAGGTTGTGCACATTAATCGCTGTGCAAAAGTTGTGAAAGGCGGGCGGCGTTTTGGATTTGCGGCCCTTGTTATTGTAGGCAATCAGATGGGGAGAATCGGGGTTGGCTATGGCAAAGCAAAGGAAGTGCCGGATGCAATAAAGAAGGGGACGGAAAAGGCAAAAAAAAATATGATGTCCTTTAATATGAAGGAGAACACGATTCCACACATGTCCATCGGCGTATCCGATGGGGGGCGCGTACTTTTGCGGCCCGCGAGCCCGGGTACGGGGGTTATAGCTGGTGGCGGGGTTCGTGCCGTTCTCGAGGCACTTGGGGTGAAGGACATTTTGACGAAGTCGCTTGGTTCCAAAAATCCATTTTCAGTTGTGCGTGCCACAATCAATGCTCTGCGGAAAATCAGGACATATGAGCAGATTAAGGGAATCCGTTTAGCGGGTAGCGACGATAATTTAATAGGTTAAAAATTTTCAGAGATGAAACTCAACGAACTGCCAAAATTAAGAGCTTACTCAAAGCCGACGAAGCGTCGAGGAAAGGGAGTGGGCAGCGGACAGGGCAAGACAGCTGGCCGTGGACACAAGGGCGGCAAGGCGCGAGCGGGATATTCTCCAGCGCCATGTTGCTGCGGTGTGCCATTTTACCGCCATTTTCCAATGCGCGGATTTTCAAATTTTAAGTTTAGGACGGAGTATTCCATCGTAAACTTAGCCGATTTGGAGAACGCGGGCGTCGACTCCATAGACAAAGCTTACCTGTGCAGCAAAGGCTACATACGGTCAACGGGTGAATCGGTGAAAATTCTAGGAACCGGTGAGTTCAGTGGGGCAATTACCGTTATTGCCGATAAATTTTCCGCAAGTGCGCGCGCTTCCATAGAGAAATCTGGTGGGCGGGCGATAGAACTTGCTATGGGGGTCGATTCGAAGTAAGATATGTTTTCCGCGTTCGCCAATTGCATGAAAATCGATGAACTTCGGCAAAAGATAGTTTTGACGCTCGTTTTATTATTTGTCGCACGCATCGGCGCCAATATCCCCCTACCCGGCATCGATACCTCACCGCTGAACGAATTTATGCTAGCCAAAGCTGCTAATGCCGGTGGGCTATTGGGCATGTTTAACATGTTTACCGGAGGGGCGTTGATGAAAGGAGCCATTTTTGGTCTTGGCATCATGCCCTACATCAGTGCATCGATCATTTTGCAGCTGCTATCGGCGATTAATCCGTCATTGGCTCGCATACAGCAGGAAGGGGAATCGGGCAGGCAAAGGATCGCACAATATACTAGATATGTAACGATTTTAATCTGCATCGTACAGGGATTTTTGCTTGTGACAGCGCTTGCAAATTATCCTGAAAAATTGTTTTACGGATTTGATTCGGCGCAGTTTGGCGACATTGTAATAGTCAATAAGGTGTCGTTTTTTGCGACATCCACAATATTTTTAACCGCCGGGACGATGGCTCTAATGTGGCTCGGTGACCAAATCACGCAACATGGCATCGGCAATGGAATATCATTGCTGATCGCGGCGGGCATACTGTCCAGCATGCCGACGGCACTTTCCCAGGCAATAACATTGCTGCGGGCGCCGGTTGGGATGGATGGCGGCTCTCTTGGGCTTTGGCACGGGTTAATGATGGTTACTTTGCTGTTCAGCGTAGTGGCGTTGATGATTGCCGTTACACAGGCTGACCGCAGGATTCCCGTACAGTATGTAAACCGCGTAGTTGGGCGTAAAATGTACGGCGGGCAATCCTCATATTTACCCCTAAAAATCAACTACTCCGGCGTAATGCCAGTCATTTTTGCCAGCGCAATTTTGCTCTTTCCTCAGCAAATTTTTGCATACATTGGCGCTTCCACGGGCATAAATTTTTTCCAAAAAATGTCCCTTGCCCTGAATCACGGTTCAATTACCTACTACGTCACCTACGGGACAATGATACTATGTTTCAGCTACTTTTGGGTATCCATGATGTTTCGACCAGTCCAAATTGCCGATGATTTGAAGAAAAATGGGGGCTATGTCCCGGGCGTGAGGCCGGGCAACGATACGGCGAAGTTTCTCGATTTTGTCATGACTAGGCTCACACTAGCCGGCGCACTATTTTTGACGTTGGTTGCTCTGTTACCGGATTTTGTATGCTTCGCCTGCGGCATACCATATTCAATTGCGTTGTTTTTCGGCGGAACTGGAACATTGATTGCCGTTGGCGTAATATTGGACACGATGAAACAGGTGGAGGGTTACTTGCTCCAGAAAAACTACGATGGTTTCATGAAAAGAAGCAAGGGGCGTTTGCGCAGTGCGGTAGCTAATTCAGGCAAGGGGAAGGCGAAGTATTTTAATGTGGTGTCCTGGTGTTTAATTGCCGCCTTTGCGGTGATTGCGTTGCTGTGGGTATTTCGTGGGTGAGGGGATATGATACCGATAAAAACGCCGGAAGAAATAGAAAAAATGCGCCTATCATGTCGCATTGCCGCTGAAGTATTGGAAAAAATGGTAAACTTCACCAGGGCGGGAATATCTACCCAGGACCTCGATGATTTTGGCCGCGATTTGATCAAGGAAGCCGGCGCAACGAGCACCACATTCGGCTATGGTCCAGGAAAAAAAATCAAGTATCCGGCCTATTCCTGCATATCACTCAACGATGAACTCGTCCACGGAATTCCTTCAAAGGATGTAATTTTGAAGGATGGCGATGTGTTGAGCATTGACCTTGCGCTGTCCTATGGGGGCTTCGTTGGGGATAATACGCGCATAGTGAGAATCGGCAACGTCGACCCGGAGGCTGAAAGATTGTCACGAATAGCCGAGGAAGCCTTGATGATTGGCATTGCAAAAGCACTTGCCGACAATCGCGTCGGAGATATTTCCCATGCCATTGAAATGCACGCCAGGGAAAATAATTTTAGTGTTGTGCGGGAATTCGTCGGTCACGGTGTGGGGAAGGATATGCACGAAGAGCCGCAGATTCCGAATTTTGGCCGGCCCCATACCGGCCCCACATTGAAAGCGGGAATGACGCTGGCCATAGAGCCGATGTTTACCCAGGGGAGCCCAGCCGTATATGTGTGCGGCGACGAGTGGACCGTGAAAACCCGCGATGGGTTATTGGCGGCTCACTGCGAACACACAATTTTAGTTACAAATAGTTCTCCAGAAATCTTGACTTTGGTAAAAAAATGATTTCAGAAATAGTGACCTGTGAAAATTTATTTAAATAGTTAGAAAATTATGCCTCGCATTTTAGGAGTTGATATTCCAGATAATAAAAAGATTGTATATGCTCTAATGTATATACAGGGAATTGGTTTGACACGTGCCCAAATCATAGTTTTGAAGGCGGGGTTAGACCAAAACATGCGTTCCCATGAGCTAAATGAGGAGCACATTAATAGGATAACCTCCGTGATTAATGGGGAGGGGTGGAAGATTGAGGGCGATTTGCGCCGCGAATTCATGGCTAACCTTAAGCGCCTGCAAGCGATTAAGAGTTACCGCGGAATGCGGCACTATCGCGGTTTGCCGGTTCGTGGGCAACGCACTTCAACAAACGCTAGGACGCGCAAAGGTGTTCGCAAGACGGTCGGGGTGATGAAAAAGAGTGATTCTAAATCTAAATAGGGAAATTTGAAGGAATAAATGAGTAATTCAGTGGATAGCAAAGTTGATGTACCGACGCCGGTAGTAGCCGAAGGAGCGCCGAAAGCTCAAGCGGGTATGGATAGTTTATTTGGTGACGAGCTCGGCGAAGTTAAGGTGAGGAAGGCGAAGAAAAGTAAAAATATATTGAGGGGGAAGTGCACCATATTGGCCACGTTTAACAATACACATGTCAGTTTCACGGATATGGGTGGCAATGTTATTTCCTGGTCTAATGCAGGGAAGTGTAATTTTCGTGGGTCGCGGAAGTCCACAGCCTATGCTGCACAGGTGGTTGTGCAAGATGCGGGGCGGGCAGCTATGTCCCACGGGCTGAAAGAGGTGACGATTTTTGTAAAAGGACCCGGTATGGGGCGCGATTCGGCGATTCGAGCCGTTCAATCCCTCGGCTTGTCCATCGACGAAATCGTTGATGTTACCGCAGTTCCACACAATGGGTGCCGGCCACGGAAGGCTCGCCGTGTTTGATAAAATCTCTACATAGGAAAATTCGATATGTCACGATATACAGGGCCAAGGGCGAGGATTAACAGGCGCTTTGCACAGTCAATTTTTACGCCTGGGAACGCGGAGGAACGTAAGCCATACATCCCGGGCATGCATGGCCCACGATTGCGCCGCAAAGCATCGGAGTACGCCATGGGTCTGAATGAGAAGCAGAAGGCACGCTATACCTATGGCATGTCGGAGAAGCAATTTAGGCTGGCCTTTGATAGGGCGAAAAATACCAAGGGCGTTACGGGTACAATTTTTCTGCGCTCCCTCGAACTTAGGCTTGACAGTGTCGTGTATAACTTGGGACTCGCCAAGAGCCGTGCCGCTGCGCGACAATTCGTGATGCACGGCCATATCCTCGTCAACGGCCAAAAAATTGACATCCCCAGCTACTCATGTTCAGCCAGTGATGTGATTGAAGTTGCAAATCGTGCCCGTTCTCGCCAGCTGGCGGTGAATAACATAGAAATGACCCGTTTCAGAAATGCTCCCATGTGGTTGGAATTCAATTCGACACTTATGAAGGGGGTCGTCAATCGTGTGCCGGAGCGCGACGAAATCACGCACGACATAAACGAGCAATTAATTGTTGAATTTTACAGCCGTTAGCTTAAGGAATTTTATGGTCAAACGATTAGGGAAGTTCGAACTGCCGAATAAGTTAACAAAAGTTGAGCAAACGGCGACGGATACGTACACAATGTTCATTGCCGAACCCTTCGAGGTCGGGTTTGCACACAGCATAGGGAATGCTCTACGCCGCATACTTATGAGTTCCATAGAGGGGGCGGCGGTTATTTCCGTCGAGATTGACGGTGTCAGCCACGAATTTCAGAGCATATCTGGGGTTGTGGAGGATGTTACCGGGATAATTTTAAACATTAAGAAGGTTTTGTTCAAGATGAGCGGGCGGATGAATACGATGCTAAACATTGACGTCACCCGCGAAGGAGAGGTGTTAGCCGGCGACATAACGGGCGAAGAGGAATTCACAATTCTGAATCCCGAGCAGGTTATTTGCACACTTGATACCAAGCAAAGATTTTCAGCGCAGTTGGAGTTGCAAGCTGGCCGCGGTTATGTACTTGGGAGTCAACATCCACGCCGCGCTGACATCGGTCTTTTGCCGATCGATGCCATGTTCAGCCCCGTTAAGCTCGCACGCTATTCGGTAGCCGACACGCGCGTTGGGCAGATGACGGACTATGATAAACTTGTGCTGGAGGTATGGACAGATGGGCGCGTCACTCCGGCAAATGCTTTGAAGGAAGCTTCCGCTATCTTGAAGCATCACCTGGTGATATTTGACGATGTAGCTGACGAGGAGATTGCCTTTGATGATGCCGCAAAGGAGGTTAACGAAGAGCAAAATCGCTTGAGGAAGCTCCTTAATATGAGCGTGAACGAAATTGAACTATCCGTGCGTGCGGCGAATTGTTTGAATAATGCCAATATAATGACCGTTGGTGAGCTGGCCTCGAAGACCGAGAGTGACATGTTGCGCTATAGGAACTTCGGTAAAAAATCTCTCAACGAAATTAAGGAGAAGCTTGAGGAGCTTGGCCTATCCCTCGGCATGAAGATTGAGAGCAGTTTATTGGATAAATCTTTTTAGTTGGGGAATAAAATTTAAGGAATATAAATGCGTCACGGTAAACATCGATTTTCTTTAGGATGCAAGAAAGAGCATCGCGAAGCGCTAATGGCTAACTTAGCTTCCGCGCTATTCGAGCACGGCAAAATTAACACCACTTTGGCTAAAGCGAAAGCACTGCGTCCGTTTGCTGAAAAATTAATAACCATGTCCGTCAAAGCACATAGGGCTAGCGATGCTGCGGAAAAGCTGCATTATAGGCGCTTGGTGATTTCTCGCATCCGCAGTGAAACCGCCACAAAGGAGCTGTTCGACGTGAAAGCGGTGGAATTTATCAACAGGCATGGTGGGTACACGCGCACCTATAAACTTGTTCCGCGCATAGGGGATGCGGCCAAGATGGCGATAATTGAGCTGGTATACGCCGATGATAAGGGATATTCCCGGTCCCGGAAAGGGCGGAAGAAGGCGGCTAAGCAAAATAAGCTCGCCAAAGTGGAATCCAAGGAAATCGCTGCCAATAAAAGCGGTGAAGCGGCTGTGGGCTAGCCGCATGCCAGGTGGTTATCGATGAACTTGCTATCGTTCATTGTTCTAGCTACGACACTTTTGATTTTCTCCGCTTTGCTATTTGAACAAAGGGCGGAAAGTTTATGTGCAATTCCATCGAAGTTTAATAGGGTTCTGTGGTGCCAAAAATGTGACCATTTGGAAATTAGTGAAAAATCGATGTGCCCATGCTCCAGGTGTGGCGGCCTGTGCACGGTAATTAAATTTTAAGGAATGTTTCGCAAAATCGCAGTCGTTGCCAATGCTTCCAAATCCGGCGCTCTATCTTTTGCGGAGGTGCTGAAAACTAGGTTGGATGCTGAGGTGCAAATTTTTGCAGAATATCCAATCGGGGAAAAATTTTTGCGCAAATATGACCTGATTGTGACCATCGGGGGAGACGGGACGATCCTGGGCATAGCGGCGGCGGCGGCTAGGTTTGCCATACCTGTTTTTGCCGTAAACCATGGAGCAGTTGGATTCTTGTCAACGGCGGATCGGAAGTACGCCCTGCATCAGATTGAAAATTTCAAAAAAAATAACTTCAAACTATCGAATCGATCGATGCTGAGCGTTGATTTTGGCGGAGTGCAGCGCTGGGCTTTAAACGACGTTGTTATTCGCAACAAAAATTGTGTTCGCCTGATAAAATTAAGGGCAATTTTTAATAAAAGCTTGGTATCCGAGTATCGCGCCGATGGCCTCATAGTGGCATCTCCGACTGGATCCACGGCGTATAATCTTTCCGCCGGTGGCCCCATAATTTATCCAAATTTTGACTGCCTAATATTGACGCCCATATGCGAGCACGATCGCCATACGCGCCCCATTATTTTGCCAAATTCTGGGATGCTAGCAATAGAGGGAATTTCCGGTGAATTTGCGATTTACTGCGATAGCAACCTGGTTGGCTGCGCACAGGAAGCGCTCATTTCCATCCCCGAGCAAAAATTGCAACTCATAGAATCGGAAGAATTATCCTTTTTTGACATTTTACGGCGCAAATTATAAGCGCTTCAATGCCTGAATTAGGCCGGTTAGGCGGGCATCGGTTTTATTATTTTTCACGGCAATGTTATAGGCGTCCATGTCCCCAATCAGGAACACCTTATTTTTGCCACGCGTGATAGCGGTGTAGATTAAATTTCGCTGAAGCATGATAAAATGTTGCTTTAGAAGGGGAATCAGTATCACCGGAAATTCGCTTCCCTGGGATTTGTGAATGCTTATGGCATAGGCGAGGGAAAGATCATTAATGTTTGAATGAGAAAGTGTTACGCTATCTTGGTTGAATTGCACAACGATTTCCTTATCGTCATTATTTATGTATAGAATGCGGCCATGGTCACCGTTGAAAATGCCTTTGTCATAATTATTTTTCGTCTGAATAACCTTATCCCCCATCCTAAATTGGGTCCAATTTGTCCCAAAAGACTGATCAATGAAGGTATCTTGCAAGAGTTTGTTTAGCGCCTCAGTCCCAATCGTGCCTTTGTGCATGGGGACAAGGATTTGAATGTCATTGATCGGGTCAATTTTGTACCATTGGGGGATATACTTTTGGCAAAGTGCAGCGACTTTTTCGGCACAATCATCCGCGTTGGTGGTCAGTAAAAAGTGCACGTCCCGCCGTGGATCGAGCTGCGATAGCTGGTGGACGGCGTGATAGGGGAAAGATGTATCATCGTTGCGGATCGCATATGCGGTTGCGACGATATCGCTACAACCTTCCTGGCGAAAAATTTTATTCAGGCGCGAAACGGTAAAAATTTGCGAATTTATCAGGTCATTCAGGACATTTCCCGGGCCGACCGATGGCAGCTGATCCGTGTCTCCGACGAACATAATGGCGGCCGTGCTTGGAATTGCCCGCATCAGTGAGGCGGCCAGGTGCGTATCTATCATGCTCGCCTCATCGATAATTATGTAATCGATTTCCAGCTGATTTTCGCCATTGAACGAGAATTTGCGCTCCGCGGGGTTATATTGCAAGAGGCGGTGTATGGTTTTCGCTTCGAGCCCCGTTGTTTCAAACATCCGCTGAGCAGCTCGCCCCGTTGGCGCGCAGAGTGCTATTTTAGCCCGCTTAGCTGATAAAATTGCCGCCAATGCGCGTAAAATTGTTGTTTTTCCGGTGCCGGGCCCACCGGTTATGATGTTCAATTTTGTATTTAGCGAGGCGCGAAGGGCGTCGACTTGTGCTTCATCGAACACAAAGCCTTCCCGACTTTGCGCCCACTTTATCGCCTTTTCAACATCCAATTTAGGGATTGAGCAGCGCCCATCGGAGGCAATATTTCGCAGGGCATGGGCGATATTATTTTCAGCACTGCGCATGATTGACAGCTGCATGATGCCCGGCTCAATTTCGAAGATTTGGCCGAAAGAGACCATGTTTTCCAAGCGGGCCTCGACTTTATCGGATGAAATTTTGAGTAAAAATTGCGTATCTCTCAGTAAAGTTTCCTTTGGCAAGCACGTATGGCCATCACTTTCGCGTTCGCTAAAAATGTGCAAAATTCCGGCTTCGATGCGGGAAAAATGTGTTTCTGGGAGGCCAATATTTTTGGCGATGCGGTCCGCAGTCTTAAATCCGATGCCGGGCACTTCCTTTGCGGCGCGGTAGGGGTCCGTCTCCAAGATTCCCCGTGCCCGTTCGCCGTACATATCGTACAGGCGCAGGCACATTGCGTTAGAAATTTCGTAAGTTTGCAGGAAAATCATGATATCGCGGATGGCAAACTGCTGGTCCCAGGCCGCTTTGATTTTTTCTGCCCGATGCCGCCCAATCCCTTCTATTTCGAGCAAACGAGCGGATTCGGTGGATAGGACACTGAACGTATCTTTGCCAAAATGGTCAACTATTTTTTTCGCGTAGATTTTTCCGATGCCCTCGATCAGCCCGCTTGCGAGGTAGCGGCGGATTCCCTTGATGTCCGAAGGGAGCTTGGATTCGATTTTAGAAAAGCTAAACTGCTGGCCATGCTTTTCGTGCTTTGACCACAATCCCCGTGCTTCGATAATTTCGCCGCATTGCACGTTGGGCATTAATCCGCAAATCGTCACCCTGCCCAAGTTATTTTCAAGCTTCAATTCAGCGACGGCATAGCCATTGGTGTCATTTCGGTATATGATTTTTTCCAAACTGCCGGACAACACCTCCTCCCTTTCACTACTCGCATCGGAATGAGACATATAAATTTAACTAGCAAAATTGGACACCATAACACCGCAATGCAAGCAAGGGACGGGATAATTTCAAGCGTTATGTTACTTCAGAGGAAGGTTTGCTGCTTGCCAGCCGCCGCTAGCCCAATTTTTTGCCAGCCCTTCGATGTCAGCACGCGGCCCTGCTGTGTTCGCTGCAAATATCCTTCCTGGATGAGGTAGGGTTCGTGCACATCTTCCACGGTCTGAATCTCTTCGCCCACGGCAATGGCGACCGTCCCCAGCCCAACGGGCCCACCATTATAATTTTGACCGATGACGGTGAGAATTTTTTTATCCATATCATCGAGCCCGTCGCGGTCGATCTCAAGCATCTCCAGGGCATCACGGGCAACGGCTTGATCGGCAATTGTGAGTAATTTTTGCTGCGTAAAATCCCGCACGAAGCGGAGCAGGTTATTCGCAATTCTCGGTGTGCCGCGCGACCGATTCGCAATTTCAAGTGCGCAATCGTCGGTTATTTGCAAATTCAGCAGCAGAGCACTTCTTTCAACTATTTGGCATAAGTCTTTGGCCGAGTAGTAGTCCAACCTAGATTGCAAAGTAAATCTACTCCGCAGCGGTGCGCTTAGCAGGCCCGTGCGCGTCGTTGCGCCGACGAGCGTAAATGGTGGAATTGACAAACTTACACTGCGCGCACTCGGCCCCTGGTCGATCATTATGTCGATTCTGAAGTCCTCCATCGCCGAATATAAATATTCCTCCACGACACGCGGCAAGCGATGTATTTCATCGATAAATAGGATATCGGCGCGCTCCAACCCGGTCAATAGGCCGGCAAGATCCGCCGCTTTTTCGATGACCGGTCCCGAGGTAATTCGCACATTGGAGTTCATTTCCTGCCCGAGAATTAGAGCCAGTGTAGTTTTGCCCAACCCCGGTGGTCCGCAAAATAGGATATGACTAAGGGCTTCTCCCCGCTTAGCTGCGGCACCGGTCATGATTTTCAAGCGTTCGACGGTCTTATTTTGCCCGACAAAGTCCAGAAAATCTTGAGGCCGCAATGTTTGCTCGCGTTCATCGCCCGCGGACTGATTTAGGGTTTGAGGGACACTAACTTTCGCACCATTGCTCATTTCTTGGTACTAGGCATCTAGCAGCTAGCAAAAATAAAACAAGAAATTTATTTATCGGGGCGGATGAAGCCCATCTTTTCGCACTTGCTACTTGCATTATTTTTTCGAATAGTTGATACTAACATCAACTCGGGGCGTAGCTTAGCCTGGTGGAGCGCTATGTTAGGGACGTAGAGGTCGCTGGTTCGAATCCAGTCGCCCCGACCAAGCTTCCAAGCCGCTCAAACACAGGGCTCCCAGGGAATTGAGAGAAGCGAAAATTAAACATTAGAAAAATTTCATTG
>JAISBD010000011.1 GCA_031266345.1 Puniceicoccales bacterium | reverse complement strand
GATTTAAAAGTTTCTTCGCTGAAACACTTTCCCATTTCCGCTCCCCACAATCCGCTTATTCTGCCATTTGCGCGGCTATTATTGCCTTCAATTTGGGCCCTCTTTTTTGAGTTTCGCGTTTATTATTATCTTTCTATCCTTGGAATGTCCTCTACATTACCTTATCTGCTCCATTCTTTATTCTTTGGCGACATATCTTTTCCAAGTTTGTAAAGGCGTAGGTACACCATGTTAATAGATTTAGGGGAGGATTTTTGCTTTGACATAGTAAAGCCAGATGGCTTTATGTAATATCGTTGAGGGGTAGTAGCTCAGTGGATAGAGCAGCGGCCTTCTAAGCCGAAGGTCGGGGGTTCGACTCCCTCCTACCTCGCCAGTCGCGAAAACTGCATAAACAAGGGATTACTAAAGACATGGAAAGCGCATCAGTGAAAGGTCGTGGACAAAATATAGACAAAAATCTTGTCTCGAAAAATAAACAAACAATAGCGAACAGCAAAAGATTATGATGAAAATTTGCTAGATACGCAATTTAGATGTAGAGCAGCACTGACTTCATTGCTGAAGTCAACATTTATGACATTCCAGATACCCTCAAAAACTGTCAATTACTGACATGCGATAAATCTTTTAAATCAATAATTTTTTTTGAGCTATCTAAGTTTGGGATTTCCGTTTGGCCAAGTCAAATTTTTGCAAAACATCCTCCGCTGGCGCACGATCGAGTAGGCTCACCACAAGAATTACCAAAGAAGAAAGAATGAACGCCGGAACGATTTCATATAGGTTGAAAAATGTAAACTTCTTCCAAACTACCACGCAAATTCCACCGGCGAGAATGCCGTAGAGTATCCCCTTTTCCGTAGTTCTGCGGAAAAATAGTGCAAAGAGAAGCGCTGGCCCCAAACATGCCCCAAACCCTGCCCAAGCGTAGGAGACGACGTTCAAAATAAGGGCATTTGGGCTAAATGCCAGGATTATCGCAAGTACTGAAACGGCTAAAACTGCCATTCTGCTAACAAATAACAGCTCCCGGGAAGATGCATTTTTGCGGACCGCGATCCCGTAGATGTCGCCGGCAAATGAGGACGCTGCTACCAATAATTGGGAAGATGTGGTACTCATTATTGTCGCGAGTACGCCGATGAGTATGAGACTCGTCAAAATACTTGGACACATATTCCCAGCCATCACGATGAAAACGTTCTCCACGTCGCTGCCGGTCAACCTAATACCTTGCCAAACGCTGCCGAGTATGCCGACAGCCGTCGCCGCAAGCAGTGTCCATGTTAGCCAGTGCATCGCAATACCCCGTGCCAATGGAAGTTCATCGTTGGACTTTATCGCCATAAACCTCACCAAAATATGGGGTTGGCCGAAATATCCGAGTCCCCAAGCCAGCATGGAAATAATTTCAATGATTCCAAATCTATTACTTGTTTCTTTGAACATCGGATTTAGGAAATTGCTGCCCGTTTCCGACAATAATTTCGCCGTTGGTGCCACACCTCCGAAACAGTGAATCGCCAAAATCGGCACTGCTAAGACGGCAAAAAACATCATTATGCCCTGTATGGCATCTGTCCAGCAAACCGCAGCAAATCCCCCGAGGAGAGTATAAAATATCATCACCGACGCGGACATCAATACCGCCTGTTTGTAAGTTATGGGGAGAATAAGGCTAAAAAGTTTTCCGCCGGCGACGAATCCCGAGGACACATAAATTACGAAAAAGAAAAAAATGAAGACCGCGGCTATCAATTTTATGGAATTCGACGGCGAACAAAATCGTTTTTGCAAAAAATCTGGAATTGTTATGGAATCGCCTGCGATTTCCGTGTACGCCCGCAATCGTCCGGCGACAAATTTCCAATTGCAGTAAGTCCCGACAATCAGTCCGCCGACTATCCACAGCGCCGCTCCGCCCGCCAGATATGCAAATCCTGGGAGTCCCATGAGCAACCACGCACTCATATCCGATGCTTCGGCGCTCAGAGACGTCACCCATGCTCCGAGTTTCCTGCCACCAAGCAGATAATCCGCCATGTTGCTGCTTTTTTTTGCAAAAAACATTCCGATACCAATCATGGCCGCAAAATACGCCAACGCTGCCCAAAGAAAGGAATCGGAACTGAAAGACTTCATGTGCATGGGCTAACTATCACTTCGATGAATCGATAAAATTTTGCCTCCCCAAGTCAAGCGAAATAACTGGAGAATTTTCAAAGCCCTAATTCCATTGACAGCACCTACTCTTTTTTTGATATTCTGCCAAGTGAGTTACCTCGACATAGACTATGGGTGGAAGCGGGTTGGCATGAACATTTGCCACGGAAATGTGCAATGCTCTACGCCGGGCGGGTAAATGACTCCCCAATCGCTCATATGGCCCTTGACGTCGCAATCGCCATACAGGGCGAGCCTGATGACGCAGAAAAGGTTTTCACTGCCAATCTAACAAAAGACATCACCACCAAGGAAATGGCACGGGCGAACAAATTGCTAAAACAAAAACAACAACTAATCCATATCATCGATGGCCAGCGGGACGCCATCGCAAATGACATTTCCTCCATCGCCAGCTTGGAAAAAGCAGATGAAAAATTGGATGGTTGTCTGGCACAGCTGGCTGGATTTGAAATAGCGGAAGATGGTCAAAGTACTCCAAAAATCATTGGGGATGATGTGTCCCATGATTCAGCCACCGAATATCGAGCAAATCTTCTGGAAAGGCACTTGCCCGGCGAATATGCTAAGATAGAAGCACAAAAAAATTCCGTTGCCTATGATTGCTTAAAAAATGCTACCACATTCCGCCGGCATTCCGAAAAATTCGCACAAAACTACCCCTATTGGGCAAAAGTGGGAAGCGTGGCTTTGCAAGGAATTGGATATCTCGGGCTAACGGGAATTGTAAAAGCGGGCCTCAAGCTGGGCGGTAAGAAAATGATGGCATTTTTCGGATCCCAGCTGCTGTCTCAAGAGGTAATCGCAGCTGTTATTGAACATGGTACGGAGACTCTTGCAGATCATGCCATTGTATGTGCCAGCAATGAATAAGCACGGCGAACATATAGGAGTTATTAAACCAAGTGACGGAGAGTTAAGAACTGACTTGAAAGTAGATGGAAGGAGTATAGATATTAAGTAACGTGGAATATTGTTGTGAAGACATGATGTATGCAGTTGAAGGAGGGCAATTCCCAGGGGAGCCTCCTATTATACACTATAGCGAAACAGAACGCGCGTTTGGATTTATAATAGGCAGTAATCCAAAAAATCAGTGGTTACT
>JAISBD010000017.1 GCA_031266345.1 Puniceicoccales bacterium | reverse complement strand
AGTAGCTCCTCGGGCATGTCTGGCTATAAGCATCGCAAGGGTTTGATTACTATTATCCTGCGCTGTGAATACATTCGCTTGAATCCTCGCACCCAGGCCATTAACTGCATTAAAAAACTTTTCAGTAACCTCTGGGGCATACCCTAGAGTGCCTTCGGCCACACACATCGGGAAGGTTTGGGAGTCACTATTTTGCGCCGTAAATATCGCCGCTCGAGTATTCGTGTCCATGCCACTAATTATATCCAAAAGCGCTCCAGTAGCTCCTGAAGCGTGTCTGGCCACTAGCATCGGAAAGGTTTGATTGCCATTAAGTTTTGCTGTACATATCGCCGCTTGTTCCTCCGGATTTAACTCCCCTAAAGAACTCACTAAGCTTTCCAAATTCAGGCTTATCGACATGGAAGCATCCCAATCCATATATATTTCTCCCGTTTCTCTGTTTATATTTTGAACAACTTGCCGCAAAGCCACTGCCACACTACCAAAGATTCTCCTATGCTCGACTCCGTCCCTAATTAGGTTAAAATTTACCGATTCGCCAGTAACCATACTAGCGAACCTTTCTGCTAGAGATCTATCTGCAATTGGGCTTGCCAGTGTTGGGATGGCTTGCAAAGCTATGCTTTGACGCATTGGAGCTGTACCGCATTGCGGCGCTGGGGTTGCATGAAATGCCATGGCGTTACTCCTTGGCATTGCGGGAGATGTTCTTTCTAAAAGGTTCATGATTTTTTTAAATGGACACTTTTTTTAAAAAGCAAGCAAAAAATTTTATTTTATACCATTGGCTGATAATTTTTCATTTGAAGCTGGCTTTTCGCTTCAAACTTTGCCTGGGGTTGCCCAGGATAAAGTTCAACGTGCTTTTATGGAAGATATTATGAATGAAGTGCTTACACCTTCGATAAAAGGCATATTGAGCACTTCCTTTGCCACGATTTTTAAGCTTTCAATAGAATATCGGGAATCGCAATCATTGAAAAATTCAATGATTGCTAAGTTTCGCTCACTCAGGGCATCAAGCTCAACCACCTCATTTTAATCGCACTCCAAATCCGCCCCATGCTACCTAAAGTATGCCGATTCATAATCAGCGAAAAACCCCAATTCTCCTTACTTCGCGCCGCGAATACTTTTGCTCGAGCATCTCCATTCAAGCCATTAATTACCTGCAAAAGCTTGCCCGTAGCCTTTGGAGTGTGCTGGGCTACGTACATCGGGAGGGTCCACCCAATAGCAGCATTCTGCGCCGTTAATACTTTTACTCGAGTACTTTCATCCAAGCAACTAATCATGTCCAAAAGCTTTTCAATAGCCTCTGGAGCGTACTGAGCTATGTGCATTGGTAAGGTTTCCCTAGCATCATCATGTGCCGTGAATACTTTTTCCAGAGCATTTTCATCCAAGCCACCAATCATATCCAAAAGCTTTCCAGTAACTCCTGGAGCGCATCTGGTCACACACATCGAGAAGGGCACCCCACATTCACACCTCGAGAGGGCCAAGTTAACACCACGGCGCATATGCGCCGTTAATACTCTTACCCAAGTACTTTCATCTGAGCCACTAACCATATCCAAAAGCCTTCCAATAGCCCCTGGAGTGCACTGAGCTATGTATATCGGTAAGGTCCCTCCGTACTCATCCTTCGTCGTGAATACCTTCGTCTGAGTACTCTCGCTCAAGTTACCAATCATATCCAAAAGCTTTCCAGTAACTCCTGGAGCACGTCTGGCCATCAGCGTCGCAAGAGTTCGCTTACCATTATCCCTCGCCGTGAATACCTTCGCTCGAGTCCTTGCATTCAAGCCACTAATCACATCCAAAAGTGCTTCAGTATCTCCTGGAGCGTATTGAACCACCAGCATCGAAAGGGTCCGCCTACTACTATCCCTCGCCCTGAATACCTCCGTCTGAGTATCTTCATCCAAGCCACTAATTATATTCAAAAGCCTTCCAACAGTCCCTTGGGCATGCTGGACTATAAGTATCGCAAGAGTTTGGTTACTATTACCCTTCGCCGTGAGTACCTTCGCTTGAGTATTTGCGTCCAGGCCACTAATTGCATTCAAAAACTTTTCAATAACCTCTGGGGTGTGCTCTTGGGCGCCCTGGGCTACATGCATTGGAAAGGTTTGATTACTACTATCCCTCGCCGTAAATATCTTTGCTCGAGTCCCTGCATCCAGGCCACTAATTGCATCCAAAAGCCCTCCTGTAGCTCCTAAAGCATGCTGGGCCACAAGCATCGGAAAGGTTTGATTACCGCTAAATTTCGCTGTACATACTGCTGCTTGTTCCTCCGGACTTAGCTCCCCTAAAGAATTCACCAAGCTTGTCAAATTCGATTTTATAAACGCATAAAAATTCAAATCCGTGCGTGCCTCTCTCTCTCTTTTGTTTATATCTCGAACAACTCGTCGCAAAGCCACTGCCACCCTACCAAAGGCTTCCCTATGCTCGACTCCGTCACTAATTAGGCTCGATACCGATTTGCCATTAACCACACTGGCGAACCTCTTTGCCAGAGATCTATCTGCAATTGGACTTGCCAGTGTTGGAATAGCTTGCAAAGCTATGCTTTGACGCATTGAAGCTGTACCGCTTTGCGGCGCTGGGGTTGCATGAAATGCCATGGCGTTACTCCTTGGCATTGCGGGAGATGTTCTTTCTAAAAGGTTCATGATTTTTTAAATGGACACTTTTTTTAAAAAGCAAGCAAAAAATTTTATTTTATACCATTGGCTGATAATTTTTCATTTGAAGCTAGCTTTTCACTTCAAACTTTGCCTGGGGTTACCCAGGATAAGGCTCAACGTGCTTTTATGGAAGATATTATGAATGAAGTGCTTACACCTTCGATAAAAGGCATAAATTTTATTTCAGCATGCACACTTTGGAGGGCGTGGAGCTCCCTCTTATCAAGTTTTTCCAGGTCGTAATCCCCCGATTTTACGTAAATGTCAGGCTTGAAAAGCAGGATTTCGGAAGCGAGGTGCCCGTCCTTGAAAATAAATAGGCCTGCTACGCATTCCAAAGCCGATAAAATATAGGCTCGGTTGAGTTCGGAAAAGATTGGTCGAGAATTTCCTTTCAAGCGCCTAATGCTTCCATCCGAATTTAGTGCTATCCATAGGGAATCGCCCTCTTTGGCAGCGCTTTCGAGGGAGTGCACGTGGCCAAAGTGCAGCAAATCGAAGCACCCATTGGTCAATACCACACGCTTGCCCGCATCGCGCAGTTGCTCGCGGAGCGCACATGCCTCCTGGAAGGAATGCAGTTTTCTCGGAATTAGGGGCATTTTTCTAGGATCTTTTTCAGCTCAGCTTCGGGATTATCCACGCATGAATCCGTTATTTTCAGCTCATTCACACTTGTCGATGGCAGTTCAAATTTGAAGTCTCGAAACAGGCGCTCCAGAATGGTTAGCAATCCCCGGGCGCCAGTTTTTTCCTCCGCTGCAAGCTTAGCAACTTTATCTATGGCTTCCTCGCAAACGGATAGGTTGATGCCATAGCCGGCAAAGTCATCGATGTATTGCCTAAGAATCGAGCCCTCCGATGATGTCAAGATGTCGCGTAAATCATTTGCTTTCAACGATTCACAAGCAACTCGTACCGGTAAGCGCCCGATGAACTCGGGTTCAAAGCCAAATTTGATAAAATCGGCGGTTGAAACCTGTTTCAAAATTTCGTAGGAATCATCACTTTCCTTTGTAATACGCGAATTAAAGCCGATATTGCGTATTCCGATGCGGGTTTTGATTATGTCGGGCAGCTTATCGAAGGCCCCACTGGCGATGAATAGTATGTGTTTCGTGTTGATTGTGGTGACCTTACTGCCGCTCCCCATGCTCATGGCCGCCTTTATCTGTGACATCACGTCCGTCTGACTGAACAGGCTGACATCGCTCTCTTCCATAAGCTTCAGCAGGTTGATTTGCACGCCACGTCCGGAAATATCCCGTCCCTCCATGCCGGCACTGCTCGCAATTTTATCGATTTCGTCGATGAATACTATGCCGTAGCGCGCTATTTCCACATTGCCATTTGCTGACTTCACAAGGTCGCGAATCATCTCATCCACATCACTGCCAACGTAGCCGGTTTCGGAAAATTTAGTGGCGTCAACCTTCACAAAGGGAACGCCAATCAGTTTCGCGACATTTTTTATGAGGTAAGTTTTCCCCACGCCGGTTGGGCCCAGCAGCAAAACATTTTGCTTATTATACTCCCTTTCCGGAGAATTTTCGCTACCCAGGGACTGCTTAACGTGGTTATAATGGTCGCAAATGGCAACTGCCAAAACCTTTTTTGCTTCCCGTTGTTTGATGACAAATCGATCGAGATAATCCTTTATTTCTCGCGGTTTCATGCTAAATGCGCGTATCTTTTCGACGAATTTTTTGGCCTCATCTTCCGCCTTATTTTCATCCTGTCCATGCGCCGCCGATTTGTCTTCGACGAACACCGGCATGGCATTGAATTTTCCTGTGGATGAGCAGAAAATATCGTGGAACTGCTGCTTTATGTCTTCGAACAAATTGGCATCATCCGAACATTTTTTCCTATCGTCGTCCATTTATCTATCCTTTAACTGTGCTTGGCTCCCCGTGCCCTATGACAATTTTACCATCGCCATTGCCATCATTCTTTGATTTTTTTCGCCTGGTTCTACTAGGAGCTTCATTGGGTTCCTCGATTTTGGCCACTTCTCGGCGAACTTCCAGCGGGCTTATGAAGTCGCCATGCTCAACGAGCTCATAGACGCTCGCCCCTTCTATGGTTTCGTACTGCAGCAGGGCATCGGATAACTTATCCAGTAAAGCCCTCTTTTCCAGCAGTATCGTTTGCGCCCGCCTATATTCTGATTCAACGATGGAGAGGATTTCGGAATCGATCTTGAGGGCGGTTTGTTCGCTATAATTTTGAGTCCGCGAGATTTCGCGGCCGAGGAAGATGTGGTCCTGATTTTCCCCATAGGCGACCGGCCCAAGCGGGCTCATTCCCCAATCGCACACCATTTTACGCGCCGTTTTTGTTGCCTGTTTGATGTCGCAGGACGCCCCCGTGGTGATCTCCCCAAAAACCAGTTCTTCGGCAACGCGCCCGCCCATGGAGCAGCAAATTTCGGCCAGTAAATTTTTCTTGGATTGGTTCAATATATCCTTTGTTGGCTTCATCATCGTCATACCTAAACTTTGTCCGCGCGGGAGGATGGTCACCTTGTGAACGGGCAAATTTCCATCATCGACGATGACTTGAACGATTGCATGGCCAGCTTCGTGGTAAGCTGTTACTTTTTTATCCTTGTCATCCATCACTTTTTTGCGTTCGCGGCCATATGAAATTTTATCGCGGGCCTCATCGATGTCAAAGCTGGAAACGTTTCTTTTGTTAGCACGGGCGGCGGCCAAAGCTGATTCGTTTAGGAGGTTTTCCAAATCGGCGCCGGAAAACCCCGACGTATTGCGAGCAACATCGGTTAGGTTCACCGTTTCATCCAGCTTGATTTTTTTTGCATGAACTTTTAGTATCTCCTCTCGGCCGCGCAAGTCCGGCAAATCAATGACGATTTGGCGGTCGAAGCGTCCGGGCCGCAATAGGGCAGGATCGAGCACATCGGGCCGATTCGTTGCCGCAATCATTATGACCCCCTCCCGACCATCGAAGCCATCCATTTCAACGAGAAGGGAATTCAATGTTTGCTCGCGCTCGTCATTGCCGCCACCAAGCCCCGCTCCGCGGTGTCGTCCAACGGCGTCGATTTCATCAACAAATAGTATGCAGGGCGCATTTTTTCGCCCCTGGTCAAACAGATCCCGCACGCGAGACGCCCCCACACCCACAAACATTTCAACGAAATCGGACCCGCTTATGCTGAAAAACGGCACATCCGCTTCCCCCGCAACTGCTTTTGCCAGCAAGGTTTTGCCCGTCCCTGGGGGGCCAAACATCAGGCAACCCTTGGGGATGCGCCCACCAATCTCGTTAAATTTTTCTGGATTTTTCAAGAAATCGACGATTTCCGAAACCTCCTCCTTTGCCTCGTCGCATCCGGCAACGTCGGCGAATGTCACCTTTTTTTTCTCCTCGGTGAGTAATTTTGCACGACTTTTTCCAAAGCTCATCGCCGTTCTGCCGGCACCCCGTATCTGCCGCCCAATGAAAAGATAAATGACCACAAATATTATTAGAACCGGTAACACGCTAACCAAAACTTCTGTCCACAGCTTCGACGACGGCTTTTCTCGCCAAATCGCCGAGGATTTTAGCAGCTGATTATAGCGGTCGTCCGTCAGTCTCCCCGATGCTTCAAATCCGATGCTATCCTGTATTTGGCCATTGGGCAACTTTACGGGCTTATCCAACTTTGCTTCGCCGTACAATTTGTACCACTCCGGACCGTTAGCGGGTAGCGATTGCACGGCCCCAGAAATTATGATATTTTTTTCGGACGCTTCCAGGACTTTCGAGATTGACCAATTGGCTCTAATTTGGGGCCCCGACTCAGGGTTATATATGCTCCACAGCGAGAATATGGCCAAAATTAGAATCAACCACACCCCAAGAACACGCATTTGCAAAGCAAATTTCATGTTATTTTTTTTCCGTGCCATGATAAAAACGAATAATCCTGCGCTTTTAGTAACACCGGCTAGGAATAAGTCAACAACAGAGCATGCTCCCCGTCTCCTTTTATTTTGAACAATTCCGATACCGCTAACCCCGGTACCCAACAGGCGCGATCGCCGCACAGCACCATCGGCTTGCCGAGATAGCACCTTGTCTCCTTTCCGAGAATTTTGCACAATTTTTTTTGAGATCCATGGCCAAATGCAACGTAATTGAAGTTTGGATCAAAGGTGCGCACACTCAAGGTTTCTCCCTGCGCAAGTTCGACGCATGCCTCCCCATCGGAATTGCAGCCCAGGAAAGCGTTTCTATTCTTAATTCTGTACGATTTTTGGGATAGGGTCTTGCCATTTGGTAGGAAGAGCGAGCCTCCGACCCAGTTATCGAAAGTAAAGTTAGCCTTCCCTTGCTTTCTGTTTTCAAAATCGCCAATTGTCATCAGTCTCCCCCGCGACAGGACTACTCCGTCGCCGTGCACCGCATTTATTCGCACGGTGCCATCGCATGCGCGGCTAATCCCTCTGACAGCATCCAATAAATTTTCAAATTCCCCCCTCCTAAGCTCGATGCGTTTTTTACACAGCCACTTATGTAGAATATACCTCACAATTGAGGTTGGCATGCAATTTAGCTCCCCAGTGTTCAGGCCATCGGCGGAATCCGCCATTGCGCCGTAGGAAGCAATTTCCTCGATGCAATCGCAGGCTTCAGTGATTGCCCGGTGGCTCGCTGCTATATTTGCAACGATGTCGTATTGTGGGACAGCCTTCTGAAGTTCGGGCAGGACGACATTTCGAATTACATTTCTGAAATAATTGCACGATAAATTACTGGAATCGACCCTCCATTCCATGCCACATTGCTTCAAAATCGCCTCAATTTCTGATTTTTTTATGCCCAAAAGGGGGCGCAGCCTGATTGTCCCATCGGCGAATTGGTGCACTTCCCGCGGGGCGGAAAGCCCTTCAATGCCACTGGCCCGTGTCAGGCGCATGATTAGAGTTTCAGCTGCATCATTTTGCTGCTGCCCGAGTAGCAAGACCTTTGAGCCAATTGCCCGCATTTGCCTGGAAAAAAACTCGTAGCGCATGTCCCGCAACTTCGCTTCGGATAATTTGTCGGGAGGCTCATTGAGTGTCCCCCCCATGAAGTTTAACCCCAAATATTTGGCAAATTTTTTAACGAATTCAGCGTCCTGGAACGATTCCTCTCCGCGCAAATTGTGGTTCAAGTGGAGTATGGACGCACCTCGGGAATGGTAGAAATGGGTGCCGAAAAATGCGCGGAAAATCAGCGTCAAAAACACGGAATCACTGCCTCCGGAACAGGCGATGCAAATCGGCCCGAGGCAGTCAGCGGGCGAAAGGTATAAGTAAGTTTCGGTTTTGTAAAAAAACTTTGCCACCAATCCCTTGAATCGGGAGAGTAGATTTTCTAAGCTATCATCGGGGAACATGGAAGAACCCTGGATAAAGTTTGGTAAAGTTTCAACAAAAATCATGCGCAAAGCAAATTTTATCCGCAAGCTGTAAAACAAGGTGGAAAAAAATAGAGGGAATGGGCTGCCGTGAGTTGCGGCGAATGGAAGGCGCTGAGCTCAGCGAATTTGCCAATGGTAAATATAATCAGTGCCATAATCAGTACCTACTATATTATATTGTTGGAACCGGGACGGAGATGAGTAGAAAAACCGATGCTTGCAGCGCCTCTGCGAAAGCAAAAAAAGTGATTGCAGATTATTTATTACCGGCTTGAAAAGATAGATTTTTAGGTGGGGGGTAAATTTTCTTGCATTTGGGCGTTGTCTTGCCAGGGTGAAAATATGTATTCTTTTTGGATCTTTTTTTTGACCTTTGTTTTAGTTTGCGCAAGTGGATTCATCGTGCTGGTGATTTTAATGCAGCGGCCGAGCAGTAATAGCGGTTTGGGGTCTGCCCTCGGTAGCGGCGCAGCGGAATCCGCGTTTGGAGGCGAAACAACGAGAGTGCTCACCAAGTGGACAATTTACGGAATTGCCATATTTTTTATCACCGCATTGCTGCTGTCAATGACCTATGTTTCTCGAAAAAATCACGGAGCCGGCGGGGGTAGGCTGCCAACATTCGCAGAAATCGTCGAAAAGTGAAAAAATCATTTTGGCAGGTCATTTTCTGGGTTTGCTTTTTTCTAAAAGTTGAATGTGCCCCCACGGATAGCAATGGTGACATGCGCTTCCTATCGGACGGTGAAGCTGGGATGTTTTTTGAAAAATTTTTACAAAATCGCGGCGGTGGGGATTTCATATTTTGCATAAAAATTGAGACATCTTCGAAGCAGCATGGCTGCTTCCGTGGGGAGGGTGTAATTTTGCATCACCGGACAGGTGGAAATTCAAGCTATTACGTTGAAATCACGGACGAAGCTGGAAACCGTCGAAAATTTCTCCTGAAAAACGGTGCCATAGGGACAAATTTCGTGAAAAACTTCAACTCCGATGAGCCTTTTATCCCAGGAAGTTTGTACACCCCCAATGACTTATTGCTGCCATTTTTGAATAAAAATTGCCGCTTTAAGTATTGTGGACCGAAAAAAATTTGCGGACGCACAACTCAGCAATTTATCATTGCCACTGAAAATAGCTCCGCCGGTCCCACTGTGAAATTCGCCAAAGTATCGATCGATTCTGCATTTTGGCAAATTCTGGAAATTGATTACCTCGGGGACGGGCAAAAATTTTTATCCCGGCAGCGGGTGCTAAGCCTGCGTAAACGAGGCGATCATTGGCTGCCAAAGGCGTTGGAATTTCTCGACGGCCGCACGCGGGAGCGCACAAAGGTAATCATCGTTGATTTCGATTTCGAAACGAAGCTGCAAGATGAATTTTTTAAACCTGATTTTTGCCTGAAGAATTCTCCCCCTGGGGAACACTAGCCCGGCCATATACCTCTGCAAGGTGGCGCAAGTACTTGTCAGTGCCGTATTGTTTCAGCGTGTCGACTTGTTGCGTAACCATCCGCCATGTCCAATTTCCCGATGCCGTGCCGGGGATATTCATCCTCGCTTCCGAGCCGAGATTCAAAATATCCTGCATGGTGAGCAGGAGCAAATTTGACACCGATTCGAAGGATTTTTTTATTAAATCCCAGGTAACATCTGAGCAAGTTGAGCGCAAATATTCACGGACACAGTCCTTCGTCGGCAGCGACTCGAACCATCCGCTGGTAGTATCATTGTCGTGCGTCCCAAGGTAAAGCACGCTGTTTTTCTCATGAAAATGCGGTAAATATTTATTATTTCTCTGCCCATCGAAGGCGAAGTGCAGGACATTCATCCCAGGAAAGCCCGCCTGGGTGAGCACTTGTCTGGTTTTTTCATCAATGCAACCCAAATCTTCCGCAATGAATCGTGACGCTGGAAAAAATTTTCCAACTTTTGTGAAAAATTTCATACCGGCGGCTGGCACCCACTTGCCATTGGCGGCAATCCTACTGGAAGCATCAACCTCCCACGTCGCTTGAAAGCCGCGAAAATGGTCCAGGCGAACGATGTCAAATAGGTCAAAATTCCTCTTCAGCCTATTCAGCCACCACTTATACCCGGTGATAGCCAGATGCCTCCAGTTAAAAACAGGATTGCCCCACAGTTGGCCATCCTCGGAGAAGGCGTCGGGCGGCACACCAGCCATGGCGGCTAGTTCGCCGCTTTTTTTGACCTTGAATAGCCAGCGATTTGCCCACACATCGACGCTGTCCAGACCGACAAAAATTGGTATGTCCCCTATTATTTTTACGCCTTTTTCGTGGGCATAGTGCCTAATTTCCGCCCATTGTTCCGAAAATTTCCATTGGAGGAATTTATGCAATTCGATGTCGTTTTTGATTTGCGGGAAAATTTTTAAATTCTTCCTGGCTAGCCTTGGGGTCCTGAACTCCTTTGGCCATTTTGCCCATTCTTGGTTGTGAAATTTTGATTTTAGTGCCATGAACAGCGCGTAGTCATCGAGCCAATACGCCTCATTTTGGCAAAATTTTTGAAAAATTTTACAATTGCCCGTGCGCAGCAAAAAATTCTTGTAAGCTTTTGTAAATAGCGGCCAATATGCGTTGCATAGGGCACCATAGTCCGTCTTTGTTCGATTAAAATCTTTCAGCGGTTCAATGTCTCCCCACCTCAAGTACTTTTCCTCGACAAACTTCCGCAGATTGATAAAAAAACTATTTCCGGCGAATGCGGAAACCCCTTGATAGGGAGAATCGCCCGTTGCCGTTGGCGTAAACGGACACACCTGCCAATAGGACATGGCGCAGGATTCTAGGAAATCGACAAATTGCCTCGCATGGTCATCGAAGCATCCAATGCCCTGCTCACTTGGCAAAGAAGAGATGTGCAAAAGACATCCAACGGCACGCCTAATTTGTAAATTATTATCCATAAAACTTTCTTTTTACCCATAAAACTTTCACTTAGGAAAACAGAGGCAAGTATAAAGGACTTTTTAGTCGCACGCAAGTATAAAATATTTGTAAAAATTACAGTGACTTTTCTTAAAAAAAGGATAGCATGCTGGCCCATGGGAAATGGGGTAGAACGCGCACAGGCGGGATATGTGGAACAGCCTACTTTAGAGGAAAAAAGGCCATCTCAAGCGATTAGGCAAGCAGAATCAGTGCTTTCTCCTATAGTCACTGATGTGATCTTAAGAATACTTGGGGTGAGAGAAACAGAAAATGTAACTCAGAATGAAAATGTTGGTTCATCTCGAAGTGTGAGACATATCGAACGACCAAGTAACCTTGAGATAAACTTGCCTCCCGATATCCCGGCAGAACTTGAATCGTTTAAGGAACTCGTTGGTACTGCCCTGTGTAAAGAAGGTGACCCTGCAAGCTATCGCCAAATATTACCTCCCAATGTTTTTGGAGCTGCGATTGAAAATTTTCGCAAGCTGGAGGAAGCCGAGCAATCTAAGGTCATTGAAATATTGAGAGGATACAGCGGAAATGATCCTAAAACTGAAAACGACTTACTTGCGATATCTACGATGTTTGGCATACTCTCCTATGGGGAGAGTTTTGCAAAAGCATTTTTAAACGAAACTAGCGGAATTGACTCATTGGGTAGCTGCACTACCTACTTTGATGTGCAACAAAATTTTGAGCAAAATTACTTAAATACTTGCGTTGCTGCTAGCATGTTTTCCGCACTATCTACAGCATTTGTTGGCAATGTCCAGCTCCTAAGTAGTGCCATTAATATGGAAATCGAGAAGATTCGGGAGAAATTGCAAGAAAGGGCTGGTGATGAAAAATTGTCGAATCCTGCATTTTCCAGCCACAGTTGGCGGGATGCCCCAACGATAAAGGAAGAAGTGGAAAGGCGCATAGGGCAATGCCAAAGCACCATCAGCAATGTAAAAAAGCAAATAGACGAAGTAATAAACAGCGATTCAGGTGAGGATGTGAAAAAAGCGACCCTGGAAAACTGCCAAAAAGAATTATTGCGCGCATTTGAACGGATGTGTGCGATAAGGGAAGTTTTTTCTATGTCTGGAACGATAAAAGCTCCCCGCTTATTGTCAATGCGACCGATTCATGACTTTGTCGGATCATGCGCCCTGACTCTTATGGGAAATCTTCTAGCTAAAGCCGGCTCCCTTGGGTTTTACGTAAGCAGTTTGAGTCTCAGCGAGCGCCTTTCGGGGATCGCTCGAATAGCGACTCCACTCACTCGAGAATCTATGGAAGGAACATCAAACAGCGTTTGGGAAAAAACATTTGAAAACGGGATAATGTTGGAGTCTAGAAGGACCTTGAACGGTCATAGTGTCGCCAGGAAAGCGGCGTTGGATCAGGACGGAAATAGGGTTTTTGTGATATATGACCCCATAGCGAAGCAACCGGAAATTATACCCGTTTCCGGGTGATTTCGTTTTTTCGCAGGTTCAGATAGAAAAAATTTCCCAAAGCTTAAATAGGAGCGCCTCCTGAGGAGGCGCATAGTATGAATGAATGAATGCTAAAAAAAAACTACATCATGCCGTCCATTCCGCCCATACCCGGTGCTTTGCAATCACACTTTTCTTCGGGTAAATCCGTAATCATGCACTCAGTTGTGAGGAGCAAGCCAGCCACGGAAGCGGCATTTTGCAGCGCCGAACGCGTAACCTTTGTGGGGTCGACCACGCCGGCTTTCATCAGATCTTCGAACTTGCCCGTCGCCACATTGTAACCGAAAGAACCTTCCCCGCGGAGTACTTCCTGAACAACTAGGGACCCTTCGACGCCCGCATTTTGGCAAAGTTGGCGCAGCGGAGCCTCAATTGCACGGCGAACAATGTCGACACCGATGGCTTCGTCACCGCTAAGTTCAAGGATAGTAATGGCCTTGTGTGTGCGTAGAAGAGCGACACCGCCGCCAACGGAAATGCCCTCTTCAACGGCGGCACGGGTAGCGTGCAAAGCATCGTCGACGCGGTCCTTTTTCTCCTTCATCTCCGGCTCGGTAGCAGCACCTATGCTTATAACCGCCACTCCACCGGCGAGTTTCGCTAGGCGTTCCTGCAATTTTTCGCGATCATAATCGGAAGTGGTCTCCTCGATTTGCCTCCGAATGAGCTTGATCCTAGCATCGATGTCGCTCTTTGAGCCACTGCCCTCAACGATTGTCGTGCTATCCTTGTCGACGGCTATGCGTTTCGCCTGGCCGAGATCACCGAGCGTAATGTTCTCCAGCTTGATGCCGAGATCCTCGGAAATAAACTTGCCGCCCGTCAAAATGGCGATATCTTCGAGCATGGACTTCCTCCGATCCCCAAACCCTGGGGCCTTCACAGCACACACATTGAGAGTGCCGCGCAATTTATTGACAACTAATGTTGCAAGTGCTTCACCTTCAACATCTTCCGCAATGATCATCAGGGGCTTGCCGGACTGTGCAACGCTCTGCAATGTCGGCAGCAAATCGTTCAAATTCGAGATCTTTTTCTCAAAAATAAGAACATAGGCGCCCTGCAAAATACACTCCATGTTGTCGGGATTGTTGACAAAATATGGACTCAAGTACCCCTTGTCGAACTGCATGCCCTCCACCACATCGAGGGAAGTTTCGATTGTTTTAGCTTCCTCGACGGTGATCGTGCCATCCTTGCCGACGCGCTCCATGGCCTCGGCAATAATTTGCCCGATTTCATTGTCCCAATTGGCTGAAACTATCGCAACTTGGCGAATTTCATCACCTTCCACCCTCTTGGAAGTCCTTTTCAATTCGTCGATGGCGACGGCAACAGCTTTATCGATGCCGCGCTTGATAAAAATTGGGTTTGCCCCCGCAGCAACATTTTTCAAACCCTCGCGGTAGATCGCCTCCGCCAGAATCGTGGCCGTTGTGGTACCGTCACCGGCGCTGTCCGATGTCTTGGAAGCAACTTCCTTGACCATCTGCGCGCCCATGTTCTCAAAGGGACACTTCAGCTCCACTTCCTTTGCAACGGTGACACCATCTTTAGTAACGATCGGAGCACCGAACTTCTTATCAATAATAACGTTACGCCCCTTTGGCCCGAGAGTAACCTTGACTGCCTCGGTCAGCTGGGCGACGCCCGATAGTACGCTCTTCCGCGCCTGCTCATCAAATATTAATTGTTTAGCCATAATAAATTTCCTCAAGTTTCAATTAACCAATAACCGCCAAAATATCGTCCTGCCGGAAGATCACAAGGGTCTCATCACCTTCCTTGACCTCCGTTCCACCATACTTGCTCACCAAAACACGATCGCCAACCTTGATTTCGAACTCGATGACCTTGCCCTCATCGTTCCTTCCGGATCCAACGGCAATAACTTCGGCTTCCTGCGAGGCTTCTTTGGCAGCATCGGGGATGATGATTCCACCTTTAATCTGTTCCGGTTCTTCAATCTTCTTGACGAGAACGCGATTTCCTAACGGTTTAATTTTTCTCTTCATAAGCTTAATTTCCTTTTATTCAAGTTCTATTTTTTGTCATCATCGACAACTTCAAAATCCGCGTCAACAACATTGTCATCATTTTTCGCACTTTGCGTAGCATCGGAATCATCTCCTTGATTTTCAGAGACTTGTTCCCGCTGTGCAGCCTGCGAATATAGCTCTTGCGCCATGCTTTGGAACTTCGCAGTCAAGCTTTCGCGCGCAGAATTTACCTCTTCGATGCTTGCACCCTCGTTGTCGAACACTTTTTTCGCATCGGAGATTGCGTTTTCAAGCTCCTTTTTCCTATCATCTGACAAATTTTCACCGAGCTCCTTGAGCTGCTTGCCGGTTTGGTATATGAACTGGTCCAACTGGTTCCGGGCTTCGATTTTTTCCTTTTGCTTTTTATCTTCTTCGGCATGCTTTTCGGCATCTTTGCGCAGCTTTTCGATCTCCTCATCGGATAGCCCGGAAGCACCCGTTATGGTGATTTTCTGGTCCTTGCCCGTGCCCTTGTCCTTTGCCGTGACGTGCAAAATGCCATTGGCATCGATGTCGAAGGTCACTTCTATCTGTGGAATCCCGCGTGGTGCCAATGGGATGCCATCCAAGCGGAACATGCCCAAAGTTTTGTTATCGCGCGCCATGGGGCGCTCCCCCTGCAGCACGTGCACATCCACGGCGGTTTGATTCTCGGCGTAGGTGGAAAAAGTTTGAGTTTTTCTAGTCGGAATTGTCGTATTGCGCTCGATCATCGGCGTGGATATGCCGCCAGCGGTCTCGATACCCAGTGTCAATGGGGTGACATCTAACAGCAAAATATCCGTCACTTCGCCCTTCAGCACGCCGCCCTGTATGGCCGCCCCGATGGCGACGACTTCATCCGGATTTACCCCTTGGTGGGGCGTTTTGCCCGCGAAATTTTTGGCAATCTCGACGACGCGCGGCGAACGGGTCATGCCCCCCACCAGTACCAGCTCGCATATGTCCGAAACGGAGATGTCGGCATCCTTTAGGCAGTCCTTGCAGGGCTTAATTGTGCGCTCATACAAATCATCGCACAGCTGTTCCAGCTTCGAGCGAGTCAGGGTAACGTTCAAGTGTTTTGGACCGTTGGCATCGGCGGTTATGAAGGGCAAGTTGATGTCCACTTGCTGGGATGACGACAGGGCGATCTTTGCTTTTTCCGCCTCTTCTTTCAACCGCTGGGCAGCCATGGGGTCCCTGCGCAGGTCGATGGAATTTTCCCTTTGAAACTCGTCTGCCAACCAGTTTATTACCCGCGAGTCCCAATCATCGCCGCCAAGCAAGGTATCGCCATTCGTGGCTTTAACTTCGAAAACTCCGTCACCGATTTCCAAAATGGAAATATCGAAAGTACCGCCACCGAGGTCATATACTGCGATTTTCTCGTCTTTCTTCCTATCGAGGCCATAGGCAAGGGAAGCCGCCGTAGGCTCATTGATTATGCGCAAAACTTCCAGCCCCGCGATCTTCCCAGCATCCTTTGTTGCTTGCCGCTGCGCATCATTAAAATAAGCGGGAACGGTGATGACAGCTTGAGTTATGGTTTCGCCGAGATATGTCTCCGCATCGGCCTTCAGTTTGGCGAGCACCATGGAGGCGATTTGTTCCGGAGAAAACTGCTCCCTCTGGCCGCCGCACTCGCATTCGATCCAGGCATCCCCATTCTTTCCCTCCACTACCTTGAAGGGCATGTTTTTGGCCAACTGCTGAATTTCGCCGTACCTATGCCCAATTAACCTCTTCGCTGAAAACACGGTATTTTGCGGATTTGTGACCGCTTGCCGCTTAGCCGCCTGGCCAACCAGACGTTCGCCGGACCTAGTGAAAGCTACGATGGACGGTGTGGTCCGCGCTCCCTCCGCATTCGGGATTACGACGGCCTCGCCGCCTTCCATCACAGCCATGCAGGAATTCGTCGTGCCAAGGTCAATTCCCAATACCTTTCCAGATTTTCTATTTGCACTCATATTTTTAAACCTCTTATGCCAATTTAATATAGCAATTTTCATGCCAAAAAGAAGTTTGCCACCAAAAATACAAAAATTTCCATGCCTAGAAATAATTCCGCCACGGCGGCGAAATTTGACAACTGACTAGCTTACAGCACAAAGCCTAATTCCCAGCTTTTAAACTTGATCTTTAAAAGGTTTGAAAGGGGAAGTTGCGCAGGTTGGGAAGGAATTTATTTCGATTTTTTAGTGAAATTCCCTTTCTTAAATAGGCCTTTAATGCCGCCTTCAACGTCCTTGACCACGTCCTTGGATACATCCTTTACCTTGATTATGCCCTCCGCTATTTTTTCGAGGCCGGGGATGTGCAACACGGAATCGAAGGCCGTTTGTACGAAAATGGATAGCCCATACTTACTTAGGTCGGCCACGAGGGGTTTGATTATCGAATCAATGTCATCGATATTCGTAAATTCACGGCGATAGTTCAGGGAATATTCCTTAGCGTTTCCCCTATCGGCTTCGTCGATAACTTTTACGCTACCTATGGCAAATGTCACCTTACTCAGGTGTATTTTTGGAGAAATTTTCTCCCGAAAAGCATTTTGGTCACTGAATTTATTGCCATCCGTTTTAATGGAAGGTGTTTCCCGATTCATGCCCGATATATTTTTGGCAAAGAGCTGCAAATTATACATCCCATTTACATTTTTAACCAAAGTTACGCTGCCTATGTCAAGCACGACATTTTCTAGCACAATCTTGCCCGTGAGCATGGAACGCAACCGGACATCGGTGGCCATTTCATTGAATGTGATAAATCTATGGCTTTCGAATGCATCCTTCGGATTTGATATGCTAAAGTTGTGAAAATTAACGCACCCCCTAAAAAGTGACCCCACCGATGATTCAACGTCCGCACCGAACCCGGTCCTGGATTTTATCTGCCACTTGGCTACCCACGGCAACCAATAATTGCCGCTGGCTAGCACGATCAGCAAAATGATTGCTAGGATTATGGTAAGCTTGGCCACTTTGCGGAATAGCCAGAATAGGGGGGCCAGCAAAAATCCCAGTAATTTCATGAAAAAATTTCCCATAATTTTTTAATCTTGGTCTAAGTTTTGATTTTGGTTTGCCGTTTCATCTTTTTCGGAACTCAATTCTTCCTTTGAAGTTTCCGCGTTCGAATCGGATGATACTAAAATTTTCCCAAATTCCCTAAAAGATACGTTGTCAAAGGTGACGCGGATCGTTTGCGCATTATTTCCACAGATGATCTCCATGTCAACGGGCTTCATGTCGCCGAGGCTATGGCTGGAGGAACTGCCATTTTCACTGAGCAAGCCATTGGCAATTTGCCTAAGGTTGATAGAAGCTTGGCACAGGTGGCCTTCCTTCAGTGATATCCGCGTTTCATTGTCCAAAATATTGTCGATGGCTTTTTCCACTAAAGCCTTTGAAGTAGCTATCACAAAATTTCCGTTGCAGGCACAGGCATAGCTCTCTTCATTTGAGTCAGCCTCGCTGCCGGACGGCAAACCGTAGAAATGCACCGTTTCCTTTCTATATGTATACTGCGACTTGTGCTCAAATTTGGGACTTAGCAACACGCGTTTTGCTATCTCGCTGTCGCCGACGCAATGGCTAATTAAATCTTCCAAATTTGCGTCGCAGTCCATCATGGCCTTCACGTCGGCGTCGCTACATTTGCCACCGACGATCCCAAGCACACCCATATTTTCCCCATCGGGCACAGTGTGGAAAATCCCTTGCCCGTTTTCTTTGTTGGCAAACTTTTTAGATTTTTCCATTATTTTTTTCAGGAGGACATCCAAGTCCGAATAGCTGCAATTTTTCAAAATTTTGTGATTTAATTTATCCGTAAATGTGCGATTTTCTTTCGCATTACTGTTCGCAAACAGGGAAATGTAGGGCTCAACATCGAATACTAGCTGCGGCAATTCCGTGGTACCACCCACCTTCGCCGACCATAGCGCACCGATGTCAGACCCCAATTTCGCTTTCAATTGGAGCAAAATTGTTGTTTTCGGCCCATCAAAGTTTCCAGCTAGGCATATCCTATGCAGCTCATCGATTTCATCCCTAATCGTATAAAACAGGAAAGCGACCCTGTCTATCTTCTCCCCAAAACTCGGTCCCATCTCTTTTTTGAAAACATCGATGTTCATATTTTCAACCAACTTATTGACGGATGGGCATATTTCTATGTCATTTTTCACATCACCGCCGGCTATATCCAGCATCCAATCGACATTGGTTAGGCCATCCAGTGCTTCCCTATCGAAGGTAATAAGAGTCCAGCCTTTGACGTCCTTTAGCGCCAGGCCTTTCCTGATTAGATCGGCTTTTATTGGGCTGTTTTTATCAAACTTTGCCGCAAATAGTATATTTTTTTTGCTACCACCTTCGAAGAGAAACATTGCAGCCCCTTCTTTTTGTGAAAATCCCTCGTAATTTGGGTGGCCAAGCATCAGCCCAAAGGCATGGAGGCTTGATTCAAAGTATTTATCGTCGACAATTTCTTTGGCGAAACGCATAAATTTCGGCACCACTCCCTTCAGCGGCTTTGTGCGTGCGTAGAGGAGCATATCTTCCTGCTTGTAGGCAGCGCACAACGAGCCGATGGATAGCGCCATTGCGGCAATGAACAATGCAAATTTTTTCATAATTTTTCCAGAATCCATGGTGCGCAGCATACTCCAAGTAACGGGAGTGTAAATAAAATTATTTTGCTAATGGGGATGGGCAATAATCGGCGAAGTGATACTTCGACTTGGCACGAAAAATTTTTGATAATCCGTCCAATTCGTAGCGCAGGCATACTTCGTTTGAGTGTAAAAAAAGGCGATTTTCGCCGGTTAGCTTATAAAATTGCCTGTTAAAGTTAAAATTTCCGTAAGTTTTGTCGCCGATTATCGGCACGTGATTTTGGGAGCAGTGCAGGCGCAGCTGATGGGTACGTCCCGTTATTGGCTGCAGCTCGACCAGGGAAAGGGTAAAATTTTTCCAGGGTAACTCTTTTATTAGGCGGTACTTTGTTAGGGCCAAAACGCTGCCACATTTTGCCGCACGAACGCAATTTTTACCCCCCACCTTCGCCATGCTCGATTTCCAACAGCCGCTTTCGCTGAGCAGGTACCCCTTGAGGAGGGCCAGATATTTTTTTTCGACGCTCCGATTTTCAAAGGCTACCCTTGCCGCCTCGGCGATTTTTTCGTTCAAGGCCACCAAAATTAGTCCAGAAACGGGTGCATCCAAGCGATTTAGCAGGTGAACGGCGGAATTGGTGGGCTCCAACAAATATTTTTCAAATTTCAGCGAATATTTACAGGTGAGGATTGAAGATTTTGAGGATTGCAGTTCGGCGTTGGGATGCGATAGAACCCCGCAAGGCTTCTCAAGGGCAACTATGCCATCCTCCGATTGTTCGCATAGGGAAACCCCGCCGTTGAGCGCCTCTCGCCACGATTCTTCCATTATTCGTGGAGAATTTTTTCGACGAGGATTCGGGAGTCCAAGCCGAAATGTTTCTCGGAAAACACATTCGCCGGGGACGTGGTCTTCAGAAGTTGCTCCACCATTCCCATCTTCGCATCTAAATTATCGACCAGTGCCACGAAAAATGCTTCCGGTGTCGCCGGGCGCACAACGGTACCGAATTCGGGGAGATCGTGGTGGCTGAGCAGTATGTGCTCGAGGCGTTCCAGCAAGTCGTCGCTCAATTTTTTTTGCAGCGCTACGCGCCTCACAATCTTGTATCCGATGACGAGGTGTCCCTGCAGAATCCCAGCTTTCGTGCGCTGCGCCACCAATTCGTCGCCGTACTCCACAACTTTCCCGACGTCGTGCAAAATTAGACCGGCTATGGCCAAATCGTGGTCGACAAAAGGGTATAGGGGGAGCAGTGCCTGACCGGCCCTGACCGCGTGAACGGTGTGTTCGAGAAGTCCGCTTTTGTAAGCGTGGTGCATCATAGTGCCGGCGGGCTTGATTTCAAAGCAATCCCCCAGCTCGCTGATAACCCCAACCACCGTTTTGCGCAAAGTTTCGTCGGCAATCGTACCTATCGCACCGTCCAAAGCAGCTTTTAATGTTGTCCGACCCTCTTCGGCACATGGAATCAGGAATTGTTCGAAATTTCCATCGCTTATCTCCTTGGCTGATAATTCCTTAGCCACGGATATGTCCGGCGAAAATGCCCCATTAAACTGCTTTACTATGCCTTCGAGGATGATTATTGCCCCCTGCTTAGCTGTTTTAAAAAAGTTGTAGAAGGGCGAGCTTCCGAATATTTTGCAGGAAAAATTCGAAGTTTTGTCGCCGACCTTCACGTCCAAATATTCGGAATTATTTTTCGGTGAAATTTTGCACTCCACACCAAAAATCATGGCCACCGTGGAGAAGCGCGAGCCGTTGGGAGCCGATTTCAAATCAATCGCTGGAATCACATCGTACATGGTGACTTTTTAGTCAATGGGGCGCACATTTCAATGCTTAATGTGCAGGGCTAAAATTTATTCATCCATTGCCCCATCGCGCAGGTTGCGGTCCAGTGAGAGGCCCTTTTTTTCAAGGGCTTCCATGATTCTCGCCGCACGATTATAGCCAATTTTCAAGCGGCGCTGCAGCAGGGAAGTGGATGCCCTATCGCTACCTCGCAAAACCTCAAGGGCCTGTGGTATCATGTCATCCTCCCAATCCTCCGACTCAGCGTCCCCATCCCCGTCGAAATTTTCTATTTGCTCGTGCACATCCATCATGTACTTCGGCGGACCGTTCTTTTCCTTCAAAAATTGGACGATATTGTTGATTTCGTCATCGGAAACCAGAGCTCCCTGTGCACGCAGCAGCCCGCTGGCACCCGGCGGCTGAAAGAGCATATCCCCGCGGCCGAGTAGCGCCTCCGCTCCGCCCATGTCCAAGATCGTCCTGCTGTCAACCTTGGATGCCACTTTGAATGCTATCCTGCTCGGCAAATTTGCCTTAATTATGCCCGTTATGACGTTTACCGATGGGCGCTGGGTGGCGAGAATTAGGTGAATGCCGGCTGCACGGGCGAGTTGGGCGAGCCGCGCGACGCAGGTTTCGATATCCGCCGGAGCGACGAGCATCAAATCGGCGAGCTCATCTATAATACACACGATGTAGGCCATCTTCGTTTTTGGGACCTCCACTTTACCGCTGCCGGCCTCCGCCATGTCATTGATCGCAAAGCGCTCTTCCGGAGATAGGGAAAGCTCGAGTTCCTTGGCTTTTTCCTGTTCCGCTGCATCGCGCAATATTCCGCCGTTGAACCCGGCGATGTTGCGCACACCAACTTGAGCAAAAATTTTGTACCGCCGCTCCATCTCACTAATCAGCCATTTCAGCGCGTTCGGCACCTTTTTCGGGTCCGTTACGACGGGAATTAGCATGTGAGGAAGGTCGTTAAATACTTGCATCTCAACAATTTTTGGATCAACCATTATGAAACGCAAGTCGTCCGGCGAAGCGTGGTAAACGAGGGAGGCGATTATGGCATTGATGCACACGGTCTTGCCCGAACCGGTGGAGCCGGCGATCAATAGGTGGGGCATTTTGGCGAGGTCATTCAGCATGGGCTCGCCGGTTGTGCCGCGGCCGAGAACGATGGGGATGTCCGCCTTCATCCGTGCCCAGTCCGGCGATTCCAAAATCTCCCGCAAACATACCATCTGGGGCGCCTTATTTGGCAACTCCACACCCACGCAGCCCCGACCTGGCACGGGAGCCAATATGCGAACCGACTCCGCCCTGAGATTGAGGGCGATATTCCTATCAAGGTTCAGGATTTTTTCAACGCGCACCCCCGGAGCTGGGGTTATTTCGTACCTGGTTATCACCGGTCCAGTGTGAACTTCCCCCGGGTGCACATCTATGCCGAATTGCGCCAAAGTTTGCACGAGTTGCGCCGAAACAGCTTCGTGGTCATCGCCATTTTTATGGATACGCGAGGATTGTTGCAAAAGATCGATGGTTGGAAAAATATAGTTCCCCGACTTTTTCTCCATGGGCGAATCCCCACTTGCCCCTTTCACATTCGGAGTAGTGCCGGTGCCCCTTCCCGATTTTTGCTCATTTTTATTGGGATTTTTGCGGCTGCTCGCCGATTTTTTTTTTAAAATTGCAGCAAATAACCAAAATACTAGCTTAAATAGGAGTTTTATTGTTCTAAGCAGGAGCAACAGTAGGCGCCCCATATTTCCTAAAACTATCGCACGGAAATACCCATATTTTTCAATTTCACGTTCCAGCGCTCCGTCCAGGGATGGGGTTTTGGCCAGGACATATACTAGGCTCAAAATTAGAACCGCCAGCAAGATCACGATGCCGCCAATCTCTCCAAAAATTGGTTCCGCGAAATAGTAAAAAATGTACGTTCCCGCAATGCCTCCCAGTCCGCCTGAATACTTGTTTTGGGAAAAATTTAGGAAGCCTTCGGCGCTCATGATGCGCTGCTGCACAAATTCACACACCCCAGCCGCGCTGAGAATCAAGAGAATCATCGCCAGTGCCCGCCCCCCATTTAAGCTGCGTGCGTTCGGGAACAGCAGAATATAGCCGGTAAAAATCAGCGAGAGAGGGATTAGCCAGTAGGCCAATCCGAAGTAGCGCATGAAATAAAACGTGCCATGGGCGCCGAATTCTCCGATTAGATTTTCCCGAATGGCACCATTATTCAAGCCCGTACTTATCAGCTTTGTTTGCTGCGGATGAAAATCGGCGAAGGCGGTAAGCAATAAAAATCCAACTATTAGGCATATAATCGATGCGAAAATTTTCCTGCCTTTTTTACAACATTTCGCTTGCTTGCCTCTACCCGCTATTTTCATGGGGATTGCTCTATGCCCAGTTTGGTTTTCAGTTCCTGAATGTCACGCTCATTGCCGGTTACCAAAAGAATGTCATTCTGGTGTAATTCCGTCTCTGCGGTGATGTCCACAATCTTTTCGGAGTCACGCTGTATGCCAACTACGCTTATCCCATATATTTTGCGCAACTTTATTTGCCCCAAGATCTTACCCACGAAATCTTCGTGGTTCCCTATGCAAACTTGGGATAGGTTAAATTCGGATTTTTTCACACTTTTTTGATCCGACTCCGTCTCCAATATGGCCCTTGCACGATTTATTTGCGACTGCTCACCGAACAGAATTACGCGGTCTCCGGGAAATAGCATGGTTTCAGGGGAAGGATTGTAATCCGTGTAACCATTGCGCGTTATGGCGATAATTGTTGCCCCCGCACGGGAACGCAGCGAAGTATCTAAAATGCGCAAGCCGGCAACATCATAGTTTGCCCTTAAAATAATCTCGCTGATAATAACCGGCCAAGGGTATTTATCCGTGGTTTGCTTCAAAATTAACGCCCTTTGCTTTTGCTCGCGCGTCTCTATTTTATAGTTAAAGCTGGCAATAAAAGTATGTTCGAGGCGATTATTAACGGTTATGAGTCTGCGCCAAAGGAACATCCCGATGATAACGATGGCTATGGCAAATGTCAGAATGGAAGTGCCGCTTGGAAGATGTTTCGCTGCGATTCCCAAAAAAATTCCGCTGAAAAAGAATAGCACAATTAGGCTTGTGATATACCTAAAAATGCTAAAAGCTCGCGTTTGTGCCTGCTTATTCTTTATGTGGTCGCTGGTGAGGTTACCCAAAACTCCAAATAGGATATCGTTGATGTTTTTTGTCAGGCCAATTAGGAAGGGAAGACATAGCAGGAATGCGCCCGCCCATATTATGGTTTGCATTATTTCAAGCTGGAATATGTGATTAAATCTCCCCGTGTCGGTGAATCTTGCCAGGTATGACACTGTCCCAAGGGTACCACTCAGCAGGAAAAACCACAGGATAGCCTTCAGGATGGGCTTGGCTATTATGGCCAGCAGATCGCTCTTCGATAGATGGCTATCCGCCGAGCTAAGAATGTTGTGATAAAATACGCCGATTTCCTTCAGAAACGAGGGACAATGCTTCTCCAAAAAGCCGAAAATTTGCGTAGCTCGCCTGTTCAGCATCGACGAAAGCAAAATGGTGCCGATTGCCACACCGGATGTTATGGAGACAAAGTTTCGGTCGACAACACCCAAGGTACTCCCGAGGGAGGCTATGATAAAGCTAAACTCTCCGATTTGGGATTGGCAAAACGCTGCTCGAAATGAAGTTTCCGCCTTTTGTCCACTTAAAAATAGGCCCATTGAACCAAAAAATGTTTGCCCGAGAACCGTCAAAATTGACAGACCAATCACGAGCAATATGTGCTCAAATACGTTGCTCAAGTTGGTTATGATACCGATGTAGGCAAAAAACACGGCCCCAAAAACGTTCCTCAGCGGAGCCGTCAACGTCTCCACATCGTCGGCGATGCTGGTCTGCGACAGTATGGAGCCCGCTAAAAATGCCCCCAAAGCCAGAGAAAGTTCAAATTGTTGTGCTAGAACACACACGGCAAACATCGTACCGGTTATCGCCACAATTAAAATTTCCGGCGATTCCGACCCAAATAGCGCTTTTACAAACCAGGGCGCTAAGGATTTTCCCAGGCAAAATACCATCACCACAAATACTCCTAGAAGGAATGTTTTATCCCAAGCCGTAGCCCAGGCAAAGTGGCCGGTAAGCGCTATACCGGATAGAATAACTATCATCAGGATCGCCAGCATGTCCTCCATGACCAGGCGCCCAATGGCACATTGGGCAAAATCGGTGCGCAGCGCGTTCTGCTCCTTTAAAATAGGGATTGTTATCATCGTCGATCCCATCGACAGCAGTGCCCCCAGAAAAAGACCGTTCAAACCGGACCAGTGAAACATCGGCGCAACCATCATGCCTATCAAAATCATCCCCACCGTTTGAAGCACAAGTGCAGTAAATGACGGAACGAAAAGCTTTTTTAATTTTAACAAGTCAAATTCTAATCCGATGAAGAACATCAAAAAAATAACCCCTAGCTCGCTTAGGTGATTGATGGTGTGCACATCCTGCACCGTTGGTACTAATTTGAAATTCGGCCCAACTAAAAACCCTGCAAGGATGTATCCCAGGAGCAGCGGCAGCTTCAAATAGTGGAAAATTATGGCAGATATGCCGCACGCAAACAGCACAATCGCCAAATCTTTTAGTAGAAAAATTTCCATTTTTACCCACTACCTTTTAAAATTTAAGGTTCTTCATGGCGACACATTGCCGCAAATTATTCGCCGCGTCAAGTTGTTTTTAGGGGCTTTTGAAATTTTTAAAAAAAATACTTGACATTCTAAGAGATATCGGTTGCTCATTTGACAGTTGCCAAAAATATCAAAATAAAGTTTGGGCAATACAAATTAAGGAGACACATCATGGATAACGAAAATAACAGCAACTTTGCAATGACAAGTAAGATAAAGAGAGCACTGCAAAACGAAGAGCTTTTGAAGCTCATTCGCGATAAGGTGAAAAAATTCGTTTAAAATTTTGGGGCACAATGTGCACCAAGCAGCAAATTTTCCCTAAACTTTCCCCAATAGGAATGGCGTGCCTAAACAGTTACCATATTTCCCCTCGTTATGTTGGGTACGCCATTCTCTATCTCACATTGTTTAGGTCCTGACCAATCTGAAAAAGAAATAGGATAAAAGTCCTTTTTCTTATCTTTTTCTTATAAAAAAGATACTAGCCCGTAGCCATTACTCATTCGATATATTTTTCAAATTTCCCCAAACTTTTCCCAATTGGAACGGCGCGCTTAAATAGTTACCACATTTCCCTTCGCTATGTTGGGTACGCCATTCTCTATCTTACATTGTTTAGGTCCTAGACCAATCTGAAAAAGAAATAGGGTTAACAGTCCTTTTTCTTATCTTTTTCTTATAAAAAAGATACTAGTCCGTAGCCATTGCTCATTCGATATATTTTTCAATTTCCCCTAAATTTTTCCCAATGGGAACGGCGCGCTTAAACAGTTACCATATTTCCCTCCGCTATGTTAGGTGCGCCATTCTCTATCTTACATTGTTTAGGTCCTGACCAATCTGAAAAAGAAATAGGATAAAAGTCCTTTTTCTTATCTTTTTCTTATAAAAAAGATACTAGCCCGGAGCCATTGCTCATTCGATATATTTTTCAATTTTCCCTAAACTTTTCCCAATTGGAACGGCGCGCTTAAATAGTTACCACATTTCCCTCCGCTATGTTAGGGACGCCTTCTCTATCTTACATTGTTTAGGTCCTAGACCAATCTGAAAAAGAAATAGGGTTAACAGTCCTTTTTCTTATCTTTTTCTTATAAAAAAGATACTAGCCCGGAGCCATTGCTCATTCGATATATTTTTCAATTTCCCCAAACTTTTCCCAATGGGAATGGCGTGCTTAAACAGTTACCACATTTCCCTCCGCTATGTTAGAGACGCCATTCTCTATCTCACATTGTTTATTCCGCATTTTCCTAATTGACATACCGCTTAAAAACGTCTTAAAGATTAACGAAATTATTGGTGGTTGTAGCTCAGTTGGTTAGAGCATCGGATTGTGGTTCCGAGGGTCGCCGGTTCGAATCCGGTCTGCCACCCCACCATTCAAGCCGCCAAAATACAGAGCTTCCAAGTGATTAAGGGAAGTGAAAAATAAACATTAGAAAAGTTTCATTGCCCCATTTTTGCCCCAAAATCCATTTTGAGAGAAAAAATAAAGCAAAGGGCGGCGTGAAAGCTTCCGGAATATTGCCAAAAGATGCGCGAAAAAATTTAATGGATTGACCGGTCATAAATTTCTCTTACACCTTAAAGATGTGTGA
>JAISBD010000006.1 GCA_031266345.1 Puniceicoccales bacterium | reverse complement strand
GGCCTTCATTAAACAGCGCAAGCATGCCGCCAAGGTCTGCCTTGGCCAGATCAAGCAGGGCATTACGCTGAGGCAGATTTTCTTCTTTACCTGCTATTGCCGTCAGCAGGCGTTGCAGGCTTGGAGGGATATCAGACTTTCCCACAAACTGCGCAAGCACACCGCCGAGGTTTTTCCCTGCCAGATCAAGCAGGGCATTACGCTGAGGCGAATTTTCTTCTTTACCTGCTATTGCCGTCAGCAGGCGTTGCAGGTTATCGGGAACTTCGCCGTTTGCCCCAAACTGCCCAAGCACACCGCCGAGGTTTTTCCCTGCCAGATCAAGCAGGGCAGTACGCTGAGGCGAATCGCTATCTTCACCTGCTATCTTCGCCGTCAGTAGGTGTTGCAGGCCCGGAGGAATCTTAGTTGACCCGAACAGGCCGCCTGTCCATGTCAGCCCAAGCAAGCCGCCAAGGTTTACCCGTGCCAGGGCAAGCAAGGCAACACGCTGAGGCGGACTTCCTTTTTTATCTGCTATCGCCGTCAGTAGGTGTTGCAGGTTTGGGGAAAGAGTAATTTTGCCTTCTACTTTTGTTATTGCGCCCTCTAAAGCTGCTGGGCCTGCTGCATCAAATAAATCCCGCATGGCAATACCTTGACTATCGCCTTTACGCGCCTCTATAAAAGCATTCACGTTAGCTGAAATTTCTGACGAATCTGCATTTTTTGCCGCTGCTGCCGGCGCTGCAGTTGAAACCTGCGGTGGACTTCCAACTGCGGAAAAATGCCCCGGTCCTGGGTTTACTAGAGTCTCTGAGTCGCGCCTACCAAGAGAGCCCCCGGGTACTCCAGACGTTCCTCCGAAGGATATCTTTATTTCCGGAAGAAACGAACGTAGGCACCCCAAGCCCCTCTTTATAGTTGACCCTGCCCCTGTTGCGTTTATCTCTGTGGGATTTCCCCCTGAATTTACGGCATGCATATTACAATCTCCTGGTTTTTAGAGAAGCATATGGAAACTTTCCGGCGAAGCAAGAAAAAAAGTATTTTTTCCAAAAAAGCGGGTTAGGGGGATAGGTTCGCTGACTCCCGGGTTGGATATTCGCTGGTGCTGGACGGGCAATGACACTAACCTTCGAAAGGTACGTTAGACCCTAACGTAAAATCTTTTGTAAAAGAGAAAAGACGTGTCCACAGGCATTAAACGGTGCAACTTTTAGGCGGGATTAATACACCTCAGTCTTGCTCCCCCCTTTTTAATTTTTCCTTTCACCCATGCTTCTGGGGTGCCGCCCATGTTCGGCCCCCCTCGGAACCTTCACGGTGTCGAACTTTCTGCCAAATCTACTGCATCCATCAGAGTATCGATTGTTAGTTTATCTCTTCCAAGCAGAGTATCGATTGAAAAACTAGCATTCTTTTCCAATGCCGCAATTACTGCGCTACGAGCTCTTTCCTTGCCATCGCCTGTAATCAATTCTAGTAGTTCATCCAATCTCTCAGAGGTGGCATTTTTTTCAAACAGTTTGAGTACGCCGCCGGGGGTTGCCCCTGCCAGATCAAGCAAGGCAGCACGCTGAGGCGAATCGCTATCTTTACCTGCTATCGCCGCCAGTAGGTTATCCAAGCCCGGAGGAATTATTTCCTTAGTTGACCCGAACAGGCCGCTTGTCCATGTCAGCCCAAGCAAGCCGCTAAGGTTTTTCCCTGCCAGATCAAGCAAAGCAGTACGCTGGCCACCAGCTTTATCTGCTATCGCCGTTAGCAGGCTGTCCAAGCCCGGAGGAATTCTTTCCTTAGTTGACCCGAACAGGCCGCTTGTCCATGTCAGCCCAAGCAAGCTGCCAAGGTTTACCCGTGCCAGGTCAAGCAAGGCAGTACGCTGGCCACCAGATTTACCTGCTATCGCCGCCAGTAGGTGTTGCAGGTTTGGAGGGATATCAGACTTTCCCGCAAACAGCGCAAGCACACCGCCAAGGTTTCTCCCTGCCAGCTCACGCAAGGCAGCACGCTGAAGCGGATTTTCTTCTTCTTTACCTGCTATCGCCGCTAACAGGTTATCAAGGCCTTGAGGAGGGCCTCCATTAAACAGCGCAAGCATGCCATCAAAGTTTTTCCCTGCCAGAGCAACAAAGGCAATACGCTGTCTTTCTATCCGTGCCTGCTCAATCACGGCATTACGCTGTTCTTCTCCTACCTCTGTCTCTGCCCGCTCACGCAAGATAGTACGCTGATTCATTTTACTTACTATCGCCGCCAGCAGGTTTTGCAGGTTTGGAGGGATATCAGACTTTTCCGCAAACTGCCCAAGCAAGCCGTCAAAGTTTACCCATGCCAGGTCAAGCAAGGCAGCACGCTGATTCGAGTTTTCATCTTCATTTGCTATCGCCGTCAATAGGTGATCCAGGCCATTGGAAAGAGTAATTTTGCCATCTACTTTTGTTATTGCTTTCTCTAAAGCTGCTGAACCTGCTGCGTGGAATAAATTCAGCATGGCAGCGCCTCGCTTATTGTCACCTGTACTGTTGACCTGTATCCACTCCCACAGCTCATTTGACATGTCACTTGGCTTTCTTAGGCCACCTGCATTTAGGCCACCTAGGGCACCTGCACCACCTGCATCTACAACAACTGGGGCTGCTGCATTTAGGCCACCTGGGGCTCCTGCACCTTCACCTGTGGCATCTACAACAACTGGGGCTGCTGCTTCTACACCTTCGTGTAGCTCACCTGCATCTGTGGCTCTTGGGTCTACATCTGCATCACCTGGGGCTTCTTCTTCAACTGTGTCTCTTAGGGCATCACCATCACCACCTTCAACTGTACCATCACCTTCAATTTCTGGGGCATCATCATCTGTGGCTGCTGCACCTCTTAGGTCATCACCTTCACCTGTGTCTGGGGCTGGCTCTAGGACTAGGACTGCTTCTGGCTCACCTGCTTCTTCTGGTTCTGGGGCTGCTGCTTCTACACCTTCGTGTAGCTCACCTGCATCTGTGGCTCTTGGGTCTACATCTGCATCACCTGGGGCTTCTTCTTCAACTGTGTCTCTTAGGGCATCTGGGCCACCTAGGCCACCTGCACCTTCATCATCATCAATTTCTGCATCACCATCAACTGTGGCTCTTAGGGCATCTGGGCCACCTGCAACTGTGCCTCTTGGGTCTGCTGGGTCTCTTGGGACTACCGGTGGGGCTTCTTCTTCACCTGGGACTCTTGGGTCACCTAGGCCACCTGCACCTTCTGGGCCACCTGCTCTTGGGTCACCTGGGGCACCTGCACCTGTATCACCTGCTCTTGGGTCACCTAGGCCACCTGCACCTTCTGGGCCACCTGCATTTAGGCCACCTAGGCCACCTGCGCCTTCAACACCTGCATTTAGGCCACCTGGGGCATCTAGGTCATCAACAACTGGGGCTGCTGTTCTTCTTAGGGCTGCACCATCAACAACTGGGGCTGCATCTGGGACTGCTTCTGGCTCACCTTCATCTGCACCTTCAACTGTGGCTGCTGCATCACCTTCAACTGTGGCATCTGCATCTTCGTGTGGCTCATCTTCACCTGCTCTTGGGGCATCTAGGCCACCTGTGGCTGCTGCATCACCATCAACAACTGCACCATCTGGGTGTGCTGCTTCTTCTGGTTCTGGGGCTGCTGCTTCTACACCTTCGTGTAGCTCACCTGCATCTGTGGCTCTTGGGTCTACATCTGCATCACCTGGGGCTTCTTCTTCAACTGTGTCTTCTGCATCACCACCATCAACACCTGCATCAACACCTGCTGCCTTTATCAGATCATCGACTGTTGGATTATCACTTGATTTCAGTGCCTCAACTACTCTACCAAGAGCTGCGGTGTGGCCCTCGTCCTCGCCCGCAATCAGCCCTAGCAGCTCGCCCAGCTTGGGATCGTTATCTCCCGTAACCAGCCTACTCAGAGCTTCTTTTCCAGTTTTACTTGCGCCATCATCTTCATCATCACCTTCGCTTTCGCCTAACGCATTGAATAAATTCTGCATGGCAGTACCTTGCCAATCGCCGTCGCCGCTGTGCCTCTGTATAAAATCCCGCACATTCTCTGGCATGTCACCTGGGACTCTTGGGTCACCTGTGTCTTCTGCATCACCAACAACTGGGGCTGCTGCTTCTGGGTGTATTGGAGCTGCTGTCGATGGGTCTACATTTCCACCACCTGCACCTGGGACTAGGGTTGAGGCTGTGGCTGCACTATCTCCACTACCTGAGGCTGAGGCTGGGGCTGCTGATGGGGGTGTGCTACCTGTGTCACCACCTGTTCCTCCTAGGCCTGCTGCACCACCACCTGAGGCTGCTGATGGGAGTGTACTACTTGGGGTATCACCACCTGTATCACCTGAGGCTGGGCTGTCACCACTTGAGGTTAGAACTGTATCACCTGAGCCTGCACCTGCATCTGGGCCTGTAGCTGGGTCTACATTTCCACCAACTGAGGCTGGGGCTGCTGATGGGGGTGTGCTACCTGTGTCACCACCTGAGGCTGGGGGGGTACTATCTCTAGCGACTGTGACTGGGGCTGCTGTATCACCACCTTTACCTGCATCTGGGTTTGCTGGATCTTTTTGTTTTTTCCTTCTTCTTTTTCTTTTTGGGCTACCTGGGGCTGCTGCACCACCACCTGCATCTGTGCTATCTAGGACTGAACCACCTGGGTTTGCTGCCGGTGAGGCTGGGGCTGAGGCTGCTGATGGGAGTGTACTACTTGGGGTATCACCACCTGTATCACCTGAGGCTGGGACTGCTGAGTCTGGGTGTATTGGAGCTGCTGTCGATGGGTCTACATTTCCACCACCTGCACCTGGGGCTGAGGCTGCTGATGGGGGGGTACTATCTCTAGCGACTGTGACTGGGTCTGGGTCTGCTGGCGTTTTCCTTCTTCTTTTTCTTTTTGGGCTACCTGGGGCTGCTGCACCACCACCTGCATCTGTGCTATCTAGGACTGAACCACCTGGGTTTGCTGCCGGTGAGGCTGGGGCTGCATCTGGGGCTGCTGTAATTGTGGCTCCACCTATGACTTTGTTTCTAACTTTTTTTCTTGCATCTGGGTCTGCTGCATCTGGGGCGCCTTCTTCAAGTGGAGCTGCATCTGCATCTTCACCTGATTTTTTGGCTGCTTTCTTTTTTGGGTCTGAGGCTGCATCTGGGTCTGCTGCATCTGGGGCACCTTCTTCAAGTGGAGCTGCATCTGCATCTGCACCTGATTTTTTGGCTGCTTTCTTTTTTGGGTCTGAGGCTGCATCTGGGTCACCTGCATCTGGTTTCTTTTTTGGGGGTGTGGCTGGAGGTGGGCCACCTGTACCACCGCTACCTGGGGGTGGGGTACCTACTGGGGCTGGAGGTGGGCCACCTGCTCCTCCTAGGCCACCTGAACCACCGCTACCTGGTTTTTTGGCCGGTGAGGCACTTGCTGGGTTTCTCGCTACCTTTATCAGCTGATCGATTGTTGGCTTTTTACCTGATTTCAGTTCCCCAGTTACTGCCTGGAAAGCATCGCCATTGCCCGTAACCAGCCCTAGCAGCTCGCCCAGCTTAGCGGAATCGACACTTTCTGCAAACAGCGCATTCAGGGCGTCGGAACCTGTATCGCTGGAGCCTGCCGCTACTGCCAGCCTAATCAAGGCAGCACGCTGGTCCTCATTGGCAGTACTTGCTATTGCCTGTAACAGGTTCTTTCCCACTGGAGTGGGAGTACCATCTGCTGATATTATACCTCTTCTCTTCAGAGTTGCTACTCCCTCTTTTCCTTTGCCCACTGCCTCGAACAAAGCCCACAAAGCCCTGCCTTGCTTGCCATTACTCCCTATCCAGTTTCGCAGCCCATCTGACATGCCCTTTGGCCTTGCATCTCCAGCTGAGGTTTTCGGCGGAGAGACAAGTTTCCAATTTTCCCCCTTCTCATTACCCTTAGCCCCAGGAGCAATTAATGTAAAGGCATTGGCGGGAAGAGCTTTATCCTCCGGGTGCAGCTTCGCCTTCTCACTGTACCCTACGTGGACAGTGGTGCCATCTTTTTCAGTTCTCACAGCAATTGGTGTCCCCGGGTGCTGGTTAGCTGTTAGATTTACCATGGCTTTTACACTCTCCAAGTTGCCGGGATTAAGCGGCTTAGAAATGAAGAAAAGGTCCTCCGCCATACTAAGGAGGGCAGCTTCCCCTAGTTTTCCACCTTCTCCTCCCTTGGGCCAAGTTCCTCCAAGTTCCTCATATATCTGCTTTGCTGCACCGAGATCACCCCCTGCCATCTTCACGGCGCGCAGTAATAGGTCTCCATTTTCCGATCCAAGTTGATTGCAAAGTGCCGCCTTACCTTGCTCAAAGGCATGCCTGCGAACATTCTTTCTCTCCGCGCGCCCTCCTGTTGCCCCTTCAAGGCTGGCAAACTGCTCCAAGACTTTGCCGCTATCGCTGCTATCTTCTCCGGGTGTTTCAAGGGGAAGCTCCATAAAATCTATAATTTTTTCTAAGGTGTCGGCATTTATACCTGTCGCTTTAATATTATCCCCGGTTGGGCTTTCTGTGCCACTCGACTGCACTAGTAAATGGTACTGCATTTGACTAGCATCGTCGGTTCGGAGTCGTTGTAATCTCTCTGAAAATCTATGTTCTGCGGAACTAAAGTCTCTCAGCTTTACAGGATCCAAAGTGAAGGACTGCCCTTTACTTTCAATTTTCTTTTCCAAATCTGCAACCTTTTTCTGCAAATCTGCAATCTGTTGCTCCAGCTCGGACTTGTTTGCTTCTGGTTTATTCGCCTGCGCTTGTTTTTCAGCTATCTCCTGTTTAAGTTTGCCCATCTCGGATGTTAGTTTGCCTAATTCAAGGCTTTCCAATTCACTGTGGTGAAGCTTTACTATGCTATTATTTTCAGGGGGCGCCGGAAATTCTATCTCTATTTCATTGCCGTCAGTATCCTTTACAAATATGGAATTATCCTCTCTTCTAAGCAAAGCACCTCCTATACCTGTGCCGCTCATCTCCGCCCCCCCAGCAACGTCAGTAGATCCCCTGCCGGCAGAGGCCTGTAGCTTGTCGCATATTTCCTGGCTTAGCCTTCTTAACTGAGCTGGTGGTTCCGAGCCATTTGCCACAACCATTAATTTGCCAGCGACCCTTTGCAAGGAAAGCTTCATTCCCTTATAAGTGGCGGTTCGAGTTTTTTCATCCACATTCACGTCCTCAACATTTTTCATTGCATCAAGGAAGACCGCTGGAAATTCTTCAGGGGTCTTATTCTGTGCAGATCTCTGTATGGCCGCCATACCTCTCATTGCAGAAGTTTGAGAATTTGCTTTGGGCCTGGCTCTAGCTGGAGCTGCCGCTTCGCCTGTTTCGCTAGTCCCAGCCGCCGGGTTTGCTGGGCCTGATTTTCTACCTGCATCTGGCGGGTTTATTACCGCCGGTGGCGGATTTGTTGGCGCTGGCGCTGGGCCTGGTGGGGTGCCTGGTGGGGCGTCTGCATCACCTGGCTTTGATTTTCCACCTGGCATTGGCGGGTTTGCCGCTGGCGCTGGGCCCGGCGGTGGTGGTGCTCCTGTACCATCTGGCTTTGGTTTTCCATCTGCACCTGGTGGTTTTAGTATCGCTGGCGGGATGGCTGGCGAGGAGAGTGTTCCTGTCCTGGGTTCAGGATTAAATACTGCGGAAAGATGTCCCGGTCCTGGTTTCGCTTGGGTCTTTGAGTCGCGCCTATCAAGAGGGCCCCTGGATACTCCAGGATCTCCTCCGCCATATATTTCTTCTCCCGAGTGCTGTACCACTGGGCGCTCAAAGCCAGAGGCTGGCTCTAGCCCTGTTGCTCCCTTCGCTCCTCCCGTTGCGTCTATTATACTACCCATATTGCAATCCTGATTTTTGAAGGAGCGTATGGAAATTTTTCAATGAAGCAAGAAGAAAAGATTGAAAAGGTGTAAAGGAAAAACGAAACTTAGCACATGCTAAAGAAGGGAATCATCATCCAGATCTTCACCCAGACCTTCTTCCATTGCATTTTTCGCTGCATCTATCAAAGCATCCATTGTTGCTCCACCTTCTTTCAGTTTCGCCACTACTGCGTTGAGGGCTGCCCTTGCTTGGTTGTTGAAATTCGCGCCCGCCTTCTGCCGCAACCTTACGCCCGCATTACCCCTTTGCCGCCGTCTTCTGTCGCTATTTTGCTGCCCGCGCTGCTGCTATCAGGTCATCCATTGTTGGGGTGCCACCTTCTTTCAGTTTCGCTGCTACTGCGCTAAGAGCTGCTTCGTTGCCATTGCCCGCAATTAAATTTATCAGCTCATTCAGCCCGTCGGGAACGGTATTTTTTTCAAACAGCCCAAGCACGCCGCCAAGGTTTGCCTTCGCCAGAGTAAGCAAGGGAGCATACCGATTCTTATCATTCTCTGCTATCGCTTTTAACAGGTTTTTCAGGCTTCGAGTGGTATTGGAGGTTTTCGCAAACTGCCCAAGCAAGTCGCCAAGGTTCGTCTTTGCCAGATCAAGCAAGGCATCATACCGGAGATTTGTTGTTTGTTTAAAGTCTCTCAGTGCCGCTAACAGCTCATTCAGCCCGTCGGGAACGGTACTTTTTTCAAACAGCCCAAGCACGCCGCCAAGGTTTGCCTTCGCCAGAGTAAGCAAGGCATCATGCTGGAACCAATTCATATCATCAACTAACTTTTTCAGCGCCTCTAGCAGGTTTTGCAGGCCTGCAGGCTTGGCACTTTCCTTAAACAGCCCAAGCACGCCGTCAAAGTCTTTCGCTGCCAGAGTAACCAAAGCTTTACCCGTTTCAGAAGAAGTACCAATTCTTGCCATCTCCGCTAATAGGTTATTCAGGCCTGTCAGGTCTGCAGGATTTTCACTGTCTTCAAACAGCTTAAGTAGTATGTCGCCAAGGTTCGTCTTCGCCAGAGTAACCAAAGCTTTACCCGTTTCAGAAGAAGTACCAATTCTTGCCATCTCCGCTAATAGGTTATTCAGGTTTTTACATCCGGCACCCCACACAAGCACAACGCCAAGGTTTGCACTCGCCAGAGCAACCAAGGCAGTACGCTCATTTTCAGTTTTACTTTCCATTGCCTTTAACAGGTCCTCCAGGCTTGAAGAAATGGCGCCGTTCTTAAACTGCCCAAGCAAGCCGCCAAGGTTTGCCTTCGCCAGAGTAAGCAAGGCATCATACTGGACTGAATTTTCTTTTTTACTTTTCAGCGCCTCTAGCAGGTTTTGCAGGTTATAGGAAATTTCGTTACCCTTAAACTGCCCAAGCAAGTCGCCAAGGTTCGCCTTCGCCAGATCAAGCAAGGCATCACGCTGCTCCCCATTACTTACTATCGCCTTTAACAGATTCCTTCCCGCTGTACTGAGAGTGCCTGTTGTTGATATTACACCTCTGTCCTTCAGAGCTTTTTCTCCGCCCAGTGCATTGAATAAAGCCAGCATGGCAGCACCTTGCTTGTTGCCATCTTTACTGTTGGTCTGTATCCACTTCCATAAATCCTCTGACATGTCACCTGGCTTTACAGTTGCAGCTGTAATCGGTGGCAAGCCTGCCGCCGGGGCTGCCGCTGGTTGAGCCGCTGCTGGTTTTGCCGGGTCTGCCGCTGGTGGATCTGCTGGTTTCGTTGCATCTGCCGGTGGTTGAGCCGGGGCCGCCGCTGGAGCCGGTGGTGGTGGTAGGCCTCCTGCATCTGGTGGGACTGCCGTTAGTAGTGTCACCGGAGCCGCTGCTGCTACCAGATCATCGATTGTTGGGTTGTCACTTTTCAGCGCCTTAATTATTCTGCCAGTAGTTCCTATGTCGGTCACTAGCAGCTCGTTCAGTTTATCGGAATTAGCACCTCCCCCAAATAGCTTACTCACGGCGGCGGGGTTTGCTTTGAATAACTGCAGTAAGATGCCGCGCTTGTCCGGATTGGGAATATTTCCCGCTATCTCTAGCAGACTTTTCAGGTTTTCTGTTGCAGGGTTGCCTAATGTGGGCAGCTCGCTCACGGCGAAAGGGTTTGCCTTGAATAAGCTCAGTAAGATGTCGCGCTGGTCCGAATTGGTAATGTTTTCCTGTATCCACGTCCATAGCTCTTTTGACATGCCATCTGGCTTTGCAGCTTCAGCTGTAATCGGCGGCGGGCCTGCCGGGGCTGCCGCTGGTGGTGGGCCTGCCAGGGCTGGAACTGGTTGAGCTGCCGCTGGTGGTGGTTGAGCCGGGACCGCCGGTGGCGGGGCACCTGCTCCTCCTGCTGCTGCTATCAGATCATCCATTGTTGGGTTAGCATTTCTTGCCAGTTTCGCCACTACTGCGCCCAAAGCACCTCTTACTTCCTTGCTATTGCCTGCAATTAGCTCTAGCAGTTCGTTCAGCTTACCGGGTTCGACATTTCCCTTAAATATCTCAAGTACGGCGCCAAGGTTACACAATGTCAGATAACGCAAGGCGCGATACTTCTCGCCATTGGGAGGAAGGTTTGCCATTGCATCTACCAGATGTTGCAGGCCATCGGGAATTTTATTACTTCCCGCAAACTGCCCAAGCAAGCCGCTAAGGTCTGCATCCGCCAGATTAAGCAAGGCATCACGCTGCGGACCTTTGCAGGTTGCTATCGCCTTTAACAGGTTCTCTCCCGCTGTAGTGGGAGTACCTGCTGCTGATATTACACCTCTGTTCACCAGAGTTGCTTCTGCGCCATTTCCTCCGCCTAACATGTTGAATAAAGCCATCATGGCAGCACCTTGCTTGTTGCCCTTTTTACTGTTGCTCTGTATCCATTTCCATAGCCCATTTGACATGCCCCTTGGCTGTTTCTTTGGAATCTGTGGCAAATCTGCGCCTGGTTTTACCCCTCGCTTTGCTATCGTTGGGTCATATGCCGCTGGTTTGCTTGCCGGTGGTGGTGGGGCACCTGCACCTGGTGGGGTTGCTGGTGGTTTCGTTACCGGTGGTTGAGCCGGGGCTGCTGGTTTACCTGCATCTGCTGGTTTTGCCGGGGCCGGTGGTGGTTCTGCTGGTTTACCTTTCGCACTTTTCGCTGCTGCTATCAGGTCATCCATTGTTGCTCCACCTTTTTTCAGCCTCGCAGCTACTCTAGCAAAAGCTTCTCCGTTGTCTTTGCCTGCAATTGGCTCTAGCAGATCGCCCAGGTTACCGGGAATGCCATCATTAAACAGCTCAAGCAAGCCACTAAGGTCTGCCCTTGCCAGATTGCGCAAGGCAGCATGCTTTTCGCTATTGAGAGGAAGTTTTGCCATTGCATCTACCAGATGTTGCAGGTTATCGGGAATTTCATCGCTATCCTTAAATATATTAAGTAAGCCCCTAAGGTTTATTTCTGCCAGATTAAGCAAGGCAATATGCTCTCTGCTATCGGGAGAAAATTTTGTCATTGCGCTTAGCAGATGTCCTAGATCTTGAGGGATTTTCTTCCCCTCAAGCAGCTTCATTAAATCTTGAGGATTTGCCCTTGCTAGAATAATCAAGTCATTGCACTGTCGCTCATTACCGGCAGATACATCTACTATCGTCTGCACCAGGTTCGCCAACTCTGCAGGCTGGGCATTTGCCATGAATGCCCAAAGCAAGGTTTTGAGGTTTGCTTTTGCCCGACCAAGCAAGATGGTACGCTGTTCAGTACCGGCAGATGCCACCGCCTGTAACAATTTTCCCAGTCCCCCTGGATTGTCACTTGTCGCGAGCTGCCCAAGCAAGCCTTTAGGATTTTCTGCCGCCACCTCAAGCAAGGCATCAAGCCGTCCCTCATTGATAGATGCATTTATTACCGCCTTTAACAGGTTCCCCCCCGCTGCAGTGGGAACAGCTTTGCCACCGTCAATCGATATTATACCATTGTCCCTCAGAGCTGCATCTCCGCTTTTTCCTCCGCCCAGTTTATTGAATAAAGCCAGCATGGCAGCACCTTGCCCATCGTCCTTGTGCTCCCCTATAAAAGCCCACACCTCATCTGACATGTCCCCTGGTTTCTCAGTTGGGATTCCCGGTAAATGCTGCGGGGAGACAAGCTTCCAAACTTTCCCATTCTCATTACCCTTAGCCCCAGGAGCGATTAAGGCGAGAGCATTGGCGGGAAGAGCTTCACCATCCGGGAGCGGCTGCGCCCCCTTATTGTACCCTCTGTATTCAATGGTGCCGCTTTTAGTTACCACAGCAATTGGTGTTTCCGGATTCTGGCTAGCTACTAGGTTTGCCATGGCTTTTACACTCTTCAAGTCATCGGGATCAAGTGGTTGAGAAATGAAGAAAAGGTCCCCCGCCATGCCAAGGATGCTAACTTTCCCAAGTTTTCCAGCTTCTCCTTCCGGGGGCCATGTTCCTCCAGCTTCCTCATATATCTGCATCGCTGCACCAATCTCACCTCCCGCCGCCTTCATGGCACGCAGTAATAGGTCCCCATTTTCCGGTCCAAGTCGCTCGCAAAGTGCCGCCTTACCTTGCTCAAAGACATGCTTGCGAACATTCTTCGCTTCTACATTATCCCCTTGCCCTAGGTTACCTTCAAGACTGGCAAATTGTTCCAAAATTCCGTTTTCATCCTGACTATCGTTGTCGGACACTTCAAGGGGCGTTTCCATCAAATCTATAAATTTTTCTAAAATGTCGGCGTTTAGGCCTGTATCCTGAATATTTTTCCTGGTTAGATCTTCTCTACCCTCCGCCTGAGCTTGTAAATGGCGCAGCATTTCATCAACACCTGAATTTTGAACACCTGGGATTTGGAGATGTTGCAAACCCCGTAAAAATCTATATTCCGCGGAATTAGACCGTTTCAGGTTTTTAGGATCCAAAGTGAAATTAGCAAACGCCGATTTTTGTTTAGCTTTCATTTTCTTTTCCAAATCTTCAATCTGTTTCTCCAAATCCCTTATCTCTTTCTCCAGCTTGGACTTATCCGGTCCTGAGTTAGTTCTAGATTCCATCCTTTTTTCTATCAACTTCTGCCTAAGTCCGCCTATCTGGAATGCTAGTTTGCCCAATTCAAGACCTTCCATCTGACTGCTATGAAGAGTTACTATATCCTTACTGTCAGGCGGTGCCGGAAATACTACCTCCACTTCATTGCCGTCAGCATCCTTTACAAATACGGAATGACCTTCTTTTCTAAGCGAAGCACCCGTAGTGTCCGAATCCGCATCCCCAGCAACGTCAACTCCCCCGCTGGAAGGGGCCTGTAGTTTGTTGAATAATTCCCAGGTTACCTTTCTTAATTCAATTGATCCGTGCGGGCCCTTTGCCACAACCACAGATCTGCCAGAGACATTCTGCAAGGAAAGCTCCATCCCTCTATAGGTGGCAGTTTGAGTGCTTTCATCCACCTCCACGCCGCCAACATTTTTCATTGCCTCAAGGAAGACGGGCGGGAATTTTGCAGGGGGCTTACCATTTGCAAAATTCTGTATGGCTATCATGCCCCTCATTGCAGAAGTTTGAGGAGTCGGTTTGGGCTTGGTTTTAGCTGGAGCTGATGACTTGCTTGTTTTACTACTCGGAGCTGCTGGTTTTGTATCTGGCTTTGGAGGTGGGAATTGGATGGTTATTTCTTCATCTGCACCTCCAGCTACCCTTGTCCGTTGGGCGTCATTTCCAATTGCGGAATGATGTCTCTCTCCTGGGGTTGCTAAGGTATTGGCATTGCGGGTCCCCATAGTATGCCTTCCTGCCATAGTATTGGCTCTTTTCCGCATCATGGGACTGGTCCTTTGCGGATCCGCCGCGGCTAGCTGGTGCTTACCGACTACCCCTGAAGGTGCCCCTGACCTTTGTGCATTTGTTACGGAGAGATCTCCCCCTACTCCTGTTGCTGCTGTTGCGCCCATATCTCAATCCTAGTTTTTTTGGGAAGAGTATAAAAATCTTCCGGCAAAGCAAGAAGAAAAAATATTTTTCCGGAGAAATGGGCCCGGGAGAAAGGTCGCCGATTTTTGATGGCCATTTTAACATTAGGCGGGCGGGGGACTAACCCTCGAAAATCACGCCAATCCCCAAGGGGAGCTAGCAGCGGGCAGACGCTAGCTTTTGACAGGCGGGTACACGGTGTCGAGGATGAGGGTGATGCTCACCGGCTTTTTCAGGAAAGCTCTGGCACCCATGGTAAGGCCCCTGCTCTCCTCCTCCTTCGATACGCAGGCGCTCATAAATATGAAAGGAACGGCAGCTAACTTACTCCGATTAGCGTATTCCAAAAATTCGTAGCCATCCATGCCCGGCATGGTAATGTCGCACAAAATTGCATCAATGGTCCCACTGAGCCCCTCAAGGATCCTTTTTGCCGCATCGCCATCGTGGGCAATGATGGTGTCAATGCCTTCGAATTTCAGCATCTTTGCCAGCATGGCGCACAGGTAAACATCGTCTTCAATAAGAAATATGCGCCTCACGAGCCGACCTCCGGTGCCGGTAATTTTATGCGAAATATTGTTCCAACGCCCTCCTCGGAGGAGATAGCCATGGAGCCGTGGTGTAGGTTTACGCAATATTTCACTACGAACATGCCTATGCCGATGCCCTGTTTGTTGGAAACATTCGAGCCACGGTGAAAAATCTTAAAAATATTCACCCTGTCCTTCTCCGGAATGCCAATGCCAAAATCTTCAACAAAAATCTCTAGCTCGCCCTCGCCGTAGCGTAAGCTAAGCATGACATGCTTTTCGGTGGGGGAATATTTCAGGGCATTGCTGAGCAGGTTCGTCACAATGTGATACAACAGTCCGGTATCGATGTGCAGCTTCGCTGGCAAGTCCGCGCTAATTTCGAAAACAATGCGCTTGCTTCCTTGAATTCCCTCGACGTCGTCCAATATGCCATAGAAGGTGAGCAAAACATCGGTTTCGGTGGGTGAAAATTTTAGTTGATTACTCTGCATCCTGCCAAGCAAAAGTATGCCATCCATGGTGTGGGTCATGCGCTGAATGGCCTTGTTTACGCTGCTTAAACACTCCTCCCGCTCGCCATCGGCTAGCTTCCCTTCGTAGTATCTGAGCAGATCGGTGGCCCCCTGTATGATCGCCAATGGGGTGCGGAATTCGTGGGAAACCATGTTCACAAACATACTTTTCGCATCGTTGAGTTCGCGCTCTTTTTTGAGATTTTCAATCAATTGCTGCTCCGCTGCCGATTTCGTTGCTAGCTCGTGTTCGAGCTGGGCCGTGCGCTCCCGTATGCGCTCCTCGAGGATCTCATTTATGCGCTCCCGCTCGATGGCGACCTGCTTGCTGACCGTGATGTCGCGTATGGTCCCGGCAATGCGGCACGGCTGCCCGCTGACGGGATCTGAGGATATAACCTTGCCCGATATCCACAGCCAACGCCTCTCATTTTCTCGCAAATTGAACTCCAAGCTGAAGTTGATGCATCTCCCCGAGAGGATATTGCGCAGGGTGTCGAAGCATAGTTTTAAAAATCCTGGGGCGACGGTGCGCAAGCATTGCTTAATTTTCACCTCGCAGCCCTCTATGCCGCGTATCCCAAGCATCCTAACGTTGCCAAAAATAATCCCACCGCATCCCCGTACCCAGTCAAAAAATCCCGCACCGGCCCCCTCCAATGCTACCATCAATCGCCCTTCGCTTATGTGCAGCGCCAAGTCAGTTATTTTCTCTGCGGTGCGGTTAATAATTATGCCCTCATACCTGATGAGATTGCCACCTATGCGTGTAAAATAGCAATAGTCGAGCAGTTCTTGGGCTCCGCCGCGCGGGGGATAGACCTGATATTCGCGCACGAGTGCACTCTTTTCGAACAAATTTTTGTCAAAAATATTCAGAAATGTCCGCTCATCGGAGACAAACATTTCAGCAAATTTAAAATAATTTCGAAATTCCGCAATGCTGCATTTTGTAACACGGTAAAAGTTATCCGAAACAAAATCCACCGAAACTTTATTACTTTTGGTGTCATAGGTCATCACGTATGCCACAATGGGAGGCTTACTTGTTATAAGTCTCATCAAAGGGCACCTACTATCTATGCAGCAATCGGAATTGCAGGGAGAATTGCAACTCATGGTATCATCGACTATGGAAAATTTTTGTATAATCCAGCAAAATTTTACTGAGCTTTGATTTTTTATGTAAAAAATGTTGAATTTACCCCCCATTCCACTATACTTATTCCATCTAATTTAAGTCTAATCGGGAGAGAAATATGCAAAAAGATAGTTCATCGGTTGCGAATTATGGCAGGTTTAATTCCGCCGTAAATCCCAATATTTCGCGCGTTGACCCAACTAATATGCAAGTAGGGGATAAGACGATGGTGCATGGCTCTAAGGAACAGCAAAATGTGGAGCGAATTGAGAAAAAGCGCGATAAGGACTTTGAAATTAGTACCAAGGGTGTGAATAACGCGATTAGTGGACCCCGGTCACCGGAAGATATCGCCCTAAACAAGATAGTGGCGGGAAGAAATACGCTCTAACCAAGCCTTTCCCTACTTCCCCACACAAAATGTGCTGAATAGCTCATCCAGCATGGCTTCACTGTCATAGCACCCAGTTATTTCACCGAGGGCCTCGAGGGCATTTCGCAGATCGTTCGCTGAAAATTCTACTCCAATTGAGGATAAGCTTCGCCCAGCTCGGATGAGGGCTTGTTTCACGCGGGTCAATGCGTTGACGTGGCGCCCATTGACGACAATGTCTACTTCCGTGGGTAAAAAACAGTGCTTCGCCAGGAAATTGGCAACCAGCGCTTTGGCCCGCTCCGGTTCATTTAGCACGGATAGGGAATGGTGTTCGCACAGCGCCAAGAAATCCTCCCAGGATTGGCTGTGGGGCAGGTCATTCTTATTTTCCAAAACTAGGCAATTATTTTCCCTGAGAAGGGGGAAAATTTCTCCAGCCAGGACTGGTTTGGGGGCAGCGCTGTCAACCACGAGCACGTATGCATCGGCACAGCGAATTTGCTCGATGCTCTTTTCCATGCCCCACCGCTCCAGTTCGGAATCCGCATCTGGGCGCAAGCCGGCGGTATCGAATAAATTCACGGCATGGCCACCCAGCATTGTTCTTTCAGCGATGAAATCGCGGGTTGTTCCGGCGATGGGACTTACCAGGGCGCGCTCCCGTCCCAGCAAGCAATTCAATAGGCTGCTCTTCCCCGCATTGGGAGCCCCGATGATGGCAACATTCAGCCCGCCACTGAGCACGGAATGGTAGCGATTGGAGGACAGTAGCAGGTCGATGCCGGCTACGGCCGCGTCTAGCTGTTCGCCAATTCTGCCCCCGAGTTCATTCCCACCGACCTCTTCTTCTGTGAAGTCGATGTGCGTCTCGAGCACGGCTAAAATTTTCACCAATCCATCGCCCATGGAGTGCAACTTTTCGCTGAGTTTGCCAGTTAGCTGCTTCTGAGCAACGGCAAGGGCAGCTTCACTGGAAGCATGTATCACGTCGGCGACTGCCTCCGCCTGGCAAAGGTCGAGCTTCCTGTTCAAGAATGCCCGCCTCGTAAACTCCCCCCTATTCGCTAGTCTGCACCCGCGCCCACATAGGTCATCGAGGATTTTTGCAGCGATGATCATATTTCCATGGGTGTGAATTTCGGCGGAATCCTCACCGCTGTAGGACGATTTTCCACAGAAGAACACAAACATGCACTCATCCAAAGCCACACCCCCACGGGAGTAGTAGCGGCCGTAATACATCCGCCGCGGCGCAATTTGCTCCCGGAAAAATGCACCGCTCAAAATTTCCAGAGATTGCCCACCGGAAATCCGCACAACTGCGATGGCCGATTCCCCGTGGGGAGTCGCCAGTGCCGCTATCGTATCATTCATTGGGAGGGGGGTCTGCCATTGCGAGTGTTGCGCCGCGGACCAAAACTATGTATGGGGGTGTTGTGCGGCACTTCGACGTTCTTCATCCTGAAAACTATGCGCGCTTTCTGCAAATCCCTGGGGCTCATTTCCATTTTCACAATATCTCCCACCATCAATTTGATGAAATTTTTACGCAACTTCCCAGAAATATGTGCTAAAACTACGTGCTTATTCGGTAGCTCCACCCTGAACATCGTTCCAGGTAAAACCGCGATCACTTTCCCAGTTACTTCAATATATTCAGACATTACCTATGCTGCAGTAGATAGTAGACTTATGCATTTGTCCAGAAAAATTGTAATTTTTAAAAAATTTTTTCACGGTGCAACTATGCCAACCGTGAATAAAAAAGAATGGATATTTGGAACATCCATCCTCCCACAATTTTTCGCTTCCCGGCTTGATTTAATATGAAATACCTACCCTACCTGCTTTTGTCAGCTTTTTACGAACTCTACCCCTAGAAAGATTTGCTAAGCGCAAGATGGACGCTTGTGCAGCCGAGTTCCTTTAAAATTTCACAGATTTTTACTGCAATGCCCAGAGGAACTGCCCCGTCCATTCTCAGCAGAATGGGTATTTGGGAATTGAAATTCCCCCCGTGGATAATTTTAGCTTCGACGTCGTGCCTGAGCGTCTTCATGGACGAGATTTCGTCGTTCACCATCAGCAAATTTTCGGATTTTACCGTGATTATGTGGGACGTCTGCAAGTATTGCACTTCGCTAGATTTTGGCAATTCGAGGCCCATACCTGCGGGAAGAATGAGTCGATAGCCGGCAAGGAAACCCAGCCCGATTATGATGATAGTGCATAGGATAACAAACGCATCCATGGCGCCATCCGGGGGCGGCAATTTTAAGCAAAATATCTCCTCAAAGGGGCTATTTTTCATAGATTCTCGCTAAATAGTTCGCTATTTCGACGTAGCTCCACTCCATGTTGTACATAAGTGTCCGCACGCGCCCGTATAAAAAACTGTACCCCACATTGGCCAATATTCCAATGAAAAGGGAAAATGGGATGATGGTAAGGATATTTTTTATCAGTGCGAAGAGGGATTCCGATTGCAGATAGCTAGCGTCCGAGGAATTTGCCATGAATTTGAAAAATACAACGCTCGCCCCTATGCACCCTATGGCGGGAGCAATTTTCCCAACCAATGCTATGGAGCGTAGCCGCCGCTCCAGTGTGGGCACCACAGACAGGACAAAGTTTTTAACGGCATAATCGGTCGCCTCTCTGTTTTCCTTGTTGCAAAATAGGGCGATCTTCACTATCGTCGGTACGAATCCCGGTGTTTCTTCGCAGATAGTCATTGCTTCCCTATAGCGATTATTGCCGAGGAGGGCGGTTATGCCATCGATGAATTGCTGCGGCTTCACATTGCCGCTGTGCAAAAAAATCGCCCGTTCGGTGATGTATACTAATAGAATGGCGAGCAGCACCACCAATAGGAACATGGAACCGCCGCCGAGCGTGAAAAACTTTACACCTTGCCCGCACATACTAACAAAGCGAAGCTATATCAGGCAGGCCCACGGTTGCAACAAATAAAGTCTTTTATTTTTAGCTGAATTTTTGCGCTTGCAAATTTTCCAAGCCCGTGAATCTATTTAGCAGCTGCAATGGATAAAAAAAGTCAAATTATCGGAATTTTGTGCATAATATGCGCTTTTGTTTTGCTGTTCAAATTTAACGCCTATGAACAGGAAGCGATGGAGCATGGGGGGGCGCCCGTGGCAAATGAGCAATCCGCTACTAAGCCCGAAAAAGGCAGGGCGGGGGGGAACAGAAACGCCGCTCCCATAGGCGGCGACAAGAAAGTTGCTCTTGAGAATGAGCTCGTAAGAGTTGAATTTTCAACGGGATACGGAGCTATCGATCGCATATTTTTGAAAAAATATAAAAAAATGCAAGGGGGCGATGGTTTAGTTGTGTTCAACGAGGGGGATGATTGTCCGGCATTGGGGCTGCTCATGGGCGATGGCGGGACATGTCTTTCGGGCTTTTCCCTAAAGTCGTTTGAGAGCCAGAGCGTCACATTTAGCCAAATCAACTCGACCGGCCTCGAAGTCATGCGCACCTATTTTTTACCTGAAAAGGACGATAGGGAGAGGGATGGCTATTTAATAAATCATAGGACGACTTTGGTGAATCACTCCGACTCACCCCTGCCCCTGAAAAGTATTCACCTGAATTTGGGGAGCATTCCGGCTACGGAGGGGGATGTCACCGGCGATTATTTGAATTTTGGATATTACGACGGGAAGTCTGCCGAGTTCATAAAGTCGCGGGATTTTACGGCGAGCAAGGGATTTTTTGGGCTCGGCAAACGCGACAGCCGCGACTGCATCTCCGAGAAAAAAAACATTGCGTGGGGTTCCATAAAAAATCAGTTCTTCACGGCAATTCTAACCCCGTCCCTGCGAGCGAATGGGTTCTGTGCGCGGCCGGTTCTACTCAGCTCCGACGCTCGAGATTACCAGGAGGAGGGCATTTCGGCGGACATGATGTTCAAGGTCAGAAATATCGCAGCCCAGGGCGAATACGTACTCGATTTGGATTTTTACGTCGGACCGAAGGATTTGGCACGCCTGGACAGGATGGAAAACAGGCAGGAGCTTGTGATGCAATTCGGGTTTTTCGGGATAATAAGCAAGTTTTTATTGTTCCTAATGCTCGGCATCCATTCCTTCATGCCCAATTGGGGATTGGCGATAATCTTCCTCACCATCATGGTCAAGTTATGCCTATGGCCGCTGACAACTGCCCAGGTGCGGGCGTCGAAAAAAATGTCTGCCGTGCAGGCGCCCCTCAAAGAAATTAGGGAGAAATACAAGGATAATTCCCATAAAATTCAAACCGAAACGGTGAAACTATTCAAGCTTCATCGCATAAACCCGGCCGCTGGTTGCCTGCCGATTTTCATACAAATCCCGATATTTTTTGGCCTGTATTTCATGCTGCGAACCTCATCTGAGCTGCGTTTTGCCCATTTTCTATGGATAAAAGACCTATCCATCGCGGACACGGTAGCGCACATCGGTGGCTTTCCGGTCAATATTTTGCCAATAATAATGTGCATCACAATGGCGCTGCAGATGCGCATGACGCCCATGCCATCCGTTGATGGTTCCCAGAAAATTGTATTTAAGCTGATGCCCATAATATTTTTGTTTTGCTGCTACACTTTCCCTTCGGGGCTGGTTTTATATTGGACCGTGCAGAATATTTTGACCATTGTGCAGCAATGCGTAGTTTCTCGGCGGAGAGATATGCAGGTGGAACAGCTGCTCGCAGCGAGCTTACCGCCTAAAAAAAATGGGCGCCCCAAGGGGAAGAAAAATTTTAATAAATAGAAGGATAACATGTCAGGACATAGTAAGTGGGCGACTACTAAAAGGCACAAAGAAGTCATTGATTCCAAGCGCGGCAAGTTATTTAGCCTGATTGGAAAAGAGCTAACCATCGCCGCTCGCCTTGGCGGCAGTGATCCGGATTTTAATGCTAGGTTGCGGAATCTCATATTGAAAGCGAAAGCCGCCAATATGCCCGCCGATAATATTAAAAAAGCCATTCAAAAGGGCACGGGAGAAGTGCCCGGCTGCACCATCGACGAGCTGCTCTACGAGGCATACATTGCCGGTGGGGTTGGCATCGTGGTTGAGGTTACGACGGATAACAAAAATCGTGCAGCCAGCGAGGTGCGTAGTACGCTGACGAAATGCGGAGGGAACCTCGCTACGCCGGGCGCATTAATGTTTAATTTTCAACGCCTTGGCCAAATTTTCGTGCCGAAATCCACCATAGATGAGGGAAAATTGATGGACATTGCGCTCGGCGCCGGTGCGGATGACTTGAAAACCGATGAGGAGGAATGCTACGAGATATTGTGTCCAGTCTCCGAATTTTACAACCTGGAAAATGTTTTGGCGGAGGCTAAGGTGGAGGTGCAATCGGCGGAGTTGGCCTATGTCCCGAGCAATGTCGTCGAAATTACCGACCAGGATGTGGCGGATAAAATTGTGAGGGTGATGGACAAGTTAGAAGATTTGGACGACGTAAAAAATGTGTTTGCAAATTTTGAGTTCAGTGATACCATTAGGGTGGTGTAATTTTTTACAAAAAAAAGCTTGCTAATACTAAAACAATCCCTTTGGTGCACACCTAGATGGTAGAAGTTAGTTCAGTTCAGTTAATTTTGCCAAGTGATCTGCGAATTCAAGATTCGGAGGGAGGGGGCGTCGTGTTTCCTGTGGGAAGCAAAGGAGAAGTAGGGGCAAGTAAATTTTGCGGGCATTTGATCAGGCTTTCGTCGAATGGCTACATTGGGAATATTGGGAAAGCGAAGTACATTGACCGTTCCCTGAAGATTCGCAGTGTGCTTGCCAAGAGGCCGATTTCCAATTCCGTGGACATTGCCAGTAACATATCCCAGCTGCGGAAATCTCTTGTAAAAGCATTTGCACAACTAGGCGGCAATGCGAATGTCGGCCGCCTGTGTGAATACGAATGCAAGCTACGCACCATGTTTGCTCCCATATTTATGACCCGCGGAGAATCGGCGAAGGAGCTTGGCAAGATACGAAGTTTTGTTGACGAGCTGCTAGCAAAGATGCCGGACCAGAAAAGTGTGAAGCAGATTTGCAGTCAATATAACCACATATTGGAGCACAGTGGAGCGATGGTACTATTTGGGATACTGCGCAGTGCACTTAACGAGGCGAAATGTGAGAAATTAGAGGCTTAGGAGTTCTCGCATGATTTTATCCACCAACTGCGGGTTAGCTTTGCCTTGGGTTACCTTTATAACTTGTCCCTTCAGTGCATTTATGGCTTGATCTTTGCCCGCTAAAAATTCATTGACGGCCTTTGGATTGTCACAGATGACACTCTTGCAGATCCCTTTGAGTTCATCGCTGTTTGTATTCTGTCGCAGTCCATGTTTTTCCACAATAGCTTCGGCGGGCTCGCCCGTCGCATACATTTCTCCAAAAACTTCCTTGGCCGCCTGCTTTGAAATGGTGACATCGTCGACAAGTTTTGCCAATTCGGCCAGACACTGGGGGTTTATTTTTTCGCAGGCACTCTCCAGCGGTGCCGAACCTGCTGCACGCAGCAGGTCATTCGCTATAAAATTTGCGATGGTTCGCGGGCTATTGTGAAATTTTACCGCCGCTTCAAAGTAATTGCTCAAAATTTTTTCCGGGCAAAGCACGGATGTAACGGTGTATGGTAGATTGTACATCCAATAGAAGCGTTCCTGCTTCGCGAAAGGCATTTCCGGCAGCTCACTCTGAATATTTACCTTTATTTCATCGGAGATTTTTACCGGCATCAGGTCCGGATCGGTGAAATATCTATAATCGTAGGCCGTTTCCTTTGTTCGCATGAGCGTTGTTACACAGGTTTCCGCGTTCCAGCGGCGAGTCTCCTGGTAAATAACACCGCCGCTCTCCAAAATATCCTGCTGCCTGCGGATTTCATATTCGATGCCATGCTTAACCCCGGAAATCGAGTTTAAATTTTTCAGCTCAACCTTGGTTCCCAGCTCCTTTTTGCCCATTGGGCGCACACTCACATTTGCGTCGCAGCGCATCTGCCCTTTTTCCATATCGCAGTCACATATGTTGGCGTATATCAGGTGCATGCGCAGGGAATTCAGGTAAGCGAAAGCTTCCGCTGCCGAATGCATATCCGGCTCGGATACGATTTCTATGAGTGGCACCCCCGCGCGATTATAATCGACTAGAGATTCGTCTTCGCAGTGCGTCAACTTTCCCACATCTTCCTCCAAGTGAATCCTATTGAGCTTTACGCTCCTGTGTTCGCCCATAACATTGCGGGATGGTCCCTCGAGTTCGATCTCAACATTCCCGCCGCGGCACAGTGGGCTATCATTTTGCGAAATTTGATAATTTTTTGGGCAATCCGGGTAAAAATAGTTCTTGCGATCCCATTTGCTAATATCGGCGATTTTGCACCCGAAAATCATCCCCGCTTTTACTGCCTGACGGACCGCTTCGGCATTTATTGTCGGCAATGTTCCTGGCAAGGCAAGCACGGTTGGGTCCGTCAGCGAATTGGGACTTTCGCCGTACCTATATTCGCAGGGCGAAAACATCTTTGATTTAGTTTTTACCTGCACATGCACCTCTAGCCCAATTGTAGCCTCATACTTCATTGTGATTTTATTTTTACAAAACGAAGCCGATCAGGCAATCAAATTTTAAGGCATACCCTACCATTTAGCTAAAACCTAAAAAGACCCCCGGGTTCAGGGCTCACAAAATAAGGGAGCAGGCGGCACAAATGGAAAAAGAAAATATGGACATTACCTATCATAATCCAGGTAACGGGATGCCAACCTTTTATCCTAGCCCTAGCCTAGTTAGCCTCCGTTCGCAATGCCAAAGCTGTTCGTTACTCCGAAAAATTCTTCCCTAAACTCCTCGGCGAATCTATTGTAAAAGCCTCTTTTCATGAAGGGGATTTTTGAGCCATGTACGCCGGTGCACGCTTGCAAAACTTCATGGGAGCCGCACAATTTATGCATGTTGGTGAAATTTACCCTATCCACTTCCGTTGGTTTTTCATCTATGGCCGGAACTCTGCCATTTGCTTCTATGCAAGTGGCTAGTTGCTTGATTTCCGCATCGCAAACACCGGTGCGATCTTTCCCACTCTTGCAGTTGAATGATGAAACAAAGCCAAGCTTGTAGGTTAAAAGAGCTACCCTGGCCGGCATTGCGTAGGGATTATCGGCTGCTTCTCGGTATTTTCCGGATACCCATAAGTCTCCTATTTGATTAGCTAATTCAAGGATAATTTTTCTTTCCTGCGGGTCGCTTATTTTTTCAAGGTGCTGTTTTAATAGACCTCCGGATGGAAGGTTTTCTTCGGAAAATTTTCTTTGGGTAAAATCACTGCCCAACATTTTTTCCAAGTTGCTTAAATTTATTGCATCCTCCTCTTTGGATTTCCCCAAACCGAGCCTAGTTTGCAAATTTACGCCAAAATTAAAGGTTAGTAAATTGAGCTCCAATTTTATCGTTTTTTCAACCGTTCCCCCAGAGCCGCTTGGGTCCGGCACCCTAATGGTAAAATCCACCGTGTCACTTCCGTCCGCCGGCAAAAATTTTTTCAATTCTTCTATTTGATTCAAGCCAATCTTGCCATCCCCCGCCAGCCGCGTGTGGCTTAGTAGCTGCACCGATGCTAGGTTTAATTTTACCCTATCCCCATTTTGCAAATTGCCGAAATTTGCTCCGTCAAGTTGTTGGTAAATAGCAGATTGTATGAGTTCATCCGCGCGCGATTTATCGCCGTTTATGCAGCCGTGCCGCAGGCCTTTGAACAATGTTTCAGGTATGCCGTTGGGGGTAGAAGGGGGGGCGGTGAGCTCCGTTTCCCAGGCATTCACTAGGTGCTTTGAAGTTCTGTCATTGGAGGATATTCCCCGAGTTCCGCCGTCTGTTAAGTGCTCAAAAATTCCGGCTTCTCGAATGGGGGTTGTTTTGCTTCTGACGCTATAGTTGGCCCCACTCTCACCCCTGAATTGAATGTCGTTTATTACGGTGTTCCAGGTTGCCTTATTTTCATTGAGGGTTTGCACAATGTATTGCCGCGCGCCCGCATCGGAACCGCTAATTTCTTTTATAGCTTTGTAGTAGAGCGCCTTAGCCCGCTTAGCCAACTTGACAAATTCTTTTTTATTCCCTCCCTCGTAGGCGTTGCCGATTGCCTCCAATTCTCGCTGATAAGCCATTCCCCATTTGTTTTTCTCCCTATAGGCGAGCTCTATGGCAGATTTATAGCAATCCATGACATGCTCAAAAGAAGTTCTACTGCAAGAGATTGAACCCGGCGCATTTGCCTTTTCTACGCTTTTATTTTCAATCTCGGCATGCGATACTTTACTTCCAGTGAAAATTTTTGAAAAGGGAAAAATTTTGCTGTGGAAAGTCATCCTCGATGTGTTTACTTTTTCCACGATTTTGTTTATGAGCGTAACATTGGGGATCTTGCATCTAATCGAATTTCCTGAAAAAAGTTTTTTAAAAACCTGCTTAAAGTTGGTCCAGAGCCCAGTGCGAATTGGTTCCTTACCATTCGAAGGTGGAATTAAATCAATTTTTGACATGGAAGTTATTTTTACAAAAATAGAAAATTTAGCAACATTTTACTTAAAAAAGTGGAGGTAAAATGCACGGATAGGGTAAAATTAATGGAATGATTGCTGCCAATTGGGCTTCATTTTTCAATCTCTTCGGGCGAAAACTTTCTTTTTTTTGCAATTCTTCCCGGTGGGAACGCCAATCAGTTTCGCTCTCCGCAACTTTGATTTTTATATAAAAATATAATTTTTGTGCTTGCATTGTTGCTTTTTAAGTATAGACGGTAGTCAGGAATCAAATCTTACTTTGGTTTGAGGAATAATTAAAAGCATTAACAAAAGGTAAAAAATGAGTAAGGTTCGTAGCAAAGAACGAGCGGAGGTGCTTAAAGTGGCGCAGCAGGAGTTGGAAGTTGGTAGCTCAACGCAGGCGCCGAGCACTGCATCATTTCTAGGGCGCACAATTAATCTCATTAAGGAATTGTCTGAGTGTGTTTTTATAGAAACATCTTCCGTGCCCGCCGGTGAATTGGAGCGCAGAAAAGCCAGTGTGAAAGAAGTTTACGGTGATAGTGAAAATTTCATGGAGAGGGCGCACGTGGAGGCAAGGGCGCTATTGAATGGGGATGAGGCTTGGGTGAGAAGCAAGATGCAAGAAAGTGGTAAGGAATATAGTAAGGAGGGGGCAATGGTCATAATACTGGCAAATTTGCTCATGAGAAGGGCTATGAATTCTCAGCTTGTTTCTTTTTTGAAGCAGGAAGAGGGAGAGCCAAAGGTCTGTTTAGCTCCCGTAGAGGCCATGCAAAAACCGGAAGATCACGTCGGCATTTTCCAGGCGATTCTCGCTCACATGAGGGAGCTTCCGCCCCTGGGAGGTGGCCAATTGGACGGGGAGCAATTAGCTGCGAAGGATATGGTCCAAAAAACGAGGGAGGTGAGCGTCAAACGCCTTGATGGTTTCACGGAAAAAGAAGAAACATCGTCCATGTTGGCTGCTACAAATTGGAATGATCCGCGGGTGGTATCGAGCTATTCGGCTTTAAAGGCCATAGCGAATGTGTGTGCTCGCAACTTCCTTGACTGCAAAGACAAAGATAAGATGCTCGAGGCCTCTAGGCAATACGATGCCCTTTCCAGAGGGGTAAATGAGGTGTACAAAAGTGTAGGAGGAAACTTGGACATGGATACTTTCGATTGGAATTTTTAATGGGTTAGGGTTTGCCATATTCCAAGCAAACGGTCCAGCTTGGACTAAGTTTCTTAAATTTGCTGAAAAATGGGGATACATGAGTGTACCAGCGTCAAATATTTCGGGGGGAGTATGGTACAGGTATGTTGACAGCAAAGAGGGGGAATTGGTCAGTATTAGGTGTGCCCAGAGAAATAACGAAGCGGAGCGGAGGGTCATCCAGTCTCTGAAATACGGAGAAATAAATGGAACCCTTCAGCGTCTTCAGGTGGAGAGGGGACGTCTTGTTAGTCTCAAAAAGCAATTATTGGCTCGAAAGGTGGCCGTTGCCGGCACTGCGGAAGAGGGCATTGTGGATATGCAATTGAGCAAAACAGGCGGAGAATTGGAAGAAGCGGAAAGGCAACTTAGGCAAGAAAAAGAGCGGTTGACATGGGGCTGTTTGAAATCTGATTGGAAAGTTTGCGAAGCACCCGTTGATTGCAATTTCATAGCAAGCATTCCCGCCTTGCAGCATCTCTCTTTGGCGCAAGCGACTTCTTTGGCGGCCCATTTAAGTGACGGAAAAAATAGCACTTATGTTCTTTATAAGAAAAGACATGCGGAAGATCCAGAGTGGCAATTTAGCAAAGCTGTTAATAGCTTACTTGAGTATATTCTCAAAGAAAATGAAAAAGCTATTAGCGATGCGGCTGTAGATTTAGCCAGGCAAAGGGGATATGTTCCGCAAGTTGCTGGCTACCAAGATATTATTCAGCTTCCCGACGATTCCACTGAAGTTTTTTCCGGGCAGCAAAATGCCCCGGGGGAAATTAAAGAAGCCAACGCCCCACCCGTGCCCGCCAATGGCGAAATCGACGATTCCAGTGAAATTTTTTCCGGGCAGCAAAATGCCCCGGGGGAAATTGAAGAAGCCAACGCCCCACCCGTGCCCGCCAATGGCGAAACCGACGATTTGCCTGCTTTTAGTGGGGATGACCTTGATGATCCTCCGCCTTCGCTGCCGGATGTAGATTCCGATGATTTGGGCGAGGTGAGCCGTGGGAGGGGCGATTTTTCTGTGAAAGATCACATCAAAGGGATAAAAAAAATGCTTCCCGGCACGATAGGAGACGAACTCAAGCGAGAAAAATCTTTTTTGCGAAAATTAGCCCTTGAATTTTTGGAAAAAAAAGCACTTGCACAAACTAGAACATATGCGAAAGGTGAAAAAGGCAAACCAATTACGGCCATGTTCCACGCATTTATGGAGCGGGCATTTAATGTGAAAAGGAAAAGAAAGGCAATGGGAGATTTAAAGGGCGTGAGAGCGGGACAATTTTCCCGTGCTATCAAGGCCATAACACGAGTTGATATTCAAGCAATTAGGTCGGTGGAGGGGAAAGAATCCATTGTGCAAATTAGAAACCTTGGAGACGTGGAATCTTTTGGAAACGGGGAAGCATTTCGCGTGGCCAGAAGATTTGTTGTGCAAGTTAAAGATGGCAAAGGGAGGCGATTTAAAGACACGGTAATAGTAGGACCGAAACTGAAATGAAAAACTCCAAACCCCTAACAGTAAATGACTAAGAACTTCAATTCCAAAAAATACCAGGCGATTTTACGCTGGTTAATTGGCGCATTCGTGGCACTCAATGGAGTGACTCCTTCCTCCGCTTTTCCCGAAGAAGAAGCGACTTTGCGTCCAAATCAAATTAGCATAAGCTCACTCTTTAGCGACAGAATCTTCAGTGACAGAACCTTAGAAGAAGAGGCCGCCGAATGCCATCCATTTTTTGTGACAGTATTTCCAGCTTTCAACGAGTTTGCTCGCAGGGTCGACGATCAAACCATAAAAGATGAAACTTTGCTCATAGAAGCCTGGAAGAAATTTAAAAGGGAGTGGGATGATAATGCGTCTCAGAGTGGAGGAGGTAGCAGTGATCCAAAACAAATAGGCAATGGCAAAACTTCCGATCCGAGTGACCATAGTCCGGAGATCGGCACATCGGAAGCCCCGAATGAAAAAGAACTTGGGAAAGAGCAACCCCACGGTGCAATGCAAGTGCGGGAAAGAGGTGTCGAACTAAGCAGTGGCGACGAAATGCTGCTATCCGATCCTTTTTCCAGTGAAGACATGCCTGGGGAGCCTGTGATTTTTCGCAGTGCTCCTCTCAATTTAGGTGATGATGACGTTTCAGAAACGGATTTGTCCCTTGAGCAGGCCTTTATCGCTCGAAATAATGCTAGGCTTGTCCAGGACACAATTTTCAGCGAATTCTACCAACAATTAGGGGGCGATGGCCGTTTTAGTGCGGCCAAGGATGCGCCACGCCTAAGGAAGCTTGAAGTAGGCAAGGAAAAATCATTGTGGGGGAGGGTAATATGTGCCCAGAATCATGCCAAAGCTCAGAATCCCCATAAAAACAAAATTTTTGTTGGGACAATTGGCTATAATTTTATAAATTCGGACAGTAAAATTTTTGGCCCATTTGTAAGTTTTAGCAACGTGGATACGGATTTTAGCGGCAAAAACGAAGGGACGAACAGTAGGCAAAATAGTTTATATTGCGGCATTTATGGCCTGGTGCAATTTAACAAATTTATGCTGAGTGGCTCTTCGATTCTTGGGCACGCACACTTTCACTGCGATCAAAATTTAAAAAATATTTACGCTGATGCGCCAGGTCAACGTGCTCATTCCCGGTACAATGGCGTGGCATTTTTCAATAAATTATCGCTGGCATATATGCTTAAAAATAAGAATTTTCTACTTGGCCCTGAGGTATCGGTGTACACTGATTGGATTAAGCAGAAAGCGCATAATAGTGAAATTGGGGGAGAAATTTTGTTGAAGCATAATAGAACAAAAGATTTTTACACTTCCTGCGAAATTGGCTTACGCTGCCTAGGGACCGAGGGATGCGGTAGAGTTTATCCGGATATTTTTATTGGCTATGAGTTCGATATTCACCGCAGGAATACTTCCCTTCGGGTAATTAGCCAACACCCGATAGAAGCCGGTGAAAACAGGAGAAAGGATTGCTTTGCTGTGAAAGTGAAGCTCGCTTTCGGGTTAAACGATAAATTAAGCGCCAACATTGGGTATTTGGGAAACCATGGCAGGTGCTTCCATTTAAACGCCTTAGCCATTGGTATGGATTGTAACTTTTAAAAAAAGACCCCCCAGGCACGCACTTTTATGGATGATCCTTTCCCACCCTAGGCCCAGGCAACGCTGCCTCCTGGTAGTTATTTTTGATGTTTCCCCCGTCAAAATCGAGTGTTAATTGCTCTGTTTTGGGAACTTACGCAAGCAAAAAATTGCACAGGATATGATAGCGAATTGCAAAATGTATATCAGGACAAAGTAGGAACCGAATTGATGCTTGAATAAACTCATCATGGGAACGCCGCTTGCACTGCTCAGGGTGGACAGAAAATATACAACGCCGAGAATTTCACCGATGTGCTTTTGTCCAAAAATTTTCGACCACGCAGCGATTAGCAGCACCCTGTGCGCACCCCACGCCGTCCCCATCGACAGGGCGTATAGCATAATGCACCACCAATTTTGAGCAAAATTTAAACTCGTTAGGCCGAGAAACTGCACAAGAAGCATGAGTAACACGGCAAATTTGATTTTGCCAAGGTCGACGAGCTTGCCAAAGGGAAACCCCGCGATGATTGTCGCCACGCTGAGCGGTATGTAAGTGCTTAGTGCGACGCTCCCACTAACGCCCCTCTCGCGAAATATGTCCACGACGTGGATTGCTATCCCGCAACCCATGAACTCATTTAGGCAGAGTACGGATGCTATGCACCAAAATACCGGCATCCTAAGTAATTGCCACCTAGATGTGAAGGAAATTTGTATGCATCTTCCATTCTCCGTGCGCTGGGATTGGACCGGTTCTACCGTGCTTCGGTCGCGTAAAAAAAAGAAGACCAAAAGTATCAATACCACCCCGCTCAACGATAAAATCCGAAAGGCGTATTCCCAATTATCATTCTTTGCAAGAATTCCCATTACCGGCGGCATTACCCCCTTTGCCGATGACACAACGAATCCGTAAATCGCCACGGCAAACCCCTCTCGTCCGCTGAATGTCCTAACAACCTGCATCCTGCCAAGCAAAGGTAAAATGTTTTGCCCGAGGAGCCGCAAAACAAATAGGCATGCCACAAAAAAAATGACGCAAAAATTTTCCCAGGGGAGAAAATTTTGCACAAATTTATATAGCAGTGAACAGTTCCCCAGGGTAAATAGGATCAACGTCCAAAATGGGAGGGCGAGTAGGAGCGAGCGGCGTATGCCGAAGCAATCTATCAACTTGCCGCTTATCAATATGCCGCAACCTCCAAGCATGGTGGCGGCCATGTATATTGTGCTAAAAGTTGTTCGCGGTAAATGAGTTGTGTGCAAGATTGGTTCGGTAAATGCGCAAAAACCCATCGATTGGCCGGGTAGGGCGCAAATCATTACCACACACGCAATTGCAAAAATTACGCAACTATTCGTCCCGCTACTTATTTTAGTGCTCACAATATTCGATGCTGTGTCATAAAAAATTTGTCTTGCCTTTTCAACTTTTTTGATGTCTATATTTAAAATATGCGGGACGACTATTTAAAAGCAGCGGTAGCGATAATCAGTGAGCCAAACATTCTGATAAACTTGGTTTCTCGCCGCGTTAAGCAGCTTAAAGGCGGAGCTAAACCACTTGTCGATTCACTGGAACACCTCGACAATGAAGATGTTGCTCTGCGCGAAATTATTGAAGGGAAACTCACCTACAAATTATACGTGGGCAATGGGGCATAGGGACTGCTTATGGCCAACGGCAAGCGAGCGAGTGACCTTCCAAGGGAAATCCGCAATAAAAAGGCGGCCCATGATTTCTCCATTGGAGATAAATTCGAAGCGGGGATTGTTCTTTGCGGCACCGAGGTCAAAGCAATTCGCCAGGGGCATGCTCAAATTTCAGACGCTTTCGTTCGATTCAGTCGCGAAGGGGAAGCGGTTCTTTTCAATGCCAATATCGCCGAGTATAATTTCGGCAATGTGGAAAATCACCAAGCTACGCAGCCGCGCAAGCTTTTGCTGCATAAAAGCCAATTGAAAAAATTAAAATCTGCCATTGAGATGGATGGCCTAGCCGTTTTGCCCCTGCGCATGTTTTTTTCCCATGGGCTCATCAAAGTTGAAATAGCGATTTGCCGCGGAAAGAAATTATTCGATAAGCGGGAGGCGCTAAAAAAACGCACGGAACTGCGGGAGACTGAGCGGGCTCTAGCAAGATTTAGGCGCTAGGCGATCAATTCTCTTTACTTTAGTACTTTTGCCATTTAGGTAGCGCATAGAGTTTGACAAGTGATGAAGCAACGTACGATTTTAAGAGAGGTATCCGCAAAGGGCAAGGCCTTGCATACGGGCAATGAGGTGACTTTAAAAATTAAGCCGGCAGCGGCAAATAGCGGCATTATTTTTCGAAGAATTGATCAGTTTGGTAGCCCGGAAATGGGCGTGTGCATAGCAAATTTGGGCTGCGAATCTGTCCGCTGCACAACGTTGGTCTCTAATAACACGACGGTGCACACCGTGGAGCATGTCCTGTCGGCGCTGAATGGTCTTGGAATAGATAATGTAATCATCGAAATGAACGCCTCCGAACCCCCAATTTTGGACGGTTCAGCGAAGCACTACGTCAACCTCCTTTTATCCGCGGAACCAATTACCCAAGAAGAAGATAAGAAATTTTTCACCCTGCAAGAGCCGGTTTCAGTTTCCTATGGTAATCGCTCACTCATCGCCCTGCCCTATGACGGCCTGAAGATAACCTGTACTTCCGCCGATGATCGCGGCATACATACTCAACACTTGTCCATCGACATTGATGAAAAAATTTACATCTCCGAGCTCGCCCCAGCCAGAACGTTCACCATATATGAAGACATTGAGGAGCTGTTAAAACTTGGAAAAATCAAGGGAGGGAGCCTGGATTCGGCTGTCGTGATCAAGGGCGATACCATTCTTTCCAAGGAACCGCTGCGCTTCAAGGATGAATTCGTGCGCCACAAAATTTTGGACATCATTGGCGATTTGGCCGTACTCGGAATGCCGCTCAAAGCTCACATCATAGCCGTTAGACCAGGGCACACCATCAATGCGGAGTTGGTCAAGCAAATATATGGGAGCGGGGAGCATCGAAGCAAAGCTACGGTGAAATATGAGGATGGGGAAGCCTATGAATCCGCCATGGATATTCAGCAAGTGATGAACACTTTGCCGCATAGGTATCCCTTTCTCCTGATTGACCGCGTTGTGAAGCTTAGCGGCAACCGTGAGCTGCGGGCAATAAAAAATGTTAGCATCAATGAGCCCTACTTTTCTGGACATTTTCCTGGGCAACCGGTTATGCCCGGCGTGCTGCAAATCGAAGCAATGGCGCAAGCCGCCGGCCTGCTCATGATGAAGTTTGGTAATTTGAAGAACAAATTGGCTTATTTCATGAGTTGCGACAAGGTAAAGTTTCGCCACGCCGTTGTACCGGGAGACCAATTGGTAATCGATGTAAAATTAACCAAGGTGCGCGGAAATAAAATCGGCGTTGCTGCGACCGAATGTAGGGTTAGCGAAAAAATTGTTTCATCGGCCGAATTGATGTTCATGATTGTGGATAACAAAGACTGAAAAATGCCAATACATCCAACAGCAATCGTAAAATTTGGTGCAGAATTAGCCCATGGCGTCACCGTCGATGAATATGCTTATATTGGCCCATTGGTCAAGATTGGGCGGGGATGCGTAATCAAGCACCACGCCACCGTTGATGGAAAAACGACCCTCGGGGAAAATAATGTTGTCCATCCCTATGCCTACGTCGGCGGACTAACGCATGACCTGAAATATGAAGGTGGTGAACCCGGGCTGGAGATCGGCTCCCGTAACGTATTCCGTGAGTTTTGCACAATGCATGCCGCCACTAGGCCGGAAACGAGCACAATTATTGGAAGCGATAATACATTTTTGGCCTACTCCCATGTAGCCCATGATTGCATAGTGGGCAATCATGTCATAATGAGCGCCCAGGCCGCTCTAGGTGGGCACGTCGAAATTGATGATTACGCCAATATTGGATGGAGCGCCGGAATTCATCAGTTTTGCAAAATAGGGAAATATGCAATGGTTGGTGCCGCTAGTAAAACTGTGCAAGATATTTTGCCATTCATGCTGGCAGATGGCAATCCTTCAAAGGTGCGCTACATCAATGTCGTTAATTTGCAGCGCAATGGATTTTCCGAAGCTCAGATAAGTGACGCTAAGCGTATCTTTAAAATTTTCTACCTCAAAAATTTAAATCGTCAACAGGCGCTGGACGTACTAAACGGTGAAAATCTTAACCCCTCCCTCCGCGAAACCATTCTTACCTTTCTTTCAAAAAGCATTCGCGGTTTCGCGTAGCGCCAAAGCTGTGCCTTTGCTGTGAAAATCAAAAGCTTCTTTCCCTAAAATTTTCTTTATTTTGCTTCCCGTGGTGCATCTTTTTTTGGAAAGATGGCAGGTACAATCGCCTGGTAGTGTCCCGGACGTCCGTATATGAGCACCGCATCATCTTTTAAATATGCCCCGCGATTTCTGAGTACCTCCTGGTAAGGTACTTTTCTCACCCAGGAATTATCACGGGAGCTCCCATTGTCGCGTGGGTAGTATTCGTAATAGGGCACACCTTTTTCAGAGACAGCGAGCATAAATACGTCACGTTGGCAAACTTTTGCCACATATTTAGCAGCGTCTGCAGCTATGGATTCACCGGTCCGCGTTGAATTATACACAAATTGCAGTGCTGCGATGTGCGCCACCAAACTACGGCTTTCCGCGTATCCTTCCCTGGCGCGTTCTTTCTCAACTTGCTCCCCCAATTGCTTTACGATGTTCTCATTCAGGTGAGCACCGCTGTCAACTATTGCGGCAATGTTGTCCAGTAGAGCTTTATCACCGTTCGATATTCCCATTGCTTCAAAAGAATCCCCTAGCTCACGAAGGTAGCCTTTGACATCTCCCTGAACCAAGGAAAATATATCCTTCCTCAGCTGCTGCGCATCGGACTTAACTTCCTCCCATGGCAAGTCGGGGTGCAATTGGCTTAGTGCGGACAGCAGTAAGCAATTATTGCCGCCGCCGCCGCAATCCTGCACCTTAAACCCTATTTTCTGTAAAGTATGCAAAACATTATCTCCCGGAATGGGGATTTTAGGCGATTTTGCAGGCTGAGCTTTCCTGTCTGCAATGAGCCGTTCCAGCATTTTCGCTCCCTGTTGCGGTCTCGCTTTTATGGCATTTTTCCCTTCCTCTACCACCCTATTAAAAACATTTCTATTAAAAATACCCGAGGGCCTCCCCAGATTTTTCATTGCATCCATACCGGCTGGCGAATACGCAATTGGAGATTGCTGTGAAAATTTAATTCTATGCATAACTTTACCTTAGTTTACTTCATTTAGATGAATGAGCAATGCTCTTGTTTTAGAGTATTGCAACACTAAAATTTCAATATTTAAAAAAAATGCAATAGGATTTTATGTTAATACGCAACTAAGAATAGGGATAAATTGTGCGATTCGCATAGCCCCTGGCGGGGTCAGCGGCTTATGTTTAAAAGAAATTCGGTGTTAGTTTTTGTTTGGCGAATGCGTTGGATGAGCAACTCCATGGACTCGATAATCGGCAAGCCTTTCACCGCCCGGCGCAGGGCATAGACTTTTTCGAGCTCATCGGGATGGTACAGCAATTCTTCCTTGCGCGTACCACTTTTTTCAATGCTGATCGCGGGAAACATACGCTTCTCGACCAGCGAACGATCGAGGTGCAATTCCATATTGCCGGTGCCCTTGAACTCTTCGAAAATCACTTCATCCATCTTGCTCCCCGTTTCAACGAGTGCGGTGGCAAGGATGGTCAGGCTGCCGCCCCCTTCGATGTTGCGAGCGGATCCAAAAAATCTCTTTGGAGCCTGCAAGGCATTGGCATCGACTCCGCCGGACAAAAGCTTTCCGCTACTCGGCTGCTCCGTGTTATGAGCGCGTGCTAGCCGCGTTATCGAATCGAGTAATATGACCACGTGCTGCCCCGCCTCAACCTTTCGGCGAGCCTTATCAATCACCATATCGGCGGCGTGCACGTGATTGTCCGTGGATTCGTCAAAAGTTGAGCTAATTATCTCAGCGCTGGGAACTTGGCGTCGAAAATCAGTGACTTCCTCGGGCCGCTCATCGATGAGCAGTATGATCAGGCTCACATCCGGGCGATTCATCGAAATGGCGTTGGCGATTCCTTGGAGAAGTATAGTTTTTCCGGTGCGGGGTGGTGCCACGATCAAGCCCCGTTGACCAAGACCGATGGGGCTTAGCAGATCCACAATGCGCATGGAATGATTGCTCCAGGGAACATTTTCATTTGTCTCCAAAAATAGACGCTCCGTGGGGTAATAGGGCAGCAGGTCCTTGAATTTCGGCAAATTGAAAACATTTTCCGCCGCTCGCCCCATCACATCCTTTATTTTAATAGCAAATGGGCAAGTGGAATTTTGGGTGGCTGGGTGCAAATAGGCACTGATCTCCTGGCCGCGGCGCAGACCATATTTTTGCACCAATAACTTTGATACAAAAGTGCTCTGCGACTTAATTCTATAATTGTCGCTCGCGTACACAATCAACCCGTCGCCGCCCTCAATCGATTCCAAAACACCCCGTGCGACGATCGGTTGCTTATCCGCAAAAATTGCGTTGGTAAAAACCTCGAAGATGCGCGAGCTAGGCGCACGCTTGATGTCGTTGAGCTCCCGGCCATCGATGTCATCCAAGGGACATTGAAACGTGCCGATGTCATCTAGAAGTTGCGCAGCATTTTTTGAAGAATATTCGTTAAAATTCAATTCTTCCTTGGAAAAATCGATGCTGTTTTGGGCGAGCTCATTCAACTTGTCAATGGATTCAAAGCATTCTAACTCCTTCATTTGTCCGGTGCTAAATTGCCCAATGCGTACCATTTTTGTAAATCTTTGGCGGCTATCGTTTGACCGGCTACGCTGCTGATGCGGTGGACGATTGTCCCGCCGCTGTTCAAAGGGCGGACGCGAACTCGAATGGCTGCGCTGGTTACCATTCCCCCTATGTTTGACTTCCTCCCGTCCGGCCTGCTCCTGCATACCCGTGGTTTCAATGGGGGGAAGCGGGGTTGCTCCCAGGGGCACAACAGCCGATGATGGCCGCCATTCTTCCTGGAAAGTTGGTGTTTCATCGCGATAGGAATAGGACAATTCGGCATCGAAGGGCTCGGTGGAAAATTTTTCGGGGATGTCGCTCTGGAGAGCCTCGGCACCCTTCGCCTTTTCTTCTTTTGTTTTTCTTTTCACCGGCGCTCGCCTTTGACGGGCGCGGGGAGCCTTCTTTTCCGTGTCAACTGCACGGGAGCCAACGCTCAGATTCAATTCATCTTCCATATAAGTTTAAATTTGTAAATTTTACCCATTCCATCTCAATTGAAAGGGAAGTGGCAAGATAAGAAGCATTCAATACACAATGGCACTAACCACCAAATGAGTATCAAAATGCACCCCCTCCCCCAATTGTCGAGCATTTTGTGCAAAAACTTTTGAAAAAATTTTAAGGGGGGCCACCTCCGCGAAACTTTAAGTTAAATCCCAATGCGATTTTTCAAAAAAGTACGGTAGAGAAAGGAAAAATAGATGGAGCAGGAAATGGCGGAATATGTTAAGTATAAGCAAGATAATCCCAGAGCCCGGGAAACAAGTAATGGCCAAATGCCGAAGGGGATAAGTAGCATGAAAATGAAACATGCGCGTGATTTTTTTAGGAGATGGGAGGGTCGCAAACCGATCACATCTTCACCGTGAAGCTGCCTCTGCGTGGCAATGAAGCTTAAAAATAGCAAGGCCAGTAAAATTCCCTGCATAATTGAAAATTCGAATAGGAAAACGTAATCATATACCTTGCAGCGGGATAAAATCAGCCAAAGAATGCCATTTTGCCAGCAAACCATGTAGCCCAAAAATTTTCGATTTTCCCTTTTCGAAAAAAATAGAACTGGAACAAATAGACTTCCCCAAAGGCCGAAAATTAGACAGAATTTTCTGAAAATTTCGTAGTTTTCGATGGAGATGACTGCGCATATGAATTGCAGCGTGAAAAACCATACAATCGGGCGGAAAAATAGTAAAAATGTAAGGACTAACCCGGAAGGGGCGTGCGAGAAAAAATGCTCGATCCAACCGTGGAAAGGCTGGCTTCCACTGAAAAAACATAGTGCGATAAGAAACAATGCAACACTGGGGTGAGACTGCGGCTTGGCTAGGAAGAATAGCAGGATCCCCGCGAGGTGGTAGGTGAGAAATTTCTTTGCAGCAAAACCGGAATCGAAGGTGCCAAATTTGCGCATTACAATCCAGCCAATCAGCGTGAAAATCCCAACGCAATGCGCCAGTAGTGAAAAATCGTCATTGAGCAACGTCACATATGCACAGGCCGTTAAAATTAAGCCCGCCGCTGAGCAGGTCGCCTGCTCACAGTTTCGATTTTTCAGTGCCGGCCAGATGAGGATCATGGAACCGATGCCCAGCCAAGCCGGTAGTAAATAGTGGTGCATGTTGCTGAAAAAAATCATGGTTTTATTTTTGATTTTAGTTTGCACAGGCCATGGTAGCTCCACGTAAAAATAAACATTAAAGCTACAAAAATTAGGCGCTCTCCAATGAAACGAAGGATCACACGGTCAATAAAATCGCAACATTTTGCAAATTTTTTTAAAAATCGTACCATCATAGCAATAACTTCGAACCAATACTCAGGAAAATAAACATGCCAACGCTGTCGGTTACCATCGTCAGAAATATGTAGGAACTCTGTGCCGGGTCGCATCTTATGCGCTTGAGAAATATGGGAATGAACGCACCGACTAGCCCGGAAATGGACATATTTGCAATCATCGATACAAATACCACCACGCCAACCATGGCATTGCAAGCCCATAGCCCGGTTATTAGGGCCGCGATAATCCCCACAACTGTGCCGTTGAGCAACCCTTTGAATGTTTCCCGCAGCAAAATACCTCCGGAGTCCCCGGGATGGTACTCGCCGAGGGCGAAGCTGCGGATGGAAATGGCCAGTGTTTGGGCGCCGGAATTCCCACCGAGGGAGGCTATGAGGTTCATAAATACTGCCAAGATAGTTAGTTCAGAGATTTTTGCCTCAAACGCAGAAATTACACGGGCGGTGAAAAATGCGATGAACAGGTTAACTATCAGCCACGGTGTGCGCCGAATAACGCTGTATATGATGCCGTCGTGGATCGTCTCGTCGCCGCCGGCACCGTGCAGCTTTTGTATGTCCTCCGTCGCTTCCTCCTGGATAATATCGATGACGTCGTCGTGGGTGATGATGCCGATCAAACAACCCTGGCTGTCGATGACCGGTAGCGTATTGTGGTGGAACTGCGCCATCATCTTTGCCGCCGATTCCTTATCCTGCTCAGCCATGCAGACACCCTCAATTGTTGTGTGCATTATGTCGGAAATTTTTTTATTGGAAGCGGTCCACAAAAGTTTGTTTATGCTGAGCACGCCGACCAGGTGATTTTTCCCGTCAATAACGTATATGTTTTCGATATTTTCGCCGCTACCCTGGCTCTTGCGCAGATGTTGTATGGCTTCGTCGCAATTCATATCCCCTCGAACGGATAGGACGCAGGGATTCATCACACCGCCGGCCGTATCGGGGTCGTAGGTCAGCAAATCGCGCAAAACGTCGGCGCTTTCCCTAGCCATTTTGGATAGCAAGCGTTTCCGATCGTCATCGTCCAGCTCACGCAGCAAGCCGGCGGCATCATCAGGTTCGAGGGCTTGCAGAACTTTGATGGCTTTGGAATCGCGCATCTCCGAGATAATTTCGGCGGAATCCTCGGCATACATCTCAGCCAAGACGTCGGAAGTGTCCTCCTCCGACAACTTCTTCAAAACCTTTTGCCTGTCTTCCGGAGATAGGCGCTCCAATAGTGACCCGACTTCGTAGGGTGAAGTACGTGCTAACTTGGCAGCGTTGAGATCCTTAAATTCGTTGTCAGCACAATCGCGCAACTCCTCAAAAGTATACTGGTTCAGCTTCTTCTTCGAAATACTTTTCTGCCTATTGTTCTCGCGCATAGTTTACTGAATAAAACAAATTTCTCACATAGTTTTAAATGTTAAATACTAGGACATTTCCCAAGCCAAAGGCAAGGATAATTAGTTTAAATTTTGTAATTTAAAAAACACGCCCGACGCGCGTTTTAAAAAAACTTCCCCCCAAAAAGACAATCCGCAATCTCTATCAGCTCGCCATACTCTGTTCCGCTGATATGGTAGCAAGGGAAACCACTTGGGCAACTTGGGGCCTCTCCGGAAACAAACCGAGATCCTTGCTTTTTATGCCAGATACAATCATTTCGATTGCCAACGCCGCCAAAATTAAGCCGGATAACCTGTAGCTAAGCTTGAGAATGGTGGGAGTCAGCCATTTTGCCCCCCGGGCCGATAGTATGAGGAGAAAATATAAAGCCACTATCACCAATGCGAGGGTGATGAACCCACCGACCGACTCCATCCAATTGGACGCCTTCATTTGCTGAGCAATGGCGTTTGTTATGAGACACGGGCCCGCAACGATGGGAATTCCAAAGGGTGTTATGGAAATATCGTTTTTTTGCTTGGCCGAGTTCTTCAATTCCTTTACCTCACCTTCCGTTATGTGCACATCGGAGTCCTGCGCCCGGAGCATGTCGAGCCCCACCAGAAATATTAGCAGCCCGCCGGCAACATAGAACGAGCCAATCGATATTCCGAAGAGCTCAAATATTTTTCTGCCGAATATGGCGAAAAATTCAATAACTACGAAAGCTACCAAACATCCCATTCTAGCAGTTTGTATGCGCTCCTTTGGGGTGTAAAATGACGTCATGCTGACGAAAAGCGCAACCACCGCCAGCGGGCTAATGGCCACCGCTATCGTTATAAAATACTGAAAGACAAATTGTAACGTATCTAAAACCATAAAACCTCCCTTTTTCTCAGAAAAAAGCAGATTGGCAAAAAAGTCAATATTAAAATTTCAATAATTTTTCACTGCGATAAATGTGGAAAAATTCTCACCGAGGGCGTTTGGGGTTGTGCGGTGCAATTCTCTGTCAACTTTGAGTAATTTGCATAGGAGCGGAATGTAGTACCTAGATTTGGGTTTTTCATCTGCGAATAGAGCTTCCATCGGCTCAATTTGAATGGCGAAATCGAGCCGCTTTTCGCTCTCACCATCCACCAACTCCCACTCCACCTTCGGTAAAAATTTTCGATAAATTATGCTGCCATCTTCACTTTGAACAACGTATAGGGTGGTGCGCGTATCCGCGAGCTTCCCCACGTCTTCAAATGAACTTGTCTCCACGAATGTGCAAAAATCTTCCATTACCTCCATGCCCTCGGCAAGGTCTTGATTCCTCGCTTCGAACAGGGCTTGGCTATGAATCAACCCAATGAATAGCGCGGCGGTAAACGCAAATATCCCCATTGCCAAAGTAACCTCCAGCAGCGAAAAACCACACAAATTTCCTATTTTTTTGACCAACTTACGATGATTGTTTGATTGTCCTTGCCGATGGAAAATATGGCTATCTGCGTGTTTGACAAGTCTCCAGCTATCACCCGCTGAATGGCCTGTGGCAATACTTCCCTGGATATCGCCGTGTCGCTATCGCTGGAGCTCTCTATGACGATGCATATGTTTGTGTTGTTAAAGGCATCTGCCAATTGGGAGCGGTCCAAAGTGCCATCCTTTCTCTTAAAAAAATCACTCTTGCTAAAAGTATAAAATCTCTTGCAAAAGGGATTTAGGTATTCCATGTCATGCTGGGATAGTGGGCTGTCATCGGGGTTTTTGCCCGATAAAGCTTTTATCAGTAATTCGGAATTGCCATCGCGATTCAGCCAAAGCGGCTCTTCCTGGCCAATAAATGGCGGCATCTCCCCGTACTCGCGGCAATATGCCTTCAGCGCGGCTTCGTATTGCACGAATTGTATGCGCGTGCGCGCGGTTAACTCGGCGTTGCGGTGGAGCATAAATCCCACAATCACCATGCTGCCAAACATCCCAACGATGAGCGTAAGCAGCAAAATACCTACTAAACCAAATGCGCGAAAATTTTTATTCATCTGCTATAAATATCATCTATCAATCCGTGTTCATCGACGTAGCCGTTTGGCCCCATGGAAAATAATAGGTAATTGTCTTCGGGCTTGCCGGAACACTTGTACACGTAGGGACGACCCCAGGGATCCAGTATCTTGCCCGACGAAAGTTTCCAATCATGTCCAGCTAGAAAACTTTTAGAATTCTTTGCCAACGCAGCATACATGGACGCCGCGTTCTGCTCGACCGATTGCTGATTGCCCACCGGATATTCGCCGCAAAATGTGCGATGGTACTCCAGTGCGCAGTTCAAAATCGATAGCTCTTCGCGGGCTTTTTGGTACTTAATATCGTTGTCGCGATGCACGTATACCCTGAAAAATACAACAAATAAGATGAGCATCGTCCCGATAGTGCACAAAATCTCAACCGTAGAAAATCCCAACTTGCTTTTTCCCAAAATTTTATTTCCCATGATGGAAAAAGTATGCACAAGAGAAAGGCGATGTCAAATCTTCTTTGAAATTTATAAATTTTAAAATTGCATGGTCTGAAAAATTTGTAAACATGGGCGCCATTATGGAGGATAGAGATCATGGATAGTTTTGAATCCAGTTGCAGAGGGTTAGTAAAGCAGCCGAATTTTTGGCTAAAAATATTCATAGGAGTTTTATTAGCGGCGATTCCGTTTGCTAACATCCTGGCATTTGGGTACATCATCCGGGCCATAGAGGAAAATGGTCCCGAGGATGATTTTTTCCTTCCCGCCTGGGACCTTTCTTCGAAAAATTTGAGGCAAAACCTGTGGTTAGGTATCAATGGGCTGGTGCTTTTGCTGGTATTTTTAGGGGGACCGGTACTCATCGGCTACCTAATTGGGCTGGGCTTTTCTTGGGTAAGTGATTCGGTGCAACTTTTCCTAGCATACTGCGGCCTGCTGGTCGGAGCGCCGACAGCTGTCTATGCCATGCTGCACATAGTTAACATGAACGAACTGATGTCGAGGCGGGTTGTGTGGATAATGTTTTCGCGGACGATTAATACGCGCTGGCGAGTAATTATGCCGTCATTTTTATTCCTGTGCATAGTTTTGCTGGGGGTGCAATTATTACCATTGGCGGCGCTAGGGGCGCCAATATTTTTCGGTTTAATTTTCATGGTAGCGTTCATGCGCGGCTTGAAGATCATGGAGCGGTGAATTATGGCAGCTCACCTCATCCCTGGGTTTATCACCTATCTTCTTCTGCTAATGAGCTTGAGTGTGCACGAGTGGGCACACGCCTACACCGCTCATAAGTTCGGTGATCCCACACCGGCGACCTTTGGCCGCTTGACCCTGAATCCACTTGCCCACATCGACCTCATTGGGACGGTCATCATCCCCCTATGCATGCTGCTATTCACACCCGGTTTTGTGCTCTTTGGCTGGGCGAAACCGGTGCCCATCGATCCGCGATATTTCAAGGAACATGGGAAGCTCTGCGAGCTAGTCGTGGGCCTAGCTGGACCACTCTCAAACCTAATCCTAGCGGTGCTGGCCACGATGGTTTGGGTTTGTTCCACGAAATATTCTCTGGGGAACATCGGGCCATTATTTGGAGCATTCGCGTGGTTGAACGTTGCCCTGTTCGTGTTCAACCTAATTCCACTCCCGCCCCTCGATGGCGGCTACATAGTGAAAGTAGTTTTTTATCTTTCGGATCGGATATTTTTCCAGCTTTCCCAGTGGGGACTCCTAATCCTAATCATACTGGCGAACATTCCGCAATTCCATGAGATCATATTTGCGTGCATGAACTGGACCATGGGCTTGATTCGCACTTTGGCATGCTTTCTATTCGAGCCCCAGAGTGCAGTATTACTTTTTCAGGTAATTTAAGCGGCATAGCGCGGCCTCCTAGAATTTGTAGCTTATCCCGGCGATGAGTGCGTGCGCTTGGTTATGCTTGAAATACTCCCCTCGATAGGAGATGTCGGCGTCCATGGTCCCATTGATTAGCAAGGATAAACTAGCTTTCACCACCGCGGAGCCGCGTCCCCGTTCAAAGATTGTTTGCGCAATTGGAGCTTGGGTTTCGGCGATTTTGTCTCGCCTATGCACATCCCGAGCCAAGCCGACGAACAGCTGCGGCTTAATCCTGTGTGTGCCCACATTTGCGGTCATCCCGAGCTTCACACCAAAAATTGCCTGCAAATATTCCATCCGCTGCTTAGCGAGGGATAGCGTTCCATCGCCGTGCTTCTTTTGCCCGATTTTTCCATACAGTAGGGTAGCTTCCGGCTCGATAGTCAGCTGCTTGCAGAGACATTTGTACGAAATTTTGACATTGCTGTGCACCGAATTGCCGCGAAATGTGTGCGTGTCCACCTTTGCCAGTGCACCGGATAAATCAGCTCCGGAGTGCATTGACAAACTGTGCTTATACCTCTCTGCGGAAAACAGCGACAATGAAAAGATTGACCACCTCTTGGAGCCATATCCGGAATACAAGCCGAAAGCAAGGGAGCTATTTTTAGTTTTATCGCCTCCAAGTGTCTCGGCGCCTTTGTAATCCACGGACGTATTGTTGTAGGCTGCGAACGCCCCCACCGCATAGCTATCCAAAAACTTGTCGAGGAACGGGCATTGCTTTGAGTAGTTATGATCCGTACCAACAGCCAGCGAAAACGTGTCCCCATCATAGCCCAACCCCTGCCTTAGAGATTGGTGGTGATTAATGTAGCCGCTATCCAACCAAGTTCGCTTTGCTTTGGCGTCAAGCTCATTCAACGCACTATCGGCATGTGCTGTGACTACGCTATCCAAAGCATCGATGTTCTCCCTAACCACGCCGGCACTTTCAAAGAAGGGATTCCTAAATGCACCCCCAAATGATAGTGCGGGTGCCACAGCCAAGGCAAGGGAATAGAACAAAATTTTTAAATTTTTCATGCTAATTAAATGGAAAAGTTAATAAAATTTTCAAACAAACAGTGAAACTTTCAAATTGTTTTCCGAAAATTCTTCGTGGAGAGTAAGATTTATATCCCCCATGTCAATACTTCATTCCGCTAAAATCGCCACATACATTTAAGCTCGACTCATGTAAGTGCCATCCGCCGTGCTTATTTTGATAGTGTCACCTTCCTTTATGAAGAGGGGCACTTGTAAAACTAGCCCAGATTCTGTCTTCGCCGGCTTCTGCACATTGGAAGCGGTATCTCCCCTGATGCCCTCTGGAGATTCCACAATTTTCATGGAAACCGATGAGGGTAGGGAAATTTCCACGGGTTTGTCATTGATATATTGGATATTGTATTCGACACCGATGACCATAAATTTTTTCTCCGCACTTACCATGCTTTCCGGCAAAACTACATCCTCATAGGTTTCCAGGTCCAAAAAATGGTGTCCACTTTCGTCAACGTAGGAGTATTCCAATGTCCGCAGAGTTGTTGTTAAAAAATTTACTGAATCGGAGGAAAGAAATTTTACGCTCGTTGATGCCCCCGTCTTGCTGTTGCGCATGGTTACCTGCACAAAACCTGCTTGCCGCCCTTGTGTGCGGTGCTGTACTTCCAAAACAGTGTGGGGAATTCCCTGATAATTAATAATCTTCCCCTTCCTTATGTCCGTAGGTGACGCCATCTTGCTCCTCCGTAAAGTTTACTTTTCTCCCTCTTCCTGTTTCTCGATCACAGAATCAACGATACCATAATCCTTTGCCTCCGCAGCCGTCATGAAGCAGTCACGGTCAGAATCGCGCTCGATTTGCTCCGCCGATTTTCCACTGTGCTTCGCTAAAATTTCGTTCAACACCTTTCGCCAGCGCAGAATTTCCTTTGCGGCAATGGAAATATCGGATGTTTGCCCGCTTGCCCCTCCCGTTGGCTGATGTATCATCATCCTACTATTTGGCAGAGCGTAGCGTTTCCCCTTCGTGCCTGCGGCCAAAATAACCGTCGCCATGCTGGCAGCTTGACCAACGCAATAGGTTACGATGTCGCAGCGCAAAAATTGCATGGTATCGTATATGGCCATGCCCGCTGTGACACTGCCACCGGGTGAATTTACATATAAATTGACATCTTTTTTCGGATCTTCCATTTGCAGAAACAGTAGTTGAGCCACAACGGCGTTGGCTACGAAGTCGTCGATGGGGGTGCCGATAAAAATAATGCGATCCTTTAGCAGTCTACTGTAAATATCCCAGGAACGTTCATTCCTGCCTTCCCGTTCGTATATGTATGGTAGGGGCAAATAGTGACTCATGTTTTATGACTACTAAAATAATGTGAAAAATCAAGAACCTTGCGATAAAATCCTGAAATTTTATATCCTTGACAAAAAAACGCTCCCGCTATGATGAAACCACTGCCATTGTGCTCAGGTGGTGAAATTGGTAGACACGCTGTCTTCAGGCGGCAGTATCGCAAGATATAGGGGTTCGACTCCCCTCCTGAGCACCAGAGATGCGGCACCGAATCAACCTGGGAAATGGAAAATTATTGCTTGTTCAAAAGCGCTTCGCCTATGTTTTGCAGCCAAACACGTTTTCCCTACTCTGCAAAACTCAGGCTAATCTTTTTGGCCTTCCCTTTCATTTTTTCTGATTACCGTCAGTCCCCAAATGGTGCCAGTGATAATCAAGCTGAGCAATTACTTCTTCAATTTTCTGAATACTAGAAAGTTGGGATAGGAGGGACCGGGGCCTGTCTTTCATATCTAGGCGAATTGACGGGAACGTGGTTTTTAATTTAATCAAACTCCTCAATGCATCCCGCAGCTCAATCATGTCAATACCCTTCATTATTGTGCCTTGAAAATGATTTCCATCTATTGTATACTCA
>JAISBD010000005.1 GCA_031266345.1 Puniceicoccales bacterium | reverse complement strand
CGTAATTCTTGCGATTGCTCCTGCTTCCATCCGAAATTTCAGTCGTAGCTGCCGCCGCAGTCCTTCACCTCGGCGCCAACCACGCGTAACATCGAACCAACCACGCTCCTCGACAGTGGCCCCTTACCCAGCTCACACGGCCGGCACCTGGACAAAATCCCGCAGGCCAATGGATGTTTTTAGATGGCATGCCGGGCAGCTGGTGCACGCATAATTCTTGCAATTGTTCCTGCTTCCTTCCGAAATTACAGTTGTAGCTACCGCCGCAGTCCTTCACCTCGGCGCCAACCACGCATAACATCGCCACACCCCCGCTCCTCGGCAGTGGCTCCATTGGCCGGCTCACACAGCCAGCACCTGGACAAAATCCCGCAGGCCAATGGATGTTTTTAGATGGCATGCCGGGCAGCTGGTGCATGCGTAATTCTTGCGATTGCTCCTGCTTCCATCCGAAATTTCAGTCGTAGCTGCCGCCGCAGTCCTTCACCTCGGCGCCAACCACGCGTAACATCGCCACACCCCCGCTCCTCGGCAGTGGCCCCATTGCCGGCTCACACGGCCGGCACCTGGACAAAATTCCGCAGGCCAATGGATGTTTTTAGATGGCATGCCGGGCAGCGGGTGCACGCATAATTCTTGCAATTGTTCCTGCTTCCGTCCAAAATTTCAGTCGTAGCTGCCGCCGCAGTCCTTCACCTCGGCGCCTCCTCCCGTGCTCGCCGGAAGTCACCACCCCTCGCCTTGCACAGCAAGTCAAGCAGGTTATCCCCACTTTCCCCAGTGGTGAAATCCTTCTACACACCGGTCTTATCTCCATAGGTGCATATTTTCGTGCTCGTCTGAAGTTCCCCCGTACGAGGTCATCAAATTTGCAACATCTCGACTTATGTCTCTGATATTGAAATGCTTGCCCACTATTCATCCTCGCGAGCAAACTTGCAACGCATTGGCTTATATCTCTGATATTGAAATACTTGCCCGCTATCCATCTTCATGGGCAAATTCATAGCGCCTCGGCTTATATCTCTGATACTTAGATGTTTACCTGCTATTCATCTCCGCGGGCATGGCAGACGCAAAGAAGTAGCGCTGCGGGTCAGCGAGCCAATTCGCCGCCTCCTCCCGTGCTCGCCGGAAGTCACCGTGTATGGGATCATTAAACTTGCAACACCTCGGCTTATGTCTCTAATATTGAAATACTTGCCCGCCCTCCATCCTCATGGGCAAATTCATAGCGCCTCGGCTTATATCTCTGATACTGAGATATTTGCCCGCTATTCATCTCCGCGGGCATGGCAGACGCAAAGAAGTAGCGCTGCGGATCAGCGAGCCAATTCGCCGCCTCCTCCCGTGCTCGCCGGAAATCACCGCTCCTCGCCTTATAGAACAAGTCAAGCAGATTATCCCCGCTTTCCCCCGTGGCGAAGTCCTTCCACACACCGCTCTTATCTCCATAGGTGCATATTTTCAGGCTCGCCGGAAATCACCGCCAAAGCTAATATCCAGCGCCTATCGCCAGTGCCAATGCCAACATTTCGTATTCGTCTGAAGTTCCCGCGCGGGATCATTAAACTTGCAACACCTTAGCTTACATCTTTGATACTGAGGTATTTGCCTGCTATTCATCTCCGCGGGCGTGGCAGGTGCAAAGGGGTAGCGCTGCGGGTCAGTGAGCCAATTCGTCGCCAGCATTTCGTGCTCGCCGGAAATTCGCGCGTAGAGCCATTAAACTTGCAACACCTTAGCTTATATCCCTGATACTGATATGCTTACCCACTATTCATCCTCGCGAGCAAACTTGCAACACCTTAGCTTATGTCCCTAATATTGAGATATTTGCCTGCCATCCATCTCCGCGGGCGTGGCAGGCATAAAGGGGTAGCGTTGCGGGTCAGCGACCCAATTCGTCGCCAGCATTCCGTGCTCACCGGAAATTTCCGTCAAGATTAATATCCAGCGCCTATCGCCAGTGCCAATGCTAACATTTCGTGCTCGTCTGAAGTTTGTGCGTATGGGATCATTAAATTATGGGATCATCAAATTTGCAACACCTTGGCTTATATCTCTGATATTGAGATATTTGCCTGCTCTCCATCCTCGCGAATGTGACAGGCGCAAAGGAATAGCGCTCCGGGTCAGCGACCTAATTCGCCGCCAACATTTCAGGCTCGTCGGAAATTTGCGCGTGGGATCATCAAACTTGCAACACCTTGGCTTATGTTCCTGATATTGAGATATTTGCCCGTTATTCATCTCCGCGGGCGTGGCAGGCGCAAGGGAGTAGCGTTGCAGGTCAGCGAGCCAATCCGTCGCCAATATTTCGCGCTCACGCGTGGGATCATTAAATTTGCAACACCTTGGCTTATATCTATGATATTGAGGTGTTTGCCCGTTATTCATCTCCGCGAGCGTGGTAGGCGCCAGGGAGTAGCGTTGCGGATCAGCGACCCAATTCGCCGCCAGCATTTCGTGCTCGCTGGAAGTTCACGCGTAGAGCCATTAAATTTGCAACACCTCGATTTATGTCTCTGATATTTAGATGCTTATCCGCTATTCATCTCCGCGGGCGTGGCAGGCGCAAGGGAGTAGCGTTGCGGATCAGCGAACCAATTCGTCGCCTCCTCCCGTGCTCGCCGGAAATTCCCGTCAAGATTAAATATCTAGTACCCACCGCCAGCGCCAACATTTCGTGCTCGTCTGAAGTTTGTGCGTGGGATCATCAAACTTGCAATACCTCGGCTTATGTCCCTGGTATTTAGATATTTGTCCGCTATTCACCCTCGCGAGCAAACTTGCAATACCTTAGCTTATGTCCCTGATATTGAAATATTTGTCCGCTATCCATCCCCGCGAGCGTGGCAGGCAAACATCTAAGTACCAGAAACATATCAGCGGTGCAGAGTCAACACGAACCAAAACAAAGGGCGAGGCAAAAGTAGCGTCCCTAATCTAGCGAAAAAATTAGGGACGCCTCGGGCGGTGTCCCCAAAAACATCCCCAAAGTGGGAAGCTTTTCCGGAAGAGTTAGTAAGAGTGGCGAAAAAATCAAGGACACCCTGAGTAATATCCCTGAGAATGTCTCGAAAATAAATTTCGGTGGTGTTTTTTGAGGCTCCCCTAAGGAATAAGTAAAAAGCGCCCGCGGGTGTAGTTAGGAGAATTTTTCTGATCCTTCATAAGTAAAAATCATCCACGGATAAAAATCACAGAGGGCTAAAAAAATCACTCGGCTAAGCATCTTTGTGTTGACATGGGGTCGTTTCATGTGCTTAAAGCCTTCCATTGCGTTGGTGGCCCTAGAAAAGTTTCCCCAAAACTACTCCAACCATTGGGGCTACCACGCAATGAGGGGCCCTTCCCTTTTTCTCCATCCCACACACTGCAGCAAATTCCCCACTGCCATCCATTCTATTCCGCCGCCACCATTCCTTTCCAACTAATTCCGCACACACAACCATTTCACACACAGTAAGCCCTGGTGGAGTCTCCTCCCATTCCTTCTCGGTTAACTTCGTGCCCGCCGCCGTTTCGCCACCCATTGAAAATTCCCCACTGCCATGCTTCGCTGCCGCCTCCCGACGCTCTTCTCCTCGGCTTGCTGCTCGTCGGTAGGCAGTAGAGCGGCGGCTTTTGGAGGCGGCAATTTATGGCAACAAGTTGCCACTTTGTTTCCATAAAAGTGACCTTAAACTTAACTTAAACTTAAAAGGCCTCAAGAGGCCCTCCTTGAGGCTAACAGGGGAACCATTCGAACTATTAGGAATTTCCTAATAGTTGCCCGAGTCGAACTGTTCGGAGTTGAAAATTTCCGAATAACTGGCTCTCTCGAAATGAATTTTTAGGCAATAATCAGGCAATGAAGCTTTCACGCCGCCCTTTGCTTTATTTTTTCTCTCGAAATGAATTTTGCGGGATTATTGCGGGATTAAAACTTTTCTAATGTTTAATTTTCCTTTCTCTTGATCCTCTGAAAGCCCTGTGTTTGAGCGGCTTGGAAGCTTGGCTGCCCGACCAGGACTCGAACCTAGACAAACTGAACCAAAATCAGTTGTGCTACCATTACACCATCAGGCATTAAATATGAATTATGTGTAGATGTATGGTGCCGCCGAGTCAAGCCTTCTTTTATTCAAAAGCCTGTGCAAGGCAGATAGCAAAAAGTAAAATCTAAAATGTGTTTTGTTCTAAAAAATTCAAAAAAGTTTGCCAGTGAGCTACCGCTGATCGTCGGGGAGCGTATCAACCGTGAATAGGAAAAATAAGAGAAAAGGAACGGACATTCGTTGGGAAGCTCGTTGGGGAACGTATCAACCGTGAATAAGAGAAATGGAACGAATATTCGTTGGAAAGTTCATCGGGGAGCGTCTCCTACCCGTTGGCGTGATTATCAAATTTATGGCAGCGGGGAGGTTTATTCGAGATCGGGAAGCGCTAGGCCACCAGTAGTTTCGCGGCTTTCTTTCCCGATCCAACCGCAGATGGCCTTGGTCACCATGGCAGAGTGCACTCCATCGGGGAGCGTATCAACCGTGAATAAGAAAAATAAGAAAAAAGGAACGGACATTCGTTGGGAAGTTCACCGGGAAGCGTATCAAGCATGAATAAGAGAAATGGAACGAATATTCGTTGGGAAGCTCGCCGGGGAGCGTCTCTCGCCTGCCGCTATGGTTACCAAATTTATGGCAACAGGGAGGTGTATTCGAGATCGGGGAGCGCTAGGCCACCAGTAGTCTCGCGGCTTTCTTTCCCGATCTAACCGCAGATGGCCTTGATCACCACGGCAGAGTGCACTTCGTTGGGGAGCGTATCAACCGTGAATAAGAGAAATGGAACGAATATTCGTTGGGAAGCTCGTTGGGGAGCGTCTCTCGCCCGCCGCTATGGTTACCAAATTTATGGCAGCGGGGAGGTTTATTCGAGATCGGGAAGCGCTAGGCCACCAGTAGTTTCGCGGCTTTCTTTCCCGATCCAACCGCAGATGGCCTTGATCACCACGGCAGAGTGCACTCCACCGGGGAGCGTATCAACCGTGAATAAGAAAAATAAGAAAAAAGGAATAGACATTTGGAATAAAAGGAGTATGGATGGGGACCATGGGAATAGTAAATTTTTTCCATTTTCCAATGATTTTTGAAACTTCTTCCCCAGGGCCCACTGTTTCTCCTCCCCCTTGCAAAGTTCCCAACCAATGGCCGTTCCATCGTTCCCCGTTTTTCAGGTCGATTTGGTGCAGGATGGGCTCGCCCTTCGACTTCTCAAAGCGCCCCCGCTTGGTGGGCATTCCCAAAACTGGGATTCGCAGCACATGCTCTTTTATTTTTTATCTACCATTGGTTTGTGAGTCTTGATGCTGGAGGGGAATTTTATTGGAAAAAATAATACATTTTTAAACTAAGTTCCGTGGTAAAAATAAACATTCTCCCCGAAATTGTGGCCAACCAAATCGCCGCTGGCGAGGTTGTGGAGCGGCCCATTGCAGTTGCTAAGGAGTTGGTTGAGAACAGCATCGATGCCGGTGCGGATCACATAATTGTGCATTTTTCCCACGGCGGGAAGCAGTTGATTATGGTCGAGGATAACGGTTGCGGGATGGCAGAGGAAGATGCTCTGCTGTCGTTCAAGCGACACGCAACGAGCAAAATTTCCAGCATTGAAGACATCGGTGCGATAAAAACTTTTGGATTCCGCGGCGAAGCACTGCCCTCCATCGCCAGTGTGTCAAAGCTCACGATGCGCACGCGCGTAAGCGGCGGAGATGGCCAAGAAATTTGCTACAATGGCGGAAAATTTGTGCACAGCAAAGCGTTCGGCATGCCCGTTGGAACAACAATTCAGGTTGAACAGCTCTTCCATAACGTGCCGGCGAGGAGAAAATTTTTGAAAACTGACCAAACTGAGGCCGACCACATCGTCGAACTCATAAAAAATTTCGCCCTTTCGGAGAAATCGATCAAGTTTGAGCTGCTCTCCGATGGGCACAAAATTTTCCAATCACCGCTCGGCGACAGCTGGGAAGACCGGGTAAGCCAGGTATTTTGCCCAAATGAGCGCCTCTTGCCCGTCTCCTATGAGCACAATAATTGCTCCATCGACGGCGCAATCGGGGACCCGGACAGCGGGCTACCGTGCAGGCGATTTTTATCATTCTTTGTAAACCGCAGGCCGGTGGATAGTAAACTCTTACGCTTCGCTGTGAGCGATACCCTAAGTGGCATCCTTCCGCGGCATCGGGAAATGATCGCCTGCCTGTTGCTGACGATAGACCCAAGTTTCGTCGATGTTAACGTGCATCCGATGAAAAGGGAAGTGCGGTTCAGGAACGAGCAGTTCATCAGGGAATGCGTCCAAAACGGAATAGTGGCCGCATTGCACAGACCGCAGCAAATAAAAAGTGGAGACGTTACAAGAATTTTCATGCCGCAGCGCGTAGCCGCCAGCAGTAGGCCTTCGACCCAGCATTCCCTGAACTGCGGCCACTACTCCACCGTGCCATCGGCAGTGCAGCGAACAATATTGGGCAGGACGGAAAATTTCTTTGATGAAAAACCCCGCGGCGAACTGGGATGGAAGTTCATCGGGAAAGTGTTCGACAATTGCGCACTATTTGAAAGTGCAACGGGGCTGATTGTGCTCAACATCCGACTCGCCGTACGTAAAATTTTATTCGAGCAGCTGCGGCAAAATAAGCAGGAAAACGAGCGCCAAGGCTTGCTACTCCCCATTGATATCCTCACCGATGACTCCGAAGCTATCACAGTTAACTCATTGGCCGACTTCCTCGGCAGAAAAAATATCGAAATTTACCAATTTGGGAAGAATCACTACCGCGTCTCAAGTATTCCGCCCTGGCTGTCGCTGAATCAGGTGGAAGCTTTCATCCGGGATATGATCCAGGCTTCAACGGAGTACGACTTTAAGGAAAATAGCGGGATAGGGGAGGAAAAATTCTCCAAAATTGCTTCGCAGCACGCTAGATATGAGCAATATGCAACGGGCGATGACATAGGCACCCTAGCCCGCGAGTTACTCAAGTGCGAAAATTTTTCCCGCGGTCCCGATGGCGAAACACCCCTCTTCGAAATAGCGAAGTGTGATTTTTTAAAGCGCTTCCCCTTCCTGTGAAGCCCGCAAAGGGTGTCGGCAGGGGCGCGGAAAACTTTGTGCAGAAGAATGGTTGCAATTTGTCGGCGAATCCCTTTAATTTAGGGAACAAACGAGATGTATCAGCTAACTTTTAGTGAACAAAGCTTGGCGGAGATGGACAAATTGGACATCAATGCTAGGCTGCGCATGATTGAACAGTTGAGTTCCCTGACAGACCAGGCGCTCAATGGAAATTTACCGAAGATTCAGCGCAATGGCACGTCGTTCTTTAGGGTAAAAATCGATTCCCTGCGAGCATACCTCGAGCCGCGCCCCGATGGCCAACTGTTCTGCCACTACATACTCCACCAACATACCCTGTCAGACTTTGTATTCCGCAGCAAACTGCCGGTTAGCGAAGAGCAGATGGTGGAGCAATACTCCTCATTTTGGAAGTACGTTGATTCCCTGAGAAAGAAGTGAGGCGGCCCGATGCATCTAAAGCTTTCACACCAAGATATCACGCTGATATTTTTGCTCACATCAATCTTGCTACCGTGGCTGCCGCCCCTGCGGATGTCGAAATTCAGCGGCTTTGTGGGCAAATGGCTGCTGCGCCTGTCCATATGCGCATTCCTAGCGTTTGCCATAAGCACGCTCACGGGTCACTCCCGCCCCCTATCCATCCTGTTCATCATCTCCTTTTTGATCTGTTGCCTAGTCGAATCAATGTACATCTGGCTCCTGGTGTGCATATACGCCAAATTAAATTTTCCGCCACCGTTCATGGGATACTCACGGGAGGAAGGGAATCTCATATGGCCAGCTGGGAAAGAGTTCGAAAAAGCGCGGCAAGTATTAGCCAGGAACGAATTCAAATTTGCAACGACACTTATCGCACCAATTGATGATTCAATCGAAATGAGCATACCGATATTTTACAGCAGCAATGGGAATGTTCTCCTGTGGCTGCGGTTTCCATTCCACCCATACTTGAAACGCACGATTGTGGATTGCATGCTTATTTCATACCTGCGGAACGGAACAACGCTGATAACACATAATTTGCAGGCGGGCTTCACTTCCTTCTATATCCCTCCATTTGATCCCTGTCAGAGGCAATTTGCGACGGTGCAAGGCCTGATAAACAAGCATAACAGGCGCATAAAAAAGTCGCAAAAAAATGCCCTATGCCTGTTTGGTAAGGGTTGCTTGCAGATGCTCAACGACGAAAAGTCGCGGCTCGAAGAGGCAAACATCGCCTATGGATACTGTGAGCGGAGGGAGGACTGCGCAGGCGTAGCCCTATCCTTCTTCGGTAAATATAGGCTCTGGGTGAAAACCTTACTTTCCGAATACCTTGGGCTGTAATCAGTGCGCAATCCTGTAGCGCTCGATGTGAAAAGTTGTATCCGCGACGAAGGAAAGCTTCACCCCAAATTTCTGTTCCAGGTCAAATAAAAATTTTTCGCTCCTTTTAAGCTGATCCAAAACTTCCGGATTGATGCATACTTTTATGCACATGCCGGCCACATCGCTGCTATTTTTGATGTAATTTAGGATGCTTCTGTATATTTCACTGCACATTGTGAGTGCGGACTTGATAAACCCATCGCCGTTACAATAGGGGCATGAAGAGCGCAGCTCGCTGCTATTACTCTGCGAATGCCGCTGGCGAGAAATTTCCATTAGGCCGAGTTGGGAAATCGGCAAAACGTGGCATTTTGCCCTATCGCGCGTCATCTCGTTGCGCACAAATTCGTGCAATTTTATGCGATCACGCTTATTTTTCATATCAATGAAATCGATGACGATCAGGCCGCCAATATTCCGCAGCCTAAGTTGGCGCGTAATTTCCTTCGCTGCCTCCCGATTTAGGCTGGCGATGTAATTTTTGCTCTCATTTTCATTGACCTTGTAAGTTCCCGTATTGACATCGATGGATGTGAGCGCTTCGGTCTCGTGTATAACTATCTCGCCGCCACAGGGAAGCGGCACGCAGCGCTTAAATGTTCGCTCTATTTGCCTCTCGACGTTGAAGCGCTCAAAAATTGGTATGCTTTCGCTGAAGAGGAAAATTTTTGCCTTGGAGCGCGGCGACACTTGTCCCACCAGCTTGAGCATAAAATTGTAGGATTCTTCGTCGTTGGCGATGACGCGGTCGATGTCGTCGGTTAGGAAATCACGTACCGTCCGCTCCAGCAACCGCGGCTCCATGTAGAGTACTTCCTGCCGCTTGCTATTCTGATATTTTTCGAGGATATCTTGCCATTCCTTCAGCAGTATGTGCAAATCGCGCACAAAGTGGCGAATTTTTTTCCCGATTCCGGCCGTGCGAATTATTACTCCCATGCCATCGGGGATGCTTATCCTATTCAGGATATCTTTCAAGCGCAGGCGCTCCTTGCTGTCCTCAATTTTCTTCGAAATGCCGCATTCGCCACTGAAGGGCATCAATACAATGCAGCGTCCTGGCAGGGAAATGCTTGTGGTCACCCGCGGCCCCTTTGAGCCAATTTGTCCCTTGCTGACCTGCACCATAATATCCGTCCCAATGGGATAATGTTGGGGAATGTCGCGCAACTCAATCTTCTTAGGCTTGGTTGTGTTGTTATGGCGGACAATCTCGAACTGGCTATCATTCGCCGCCGGCAGCATATCCCAGTAGTGCAAAAATGCATTCTTTCCCTGGCCAATGTCGACAAACATCGCCTTCAACCCCGGTTCGATATTCTGGATCTTACCCTTAAAAATCGCACCGACGAAATCCTCTTCGTTGTAGCGGTCAAATTCAAAATTTTCCAAGATTCCATCCTCGAGCAGCGCCACCCGATTTTCCATCGGATTAACATCCACCACCAATTCGCGAAAAACTTTATCACCCTTTGATAGCGCTTTTATTATGCGGCGCAGGATGGGTTGTTGCCTAGCGCGTTCCGTGGCATCATTTTTTATCAATTCCTGTTCAAGTTCACAATTTATTTCAGTATTTTTATCTAAAGTTTCCATGTCAAAAGTTCCAATAAAATGGAAGCTTTCACTAAAAATTCGCTATTCGTAGCTCATACGAAACCTGTATATTGATTGTATCATACCTTGCAAAAAACAACAAATTAGTAGGAAAGAACCTCCATAGCTCAAAAACGGAAGGGGAATGCCGGTGATCGGCATCAGCCCTAACGTCATGCCAACATTTATGCAAATGTGGGTCAAAAATAACACACTAATGCCCACCGCTAAATATGTCCCGAAGCGGTCTCGAGACAATGTGGCGATGCGCAACCCGTTGAAAATCAACACAAAATACGCAAGCAAAACTATGCTTGAACCCAAAAATCCCCTCTCCTCTCCGATGACGGAGAAGATGAAATCATTGGATGCCACCGATTTCGGCAGGTAGCCAAGTTTTGCTTGCATGCCATTGTTAAAGCCTTTGCCGACTATGCCACCGGTGCCTACCGCAATCAATGATTGCTTCAGATTCCAGCTAACCCCAACCCCGCTTGGGTCAACCACATCGGGTGCAACAAACGAAATTATGCGGTTACGCTGATAATCCTTCAGCGGGAGGATGGAATGCTTTTCGTACAGCCCCATATTATTGACAGGATTTAGGCCATGCCTGTCTAAAAATAGGCGATAGCTGAATATGTCGAAGGCCACGATGGACAGCAAAACCAGCGCACAGGAAATCACACAAATGAAAAACTTCTGTGATAAATTGGCAACGTACAACATGGCAAACAATATGGGTGGAAATGTTAGGGCAGAACCCAAGTCAGGCTGGAGAAATATCAATAGCATTGGCGCACAAAATACAAGTAAAAATTTTAATATTTCCCGCAGCGAACCGGTCAAATCCTCCATTTCCGAGCGTGCTACCATCGCCGCCGCCATGATTAAGAACCCCAGCTTCGCCGGCTCGGATGGCTGTACGGCAAAACCGCCGAGCTTTATCCACCGAAGCGCACCGAAGTGGCGTTCCCCAAGTGGGCTCCATAGGCATAGGAGTAACACTATGCTGAGCAGATAGATCCAGTGGGCGTAGCGCAAAAAAATGCCGTAGTCCATCCTCGACGCACATATGTACAGAAGTGCACCCAGCGCAGCCCAGCCAATTTGCGCTTGCCACTGCACCCCACCGCGGTAGCTTTGCGAGGAATAGATGGCGCCTATCCCCATAAGCAACAGAATTAAAATTGCGCCCGGGGTAACTAAATCATAGCCGCAGAGGGAGTGCCCATTGAATAGGGACTTCAACCTGTATAAAAATTTACTTCCGCCGATTTTCATAGGGTGTGTAGGGCCAGCTCGTCCAAATAATCCTGTAAAATGATGGCAGCGGCATTGGAATCGATTGCTCCGGAGCGGCGCATTTTCCTCTTGCGGGCGGGCGATTCGAACTTGAATCTGCCCATCGCTTTCAAATCGTCCTCAGCTTGGACGCTCGTCAACCGCTCATCGCCCATGATGAAAGCAACATCGCTGCCTAGGAACCTGCGCAGGTCCGCCACGAATTCCTCGACGTATTTCGCCATCGCTCCCCTCGTATTATCCATATTTAGGGGGTAACCCACGACAATAGTGCTTATTTTCAGCCTGTGGACGGTGTCGGCGATCCGGCGCAAGCAAACCTCCCTATCGGCGGTGAGCACGGCAGTAAGCGGCACTGCGACGCGCAAGGTGTCATCGCCGCTGCTCAAACCAACCCTCTTCCTGCCAACATCTAGCCCAAGGTAATTGGCCATCTTACTCACATGGAACTAATGGCGGCTAAAATGTCCGCCTTTGTGGCCAGCCCTACGGAACGCCTAACCTCGGTGCCATCTTTGAAAAAAATCACCGTCGGGATTGACTGCACGCCAAACTTTTCCGCCAATTCCGGGCTCTCGTCGATATCGACCTTAGCGATGGTCACACCCGGTTCAACTTCGGATGCAACTTGCTCTATGATCGGAGCTAGCGCACGGCATGGACCGCACCATGGCGCCCAAAAATCCACGACAACAAAACGACTTGCGGATATTTTATCCGCAAAATCTGAACAACTCAAATGCAACATCTATCTTTTACTCCTGTTAGCAATCAGTCCCGTTAAATAGCATATTTTTTTATAAAAGACACGCCTAATTGCGAAAATTTCTGCGCGCTCCTTTTCCCTCATTCGAGTCGTCCTCATCGCCCACGTACTCGTCGCGCGAACGCCCATCCTTGGAATCGTCGGGGTTCGCTTCATCGGTCTCCTGGTATATGTTCACGTCGACATCATTGACATCCTGCAGGGTATTGAGCAGGTGCGAACGCAAGTCAGATTGCTTGGATGAGAGCAACGAAGCGGACTCCAAGGCAGATGTGAAGAAATCCACCGATACCATCTTGCCGTCCTTGGCAATTATCACTTCCGTGTTCCTCAAAATATTATCCTTTATCATAACTCGGACTTCCTGCCGGGCATTTAGGGCAGCGGTCGAAGCTAGGATCCTTTCCGCCACTTCCTGGCTAATTGACTTAATGACACCGGCTTGCTTCTCGGTGTTTATGTTTTCGGTTCGATGGAATTCGCTGGACACACGCAACCTATCCAAAATAGCATCGCCGCTGAATGGAACGCCCGCATTCTCCGGCACTTTGCGGTAAAGTTTGTTGTTAACTGCTCTTTCCTCATCTTCCCTGGCTCTGCGCGAGTGGGCTCGGCCTATGGCACTGGTGACGTCGTTCACCGCTGCCCTATTCCGCTCACCGGCAAATTCTCCAACGGTCCTTGTGACCTCGGAGTGGGGAATATTCGGTTCATTGTGGCGCTCAAATCTTGTTCCCTGCTCCGCTCCTCTGTTAAAGTTTTGCGCTGCGGTACCCGCCTCTGGAACATAGTGCTGCTGCGGTGTGACGGTGTAATCCCTCGGCTCAACTATCCCCGGCTGTTGAGCGTTCGGCCTGACCATCTCGGAAAAAGGAGCTCCTGAACCGCCGGAATGTCTAAATTCCGCACCCTGTCCCGTCCCTCTATCTAGATTTTGCGGCACGGCGCCACTTCCCCTCTGCTCATTTCTGCTGAAATGTGAAAAATTCGACTCTCTCGAGTGTTCAAATCTCGTATTTTGTTCCATTTTTTGGCCAGTGTCTTGCGGCCCACTTTTGTCAAGAATTACTTTGTCAAGATTTTGCTGCAAAACGTTCCTGTCCTCTGGAACGACCATTTTACTTTGGGGAATATTCCTCTCCACGGGAGGAGTTACCTCCGTTCTGGGCAGGGCTGCTCCATTCGGCAAAATTGCCCCGTCCGGCGGAATGGTTCTCCCCGATCCCGCAAAAGGGACGTTGGCGTTACTTGGGAGAGTCGCTCCGCTCTGCGTCCGTGATTGCGCACTAATTGTTACCGCGGAAGTATTTATCTCAGTTTGGGGCAGGACTGCTCCATTCGGCAAAATTGTCCCGTCCGGCGGAACGGTTCTTTCCGATCCCGCAGAAAGGACATTGGTGTTGCCTGCGAGAGTCGTTCTACCCTGCACCCGCGACTGCACGGTAGCTGTTACCGCGGAAGTATTTACCTCCGTTTGTGGCAGGACTGCTCCATTCGGCAAAATTGTCCCGTCCGGCGGAACGGTTCTTTCCGCTCCCGCAGAAAGGACATTGGCGTTGCCTGCGAGAGTCGTTCTACCCTGCGCCCGCGACTGCACGGTAGCTGTTATCGTGGAAGTATTTACCTCCGCTTGGGGCAGGACTGCTCCATTCGGCAAGATTGTTCCGTCCGGCGGAACGATTCTTTCCGATCCCGTAGAAAGGACATTGGCGTTGCCTGCGAGAGTCGTTCTACCCTGCGCCCGCGACTGCACGGTAGCTGTTATCGTGGAAGTATTTACCTCCGCTTGAGGCAGGACTGTTCCGTCCGGCGGAACGGTTCTTTCTGCTCCCGCAAAAGCTTTCTCCCTTCCCACAGAAAGGACATTGGCATCACCTGCGAAAGCCGCTTCGCTTTGCGCCCGTGGCTGTGCGATAGTTGTTCCCGCGGAAGTATTTCCCCCAGCTTTGAGCAGGACTGTCCTATCCGGGGGAACGGTTCTTTCCGCTCCCGCAAAAGCTTTCTCCCTTCCCGCAGAAAGGACATTGGCATCACCTGCGAGGGCTGCTTCACTTTGCGCCCGCGGCTGCGCGACAGTTGTTTCCGCGGAAGTATTTCCCCCAGCTTTGAGTAGGACTGTCCCGTCCGGCGGAACGGTTCTTCCCGCTCCCGCAGAAAGGACATTGGCGTTGCCTGCGAGAGTCGTTCTACCCTGTGCCCGTGACTGCACGGTAGCTGTTATCGTGGAAGTATTTACCTCCGCTTGGGGCAGGACTGTTCCGTCCGGCGGAACGGCTCTTCCCGCTCCTGCAGAAAGGACATTGGCGTCACCCGCGAAAGCCGCTTCGCTTTGCGCTTGCGGCTGTGCGGCAGTCGTTGCTTTCGAAGCTGTTGCGTCCGTTCGGAGAACGTTTGTGCCCGCGAAATGTGCGGTTGCCATTGGGGCTTTAGTGTTCCCATCGGAACCCTGGCTTTCCCTGCCATTTTCTCGATCATTGCCACGCCCATTGCCGGACAACCTTTCCTCAAACCTACGGACCATGGCCGCATCTGGAGGATTAAATGGCATTTCGTCCGAAGCGGCAGAAAATCCCCCCTCAACTTTTGAATCGTTAATTTTATTCATATTCCCTCTTCTGTTAAAAATTTATTTATCCTCTTTCCGGTTTTTTCCCGGTAAATTCTTCCAACTCTCTGTCAGCTAACATCTCTTCTTCCATCTTGGCTTCTTTCATCCAAGCCTCCTTATGGGCGGAAATCTTTTCGATGTTTTTGTTAGCCTCCTGCAACGCCATCCTCTTTTCCTCAAGACTTTTTTTTGCTTTCTCCAAGTTCTCCTTTTCATTTTCTACCATTTTTTCATAGTCACACAATTTATTCTTTAGTGCGCTTAGGGCGGCGTTCAGGCTGTCCACAGCTTCCTTCTTCACCTTCTGTCCCAACACTTTTTTATATAATCTATTGCTTTCTTCCACTATGAATACTTTGAAATCCTCGAGGGCCTGCTCAGCGCGCTTGACGTTGTCTTCGGCCTCGACAACGAGCCGCTGAGCCTGCTTCAAGTCTTTTTCAGCTCGGTCCTTACGGAAATTCCGTATGCGTAATAAATCCTCCAATACATATTTAACCATTACATACCAACCGCTTGCGCAAGCTTGTCTATCGTTGTTTTAAAGTCATCGTGCTCATGCAAACCCTGGCGTAGAAAACCGTTTACCGCTTCGATGCGATCGATGGCCTCATCAGTTTGCTTGTCGGCACCGCGCTTATATTCCCCGATGCGCACAAGCATTTCCACTTCTTGATATTTTGAAAGAATTGTGCGCAATTTCGTCGCAACTTTTTTGTGGCGCTCCTCCGTAATCTGGTTGAACACACGACTAACACTGGCCAGAACGTCTATGGCGGGGTAGTGGTTCATACCACCAAGTTTACGCGACAAAACTATGTGGCCATCCAGAATGGAACGGGTTTCATCGGCAACGGGCTCCGTCATGTCATCGCCCTCCACAAGAACGGTGTACAGCGCCGTAATCGAACCTTTTTCCGATTGTCCAGCGCGCTCCATTAGTTGGGGTAGGGTTGCGAAGACGGACGGCGGGAATCCGCGGCGAGTTGGAGGCTCACCGGCAGCCAAACCAATCTCACGCTGCGCACGCGCAAACCTGGTAACGGAATCCATCATGAGCAAAACTTTTTTGCCCTTATCGCGGAAGTATTCGGCGATCGCGGTCGACACATAAGCCGCTTTTAAGCGTTCCATGGAGGAGCGATCGGATGTGGAAATGACGAGTACGGAGCGCTTCAACCCCTCCGGCCCAAGGTCCTTTTCGACGAACTCGCGCACCTCACGGCCGCGCTCACCCACCAGTGCTAGCACGTTAATCTCCGCTTCCGTATTGCGTATGATTTGCCCAAGGAGCGTACTTTTACCACCGCCAGCGGCAGCAAAAATACCCATTCTTTGCCCCTCTCCGCATGTCAGAAGCCCATCGAGGGCCCGCACACCCAGCGAAAGTGGCTTATCTATCGGATTTCGGGTCATGGCATTGGGCGGATCGTTGTATACCGGATAAAACTCCGTGGTATTGAGGGGGCCGCTCCTATCCGCATCTAAAGGGTATCCCAGCCCGTCCACAACGCGCCCCAGTAGCGCATCTCCCACCGGCACCATGTGCACTTTCCCCGATGGAATCACTTCCGTGGAGGGGGACAATCCGCGCATCTCGCCGAGCGGGGTCAGCAGGGCCGCCTGCTTCGAAAAACCAACAACCTCTGCCAAAAGTTCATGGTCCTCCCAGGGATTTTTGAGGGAACATAGCTCACCAATCTTGACACCGGGCACCACGGCCTTGATGATGGTGCCGACAACTTGCGTCACCTTGCCCTTCACCTGGACAAGGGGCGCATCTTCGATATCCCGCTCGAGCATATCGGTGATGTAGCTGTATGGGGAATTATTTTCGCTCATTTATCATCCGTCCTAAAGATTTTTCTATGGCTGCTATCTGCACAGCTACGCTGGCATCAACAACCCCCAAATCCGTCTCCAATAAGCATGAACCTTGGGGAAGGTGATTATCCGACACGATGTCTAAAAATTCGATGCTTGGGGTATCTTTGGTGAGCTCATCGACGCGGTCGCGCAAAAATGATGCTTCCGTCGGAGACACCTTCAAAACAGCCTGTTTTTGCGACTTTACCATTTTGAGTGCATTTTTCACCACGCTCGTTATCAGCTCGTTTTTGTCCACATCACCCAAAATTTTCTTGATTGCCCGCGCAACCACATCAATGACGTCCTTTTCCAATTTAGTAAAACTATCCGCACTCTTCGTTGCCAGCTCCATCAATTGGTCGGCCATCTCCACCTTTCCACTGGACATGCCATCCTCATAGCCGCGCTTCTTTTCGGACTCGTAAGTTGCCTTGGCGTCATTTACGATTTTTTCTGCCTTCTTTTCGGCATCCAATATTATGGCATCCCGTTCTGATTGGGCTTTTTTTACGATGCTATCCCGCTCCACTTTGGCATCGGCGATGAGCTTTTTTGCGGAAACGATGGTAGCATATTCGTTGCGCTTCAGCACTTTCCCGACACTAGCCGCATCAAATCTCTCGAGCTTTATTTTAAGCATAGTTTCGCATCCTCGCTGTCGCTGAAAAAGTTAACCAATACATACTTAACAAACCCAATCGCTTTGGCGACCTCATCTTGGGGGCAGCTGCCAACTCGAGCAAAATCGATACCGGAGCGCATGCTCATGCGCCTGATGGCAGATTCCGGCAGCGATGAAACCACATACTCCAAAACTAATTTTCCGCACATCGGTATGCGTTCAATCAGTTTAACCTTGGAAAAATCTTCGCTTAGCTTTGGGATTTTCTTCCAAAAAAGCAGGGAGCGCTTGATAATGAAAGCGTAAGCTTCCCTGCCTATTAGCTCGAAAATACGATCCAAGTCCCTTTTACCTATAATCTTATTTATATCTTTAAAGCACACCATTGCTCCGACAATTAGCTGTAATTTTGACAGTGTCTTTGCCGTCAGCATTGCGAATGGGAGCACGGGGGAATCTATTGCATAGTCCACCTCCTCGCTAAGCCCGCAGCATTGCAAGATTGCGCGTTTGATGCTGGCCCGCTTCACCGGTGAAGCGAGCATGATATTGAAAATTTTTTCGGGATATTTTTCAAAAATTGCCCCATAGGAGGACTTATCCACATAGGAATCAACGCTGTAATGGAAGCCGTACCAACTTTTAAAAAAATTGAAGTCCGACTGTAAAATGCTCTTCAGTGCACTGGTCCCCACTCCGCTCATACGCCTCACCATTTAGACTATTCTATGGATCCCACCGAAGTGTCATCGGGTGCATCCCCATTTGCATCTTCCTTAACCTCGGGAGGTTCCGCCTGTACGGCGACGGGAACATTGGTCGGCATGTTTTCGCTCACATGCTTATCTTTCCTGAAAAATCCAATGGCGAAGAAAATAGTTGCCCCGAGGAAAGCAAGTAGCAGAACGCCCATCACCCCGATTAGCGTCCATAATTTGCTCACCGAAGATTGGTCAACTTCTATGCCCATCACCCTAGTCAAATGGGTTTGCTCCTGCTGCCGCAAGTCATCGGTATAGGTCACGGGGAACAGCGCCACGGAGACTTTATCGTAGGACAGGCCCTGTATGCTATTCGTGACCAAATATTTTATGTCACGAACGGATTCTTCCAGGGTCGATTCGGCGCGGTAGGATATGAATACCGCAGCGGAGGATGGAATATTGCTCTCCGCGTAGGGGTCATTTTCCGGCAAGACGACGTGCACCCGGGCGGTCAGCACTCCGGGAATCTTGCTCAATGTCTCGGATATGCTCTCCGCCATGGCATACATCAACCTAGCGCGCTCCTCCAAAGGAGACGACACTAGCCCGCTCTTCTGAAAAATTTTGCCAAGGTTATTGAAGTCGTTCTGGGGAAATCCCCTCGATTTGAGCAATTCGACGGCCTGGGAAAATTTACTCACATCGTTTATTGCCACCGTCCAGGTCGACTCGAGGCCGGGCTTCTTTGTTGCGGGCAAGTTAGCCTGTTGCAGGATAGATAGGATATCATTGGCTTGGGACTCATTCATATTGGACAGCAAATCCGCCTTACCGCAACCATAGAGCAGGCAGGATAGGCCCATTAAAGCCGAAATGTATAAATTTTTATAAATTTTTCTATTTTTCATAAGAGATCAAACTTCAACTACGTGGACCAGTACTATATAAATCTTGCGGCGCGCGGTCAATCAAAATCTGCGAATTACAAAATAATTTTTGCTTCCGCCGACTCGAAAAACATTCGCTTCCCCGCATTTAAGCGCAGAATAAGCCGCCCATCGCTGTCCACTCCAAGTATTTTCCCGCTGAAGGTCGCCCCATTGAAGCGGACATCCACCTGTCTGTGGTGGAGCATGTCAAATTTTTTCCAATTATTCGCAATAAATTCGCATTGGGCCCCATTTTTATACAAATTTATCCCATCCTCAACGGCTTGAATCACTTCCATCAGTACGGATGAAAGGGAAAGCGAAGGGCAATATGTTTGCAGCGCTGCGGCCTCGTAGGCGGTTTCGAGAGGGGCTTCTCTGCCGGGTGCACTTACCACATTGATGCCCACTCCCAGCACCGCACGCTTGAGCACATTACCGCTAAAACTTGCCTCCAATAGCACCCCACCAACCTTTTTCCCATCAATAAAAACATCGTTCGGCCATTTCACATTCAGATGGATAGCAGGTTCCATTCTTTCAAGGAAACTCAGGATGAATGTTTGGCTGAACATCGCCGGCGACTGGGTAGAAAAAATCTCACTGGGTAGAGCAACGGAGCAGTAGACATTACCCATCCACCGGCTTATCCATTGATTTCCCCGGCATCCTCGGCCATTCGTTTGCCTAGCTGCAACAACGGCAAACACCGGCTCAGTCCCGCCATTGAGCAACCTGCCGACCTCATCGTTTGTGCTGCCTACACTTTCAAAAAAAAATATCCGCACCTTATAAGAATTTCGGGTTCTAGATCATCATCCCTTTTTAATAAAGAAAAAAATGGAGAATTTCTTACCCATTCACTGGATGCTCCCGTGTTTTTTTCATGCACGCGCTTTTGCCACAAAATAGGATCCGCCCAGCTCAAATTCCCTTCCTTGCTTTTTCAGGTAATAGTCTGAAGCTTTACTTCAGGAAAACTTTCAAATAAAGTTCTCCCAGAAAATTTTCCCTAAAAGATTTTCTTAAAACTCAGCCAAAAAGGCTTGCAAACGTTGTTTTATACCTTGATACTAAAAATTTGTCACAGTGGGCGGCTAGCTCAGTTGGTTAGAGCAACTGGTTTACACCCAGTAGGTCACAGGTTCGAGTCCCGTGTCGCCCACCAAGTTTCCAAGCCGCTCAAATACAAGGCTCGCCGAGAATCGAGAGAAGCGAAAATTAAACATTAGAAAAGCTCCATTGCCTGATTATTGCCTAAAATTTAATTGCCTGCAAGGAAGCTCAAGAAAAGAGCGGCGTGGAAGTTTTATTGCCCAAAAATTCATTTCAAGATAGCCAGTTATCCGGAAATTTTCAACTCCGAACAGTTCGACTCGGGCAACTATTAGGAAATTCCTAATAGTTCGAATGGTTTCTCTGTTAGCCTCATGAGGGCCTCTTGAGGCCTTTTAAGTTTAAGGTCACTTTTATGGAAACAAAGTGGCAACTTGTTGCCATAAGTTGCCGCCTACAAAAGCCGCCGCTCTGCTGCCTACCGACGAGCAGCAGACCGAGGAGCGGAAATCGCCGGGAGGCGGCAGCGAAGCATGGCAGTGAGGAATTCTCAATGGGCGGCGAAATAAAGATGCTAAAGTATTCTCTGCGTTCTATTCACCGTTGGGGGTGATATTGCATACTTTGAAAGCTGCGAAGGGCATTACGACGACCATTAAATAGCTCTGTGGGTGTCTATTTGGACGAATTGTGAATAGGGGGGAAATTACCCTTTCTTTTTGCAATAAAACACTCGCTCTTCCGCTTATTTACGGACTTGGAGGGCATTTTCACTTTGCCAAGCAAAAGGATACTTTTTACAGCGTCCCGAAAAAAATTCCCACTTCCGGGATGTTTTCGGGGATATCGTTCAGAGCGTCCCTAATTTTTTCGCTAGGTTAGGGACATTACTTTTGTCTGGGGTTAGACTTTTTATTGCCGTGAGGAGCGGAGCTAGGAGAAAGTACCCTTTCCGAACCTCTCTGTCCCAGCGACGATTGCTTGGTCTTAGTAGGTGACCCTGTGGCAGAACGTGGCGAATGTGGGATTGGAATACTCAATTTCCTTAGTCTTTCTTTATCTTCATGGCTTAGGTTGCTCGACAATGCTTTCGTCCATTAGCTGTTTGGAAGTTTCTTTTCTAGCTGCTGCACTTCGCGCTCTCGCACTAAAAATTTGGGATATTCTACTCATCGTTTAAATTTTCATACTTGGATGTGACAAAGTCAACTGATTTTTAAGCAGAAACTTACATTATCTTACTATTTACAAAGTATTTACGCGATTGTAAAAATAGGACATCCCTAAATTTTTCTTCAAATTTAGATAAATTCAATGTTTGCAACATTTTCAGTACTAAAAGTATAAAAAACGCTAGGAATTATTGCGTCCTTTTGCGCTGTTAAGTGCTGCTTGCGTGGGTTTGCGCACCGGATCATTGGACTTTCTGCGGAAGCAAAAAAATAAACAAAGGCATAGGGAAGAAAATTTCCTTGCCCTTTGGAAAGCTTTACCTATGAAAAAATTTAATCTGGTAAAATTCAATGTATTTTTCCTTATAAAAAACATGTTAAGTTTCATTTTTTTTTGTATTTTTTCAACCTTTCCTTGCTTTCGCAGAAGGTTCAATGTTTGCCCTTGTCTAATTTTAAAAATGCGCACCGCCATTGGTGTGGAAAATATTTTGGGCCGGATCGATGGCCATGGGTGTATTTTTGTATTGTCTAGAACTTGCATGAAGATAGACGAGTTGTATGAAGATAGATGAGCAGTACCTAAGGCGGGACGACGCGTGGCGCAACGAGGAAGTTTATAGGGCCATATATGACTACTCCATCAGCAATATGGAGGGATATTGGCGTGCGCAGGTTCCGAGGTTGTCATGGATGCGCCCACCTGAGATAATCATGCGGAGAGGGCTGCGCGGCACCACGAAATGGTTTCCTGATGGGAAGATCAATGCGTGCTATAACTGCGTTGATCGCCACGCAGAGGTCACCCCTCATAAAACTGCCGTCATTTGGCAGGGAGAAAATCTCGATGAATTTGAGTACATATCATTCAAGCGGCTGAAAGAGGAGGTGTGTAGATTTGCGAATACCCTCGCTGGGCTGGGATTGACACGGGATGACTGCGTGACGGTATACATGCCCATGGTCCCGGAGGGGATATACGCGTGCTTGGCCTGCGCCAGGCTGGGCATTCCATACACGGCTGTCTTCGCAGGATTTTCCCCAAACGCAATTGCACTTAGGATGGATGATTGTAACTCCAATTTTATAATCTCATGCGATGCGAATAGGCGTGGCGGTAAAATGTTTTCACTGAAGCGGAACGTGGATGCCGCCAGAAAGATCTGCAACCGCAGGATCAGGGCTCTCGTAGTCAGACGCCAGGGCGTTGATATGGATTGGAATAATGACCTCGATATCGATTACTACAAGGTGTCAAAGGACCAGCCGCTCCAGTGCGAAATACAAGAAACAGATGCCCTCGCCGATTTGTTCATCCTCTACACATCGGGCTCAGTTGGAAAGCCGAAGGGGGTGACGATGGGCACGGGTGGTTTCCTGCTGTTTGCCATGCTGACTGGGCGCTACTTTTTCAATCTATTCGAAAAGGAAATTTTTTGGGGATCGGGGGACATCGGGTGGATGGGCGGACACGCGTACCCACTGTACTCCTCGCTGTGCAACGGTACGACGTCACTGTTCTTTGAGGGGATTCCGACCTATCCCAAAAACTCAATCTTTTGGGAGATCATAGATAGGCACAGGGTGACCACCTTCAATACGGCACCAACCGCATTGAAAGCGATGATAAAAAATTTAGGTGAAAGTTTGTCTACAACTTCAAGGAGTTCCCTGAAGTACTTAGGAGTGTTTGGCGAGGTGCTGGACAAGGAGACCTGGCTATGGTACTTCAATGAGGTCGGTGGCGGAAGGTGTCCCATCGTGAACATGTGGGGGCAAACGGAACTTGGCGGGGTCCTAACTGCTCCACTTAGTAACCTCACGGAGATGAAGTCCTACGGGCATATAGGGCGGCAGTTCTTCGGTTGCAAATTACTCCTGAAGGATGAAAATGACGTCACAATCACCACGCCGGGAACGAGGGGGACGATGTTTATAGAACACCCGCTTCCGGGGATGTTGACCAAAATTTTTGACAGTGAGAACGCAATGAAGGATACGTACTACTCGCAATCCGACGACGATATATATTTCACCGGCGATGAGGCATACTTCGATTTCGACGGCAATCACTGGATCACCGGCCGCGTTGATGACGTGCTAAATGTGTCTGGCCATAGGATCAGTCCGATCGAAATTGAGGAGGCGATAGCGGGATTGGACATTGTCGCAGAAGTGTCCGTTGTTGGGTTTCCGCACCCGATAAAAGGCGAGGGGGTGTTCGCCTTTGTGGTCCTCAAAAAAGAGACCACGGACGAGCAGCACGCTAATGCGGAGAAAGTAATATCAGACAGGGTTAGGGAAATTATAAGCCCCATCACGAAGCCAGATGTGATAGCGATAGTTGCTGACCTCCCCAAGACGAGATCCGGGAAAATCATGCGCAGGATTCTGCGCAGGATCGCTGCTAACCAAGAGGATTTCGAAGATCTCACCACCCTATCAAACCCTGAGTGCATCGAAGCAATCGTGGCAAGCGGAAGGAAGCACTATCACCAATTCCGCTCCTCAATTGGGTGTCAGCCCAGCTGATTTGCCGGTGAAAGGATTCGCAAGCCCACTAGGCAAAGCCTCTGTTTTTTAAGGCACCGTGGATCACCATGCTTTTATTACAAATAAAAGCACAGGACAGGAAACTTCTTTAGCAAATTGGGAAACTGGCAACCGCATCGCCATGGCAGATGGGTCCATGCCTTCTTTCTCCCATTTGTACCATCCGTTCCTTTGCTTTTTGTCTCCCCTGATTTAGGGCCCTTGCACCGGAAATTACCCTTTCCGTTCTAAAACTTTAGCGAGGGCATTTTTTCGAAGAATTTTCTTATCATTTCTGCCCGCTCAATGTCGCGCTCCTCGGTGGAAAGTTGCTTATTGCTTGCGAGCTGAACGTGGGAGGGCTGGACATTGACGATGAGGCTATCTATGTCGGGGCGCCATGCCTGTGGCAAAAAGCCGTAATCCACAGCTAGGCGCATATTGGAAAGATGCCGGATCGCCTCCTCAGACTCCATCGTATAACTTCCGCTGAGGAGACCAAAGGAGCGCCCAACGTTGTCATAAACAAGCAAGCTTCTGTTCTTTAGTAACCACTTGCGTGCCAAGTTTTCATTCGCAATCACGGATACGATAACCTGATTCAGTCGCGCCATTATGTCGATCTCCGATAGGCCAAGGGTGTACTGATTGGAGATCTGGAATATGCATCCGGAGGCGCTGGTTCCCTCGCCGAATAACCCGCGCGCAACAAAGCCCAGTTTTTGTACAGCTCCGATGACCGCATTGATTTGGCCGGTGATGACCAGGCCGGGTAGATGCAGCATCACCGAGCCGCGCATGCCGGTGCCAACATTGGTTGGGCATGAGGTCAAAAAACCGTAATTATCATCGTAGGCGATCTTCACGGAGCGGGAAATATGGTCATCGATCTCGCTTATGGCAAACCACATCGATTTAAATTCCAAATCCTGCCGAAATACCTGCATTCGCAGGTGATCCTCTTCGTTGAGCATTATCGCCGTGGATTTATCATTGGTTACCAATAGGCTTGCGCCGAATTCGCTCTTCGACAGCTCAATGCTGCATAGATGTGCCTCCACAAGCGCACATCGCTCCGTAGCACCCAAGCCATCTATGGCGAAAATTTTCGGTTCGCTTAGTAACTCGCAATTGAGCAAGGTGGACTTGCACGCTTCGGCAACCCTGGAAAGCTCCATGTGCGTGGCGTGGCGCGGAAACCTGTAGCCCATCAAATTGCGTGCCAGCCTGATGCGGGAGCTGATGACCACCGGCATGGAAGTTGACTTTTTGCCTTCCTCAAACAAAAATTGACATAATTCGCTCATTATAAATTAGTTAAAATGTTTTTTATCTCATCGCGCAATATGGCAGCATCCTCATAGCGCTCCTCGGAAATAGCGCGCTCAAGCTCAAATTTCAAGCTATCCAGGTCCCTAGCATCGCAGCGACCGGTGCCACTCCCGGACACGGGGAACTCGCCCGCAGAATCAGCATTCTCCTGGCGGAGGCAGACAGCCGGGCGCTTACCAACATGCTCCACCCCTTTCTGAGAATTTTCGACTATTTTTTCAATCAATGGTCTTAAACCCTTGTAGCAATCTTCGCAGCCAAGCCGACCGGTCTCCTTGAAAATCGTTGGCGTGCACCCACAGGATGGACAGATCAACCCGTTTGAAACCGAATTTTGCTGAAAATTACCAAACATCGCTTCCCCGAGGGCCGCTAAAACTGATAATGGCGAGCCGTTATGCTCCAACAGACCATTCTTAACCGCACATTCGTCGCATAAATCAACGTTTTGCATCTCGTTATTCACGATTTGCGTAAAATGTACCGTTGCCGGTTTTCCACAAATTTGACACTTTTTCATATTAAAATTAAACCCTATCGCTGAGGAAACGTTCGGCCGAAATCGCTGCCATGCAGCCCATAGCGGCCGCAGTGATCGCCTGCCGAAATTTCTTGTCGGCGCAATCTCCCGCAGCAAAAACTCCACCGATGGCGGTCTCAACTAAACTTTGCCCACCACCCATGATGTAACCGAATTCGTCCATTGCAAGCGCAGATTTAAATGGTGCCGTATTTGGCACGTGCCCAATCGCTAAAAATACCCCATTGCACGCGATTTCGGAGATTGCGCCGTCACTGACATTTTTAATTTTAATGCCTCGGACCTTTTCATCTCCGAAAATTTCATGCAGCACGGAATTCCACAGGACGGAAATTTTTGGATTATTTAGTATCCTGTCGGCCATGATTTTTGATGCGCGGAGTTCATTTCGGCGGTGAATCACAAATACGTGCTCGCAGAACTTCGCCAAGAACGATGCTTCTTCGCAAGCGGAATCCCCACCTCCGATGACGGCAACGATTTTTTTCCGAAAAAATGGGGCATCGCAAGTTGCACAGACGCTAACCCCCCGGCCACCGAAAAATTCCCTCTCCCCGGGTACGTTCATCATGCGCGGAGCTGCTCCAGTGGCGACAATAACGGCCCACGCTTCGAAGGTGGAACTGCCGCAAATTATTTTTTTCACATCCCCCGAAAAGTCAGCGGAAATGGCGCTGTCCGATAAAAAACGCGCGCCAAAATGCCCGGCCTGCTTGCGCATGTTATCCATCAATTCAAAGCCATTTATCCCCCCCACGAATCCTGGAAAATTTTCAATTTCACTGGTGGTTGTCAGCTGTCCGCCAGGCTGCGAACCCTCTATGACAAGTGGGGCGAGGCTAGCGCGGGCACAGTAGATTGCCGCGGTCAGCCCCGCGCACCCACTGCCGACTATGATAATATTTTCGATCGCTCTCACCGGTGGACTCTATAATTATATCGCGAAACAATAAAAGACAAATTTATTCACCGGCTACTTCGCTTGGGGATGTGTCTTGATGTCCAACTTCTGCTCGACGAAAGCGGAAACCAAAGCGACATTTTCCTCTATGGTGCGCGACGATGTCCAGATAACTATGGCATCTTCCGGTTTGACCGTGGGGCAGAATGCCCTGTTGAAGTCCAATTCATCGCGTTCGAGCGGGTTATCCATCTCCTTTTCGACATTCAGGCGAAAATCTACCTTCGCATTGTCCGAGGCCACGAACCAGAATTTCAGATCGGCATCGGGGAACAGATAGATGCCGCATCCCCGTCCCTCCGCAACGACGCCTTTATGCTCAGTAAATTCCCGCAAATTCAACACATCCAGGGCGCATTTTGTGCAAAAATCGTGGATGGATTTAAAAGTGGATGTGTACTTCGCCACATTGGCGTTTATTTCCGGCGACCTTAGCTCCTTCGCGTCCAAATGCACACCATTTATGCTGAACTGCACGAAGTTATCCTCGACAAAGCATTTAAATTTCGCCTTAGCCAGGAAACTGTCCGCCTTCCTCCTATCGCCGATTACGGGCTCAATGCCGGCGTGCATCAAAGTATGTGTCACCGCACGATAGATGGCACCGGTTTCCAAATAAAGCAGGTCAAATTTTTTAGCAATTGCCCGTGAAACTGGAGATTTTTTCGTAGCTGAACCACCGTCGATGGTAATAATCATTTTTGCACTAAAATTTTGTCCCTTGTCACCGAAACAGTGTGTTCCCTGGGGACCTAAAAGCAATGCAAACAGCAGTGTTAAAAGTAATTTATTTTTCACCATGAATCCATGGTAGTAAAATCTTGCAAAAAAAAAGAACATTTACGAAAATTTATCAAAACCGCTTTAAATAGCACCTCGGTGAAATTTATTTCAAACATTTCTGGAAAAAAAAAAAAAAGTTCCTACTAACATTGCCATGATTTTGGAAAGTTCCGAAATTTTATCGCAAATAGGCTCGATCGGGGAGCGCATCACCGCATTGCAAAAATTCTTGGACATCGGTGGGGTGAAGCTTGAGATCGAGAGATTGGAAGAAAAGATGAATGCCCATGGTTTTTGGGATAGTCAAAAATCTGCACAAAAAATCATAGGCGAGCTGAATTTTCTTAGGAAAAAAATAGACGGGGTGGCAAAAATTGAGGAGCAGTTCGCAAATCTTAAAATCGCCGCTGAAATTTTGGAGGCTGATAGGGGAAATGGCGAATATGTCAGGGAAACCGCCGCCATGATCGCCGACATAGGCGGGATGCTAGACCGGGTCGAATTGGCATCGTACCTGGGCGGCAAGTACGATTCCTGCAACGCATTCCTCGCAATACAAGCCGGAGCGGGCGGGACGGAATCCTGCGATTGGGCTGATATGCTGCTGAGGATGTACACCCGCTGGGCGGAACGCAACGCGCTGAGGTGTGAAATCCAAGATATGCAGCCCGGCGAGGAAGCCGGCCTGGGCAGCGTCACTATCCACATCGAAGGCGAATATGCCTATGGGCACCTGAAATCTGAGCGGGGCGTGCACAGGCTCGTGCGCATAAGCCCATTCGATGCGAATAGGCGGCGCCACACATCCTTTTGCTCCGTGGACGTCATCGCTGAAATCGAAGATGACGAAGATGTGAAAATCGACGAAGCGGATTTGCGCATCGATACTTACCGTTCCAGCGGCAAGGGCGGCCAGCACGTCAACAAAACGGAATCGGCAATTAGGGTTACTCACATACCGAGCGGCATCGTGGTGACGTGCCAAAATGAGCGCTCCCAATATAAGAATAAGGATTTTGCCATGAGAACCCTGCGTTCTCGCCTATTTGAGCGCATGGAAGATGAAAAACGCTCCGAGATGGAAAAATTTTATGGGCCCAAAGGGGAAATCGGCTGGGGATACCAGATCCGCAGCTATGTTTTGCAGCCCTATCAGATGATAAAAGACCTTCGAACGGGCGAAGAAACTAGCAATGTGCAAGCCGTGCTCGATGGTGACATCGACAATTTTATCCATGCCTGGCTAAAAGCCGGCTGCCCCAGGGAGAGGAAGTGTCCATCGGAAGACTAGATAAGGGGAGCGACTTGCACCCGAAACCGGAGGGAAAGATCTTCCTTTTTTGCGCAAACCTTGAAGCATTGCCGCCAACCGTGCTTACCCATGTGAATAAATAAGCAATTGACTTTCAGTGGCTCGGTTTCAAAATCACGTAACTTCTATGAATAACCAATTAACCAGATATGCGCCCGGGTCAATTCGAGAACTGTGGACAATCGCATGGCCATTGATTATTGCTTCCGCGGCAAATATAGTCATGATAGTGTCCGATCGCATAGTCGTATCAAAGTACTCCAATGCCGCATTTCAGGCCATGTCTGGAACCATATCCTGGTGGTATACGATTTATTTCACAGCGCTCAATGTTGCCCTCGTTGCCGATGTCTTCGTTGGGCGATTCAATGGCAGCAAGGATTACAAAAAAATTGGCTCCGCCCTGTGGCAGATGATTTGGTTTGGACTGGCTCTTTTCCCCCTGATGCTGGTGGTCACAATTTGGGCCGCACCCTACCTACTGGCCGAAAGCTTGCAGCAGCTGGGTTTGCCATACATGCGAATTTTGCTCATCGCAATCCCGATTCCAGTCATCGCCATGGGAGCCCTCGGCTCATTTTTTACAGGTCGGGGAAAAACGAAGATAATTCTCTACATATCAGTTATTTGCAATATAATCAATATCCTGCTGGACATTGCCCTTGTTTTCGGCTTTGGGCCTTTTCCGGAGCTTGGATTAACCGGAGCGGGGATAGCTACCGTAGTTGCGCAAACGGTTGAATTGCTGCTTTTTTCCCTGCTGATTTTTCGCAAGAAAAATAGCGCAGTGTATAGAATTTTTGACTTTCGCTTTGATTGGAGATTATTTCGGCAGGGCCTGAAAATTGGCCTGCCAAACGCCATCGACTGCTTCATTGGTGGATTTTTATGGGCCTCCATCATCCAAATGGCGGCACTTAACGTTAGCAGCGAACAATTCACCATACTCTTCATGGGGCAAACTTGCTACCTCACCCTATATTTCATGATCGAAGGCGTTGGCCAGGGGGTGGGAATCGTTACTTCCAATGGATACGGTGCTAAAAATTGGGACATGATAAAAAAAAATATGCGCTCCTGGATGCGTCTCGCTCTGATGGCAGGCGCACTGTCTTTTATCACGATGGTGGCCTACCCAGTGCCGCTCATTGCCCTTCTCCGCCCAACGGATATGAGCATAAGTGAGCCATTGGTGAATCAAACGTTGTTTACCATGTGGCTCTGGCTGCTGACAGATGCCTATGCTTTTAATTTGCGGATGAGCTTGACAGCTTTTGGTGATACGCGTTTCACGATGATAGTTAATCCGCTTTGCTTTACAGTTATCTGTGCCATTCCAAGCTACATTGGACTGCATTTTTTTCACGATATCCTCTGCATCGGCACCTCCGGTGCCTGTGCGTATTTTGCTTCCAGTGCGATCTGTTTCCTGCGCCTGAAAAAGCAACTAGCGCGCGCTCAACATTCTATCTAAGCTTTCCCTTTTTAGTGCTGCAAGCTTGCTCCGAAAGGTAATCTCAGAGCAAGTCTTGCTTGGTTGAGTTATATTAGCTTTACAAGAATAATCACAAGTGGAAGCAATGCGATTATAATTGGAGCGACTATGTCGTACCATTTGCTAATAAATTCGACCGATTTGCTAATAAATTCGATCAATTTGCTAGCAAAGTCATTCCACAGTGAGTGAACTTCTTCTACCTCTGGTGCAGCTTCCGGAGCTTTAGGGGAACTTTCTTGAACTTCTGCCTTTGGCGCAGCTTCCGGAGCTTTTCTGGGGCTTTCTTGAACTTTTGCCTCTGGTGCAGCTTCCGGAGCTTTAGGGGAACTTTCTTGAACTTTTGCCTCTGGTGCAGCTTCCGGAGCTTTTCTGGGGCTTTCTTGAACTTTTGCCTCTGGCGCAGCTTCCGGAGCTTTTCTGGGGCTTTCTTGAACTTTTGCCTCTGGTGCAACTTCCGGAGCTTTTCTGGGGCTTTCTTGAACCTTTGCCTTTGGCGCAGCCTCCGGAGCTTTTCTGGGGCTTTCTTGAATCTTTATGCCCAATTCCTGGAAATTTCTTACGGGCTCACTTGATCCTGCTACACGTAAACCATTTTCGACAAACGATGGATTTCCGTAGAAATGCGTTGGACTTTTGGCGATAACTATGGTTCCTTTTGGAAATTCGGGAGCCTCGCCTGTGGCCTTATCAAATATCTGCCCCTGGGCGCTAATTGGATATGTCCGCATACTTCCATCCTCTTTATATAGAGTGAAATCGTGTATTTCTCCGGGATTATTGTTTTCTGATTTATAATTGGCACCTACTATTTGAGCATCGGCGTTTATTAGTAAAATTTGACGATTCAATATCTGAGCCACACACTCCAGTTGCTTGGATTCCATGAAGCTATTGGGATTTCGTTCTGCATCAACCATTTCTATCAGGGAAGCAATTATTACTTTTTCCTGTTTTCCTGGAAGGCCATTGTCATTGACCTTTATGGCACGGGGATCTCCCTTTGGAAATTTACTATCATACGCTGCACGTATATTTCTCACAACCTTATCTTTGAGAAAAACAATATGGCCCACTGACTTTGACGCGCTTAACTTTAACCGACCACTGTTAAATTCGTCTCGTACCACATCAAGCAGTACATTGAGATCTATGTAGCTGCTGACTAATCCTGAAAATTGCCTTTCAAATATTCGTCCTTTTAGGGTTCGTATGTCAATGTTCGAGTCTTTTTTTTCACCAAGTGTTTCATCATAGCCACAGGCTTCATATAGAGCGTACAACAGGCAATTACCATTGGCTTGATGCCTCTTCATGGCATCTCTTAGGTCCAAATTAGGGTCTAAATCTAGGTTGGGAATTGCAAGCCTCACAGCTCCGGGAATACGGTCAGACATTTGTCCTTCTGGCACATTACCAGTAGGGAAAACAAAAGTGGTGGGGCTGGCCACCGACAGAGCTTTGCTTTTTACGACGTCAAGGTTCTCTTGAATGGGAGAACTCGACCTTTGAGGTGAACTTTCTATAGTCTTATTCATAATTTTCTCTAAAATGACAAATTTTAAATTATGTCAATAGGAAAAATTTATTTTTTTGCAAAAAAAAGATAAATCACTAAATATTTAAAGCCGCGCATTGCACATCCATCCCCTTCCCCATATCCCTAGCGCACATTTACCCATGTGGGTGGCAATGGCGGTGAATACTTTTTATGTGCTCGGAATCGACATGCGTATAAATTTGGGTTGTTTGGATGCTGGCATGGCCGAGTAATTCCTGCACCAAGCGCAAATCGGCACCATTATTCAGCAGGTGAGTGGCATAGGCATGGCGAATTGTATGCGGGGAAAGGTCAGCTGGGAGTCCACAGAGCTGCAGATAAAATTTCATGCGATATTGGATATCGCGGATGGACAAAACTTTGCCATCGCCGCGGGACAGAAGGTACCCATCTTCGCCACTCAAAAATTGTGCCCTATAACTGCTTATGGCTTGTAAAGCTGCTTCCGTAAAAGGGCACATGCGCTCCTTGCCGCCTTTGCCGAGGACTTTCAATGCGCAATTTTGAAAATCGATATCCCTTATTTTTATGCTTTGAAGCTCGCCTATGCGCAACCCTGCGCCGTAAAAAAGCTCGAGAATCATCCTGTCCCGCAGGGCGATTTTGTGCGAAATACGGCCGAGCTGAAGGGCTTTATCCGGTGCGTGTAAAAGCTCGATGATTTGTGATAGCGTAAATATTTTTGGCAGAATTTTTTTTAATTTCGGCAAGATTAGCTCCGCTGTCGGATTTTTTGCGATAAATTTTTCACCGACTGCAAACGTAAAGAACGTGCGCAGCGCCGATACGTAGTTGTGTATTGTCGTTCTCGAGCGCGTTTTCTGCATTTCTATGATAAAGTCCTGGATTTCCCGCCCCGTAGCACTTAAAATCGAGCCAAACTCTAGCCAGCGGGAGAAAATTTTCAAGGCATTCTGGTAGGTGCGGATGGTGTGCGGGGAAAGCCTCCGTTCGCTGCTGAGTTGGTTGAAAAATTCTACTTCTGCGCCGTCGCCCATTTAAATTTTCGCTAAAAAATCAAAATTTTGTTGAAAATTGCAAGCTGAAAATATGTACTTATTTCAATGAAAAATTTTGTGAAAGATTTCTTTGTTTGGCATGGGCGTTCGCGGGCCCGTGGTTTTTTAAAAAAATATGACATTTTTCATATTTCACGCGGGGAATATTTAAGAAATTGCCGGATTTTTGAGCAAAATTTTGCGGGAATTGTACTGGGCAGGTGTGTGAGTGGTGTCGAAGCTAAGATTATACAAATTAATGGATTGCAGAATATTGAGGAAGCTGCGCCCTTGTCGCTCGGCTATTTTGGTGAAATCGTTTATAAGAGGGAAAATATTTGGGAGGCTACCGGTTTTTGCGGATTTATTGATCACTGTGACAGGGCATGGTGCTGTGGAAAAATCGAAGACTCCATCCCCCATGGGGAGGAATATTTTTATCCATATTGCATTGAGCCAGTTTTCGAGGAGCTATTTTTTGTCAAGCACGCCAAGCTCATAGGGGACAGAGATGGCAAGCCAAGCCTATTGATCACACTGCGCATCCCCTTCAAATTAAAATTCTTAAGAAAATTCCTCGAAAAAATCCTTTTCTCATTCGCCAATGGTTTTGAAAAAACCAAAAAATTAAGCCACATAGGAATTGGACACTAGCGCCAGAACCCATGGAAAATGGCGCGATTCTAGAAGTTATACCCGGTGCCGAGGGAGAAAATGTTGTTGGATTGGTCCTTGCTGAAGTGGGCGTTCCACTGGCCGATGATGTCCCAATGGGCGTTCAATTTGTTGCGGAATCCGGCGACGAACACCGCTCCGTGGCGGGAAGGGAAACCCAGCGTTGGTGTGAAGTTGCCCGATTGCAGCCC
>JAISBD010000003.1 GCA_031266345.1 Puniceicoccales bacterium | reverse complement strand
AAATTTGTCCCAGTGCGATGCCTTTGTTGCTCTGACAGGGAAAGCTTTCGACGTCTTGCTTGGGCAGTTTATTTCTAGGGCCAACCCTTCAGGCTTGAATAACCTGTTAACTACGATAGTAAGTAAAACTAAAGATAAAAATAAGGATCAGCGCGATGCCTTGCTTGCTCTGGCAGGGGCAAACCTCGACGACTTGCTTGTGCAGTTTAGCAAAGGCGCTCCTGCAAGCCTGGACTACCTGTTAGCTACGATAGTAAGTAAAACTAAAGATGAAAATAAGGATCAGCGCGATGCCTTGCTTGCTCTGGCAGGGGCAAACCTCGACGCCTTGCTTGGGCTGTTTGAGGACAGTGAAAATCCTGCAGGCCTGGACCACCTGTTAGATGCGATATTAAGTAAAACTAAAGATGAAAATAAGGATCAGCGCGATGCCTTGCTTGCTTTGGCAGAGAAAGCTTTCGACGACTTGCTTGTGCTGTTTGAGAGCAGTAAAAATCCTGCGGGCTTGAACCACCTGTTAGCTGCGATAGTAAGTAAAACTAAAGATAAAAATAAGGATCAGCGCGATGCCTTGCTTGCTCTGGCGGCGGCAAACCTCGATGACTTGCTTGAGCTGTTTAGTTTTAAGGACAACCCTTCAGGCCTGGACGAGCTGCTAGGGCTGATTTCAGGCGAAGATAAGGAAGAAGCTCGTGGCAGAGTGGTTGCGAAACTGGGAGAGGGTGACAATCCAACAATCGATGATCTGATAACGGCAGCAAAAGGTGCAAAAGGTGAAGCAACCCCGCCGGCAGAGGCTCCAGCTCCAGATGCACCACCACCACCATCAACTGAGCCACCGGCGGAACCACCGCCAGCAGCTCCAGTGGTTCCAGCGCCGACAGAAGGTGCAAAAGGTGAAGCAACCCCACCGGCAGCAACTGAGCCACCGGCGGAACCACCGCCGGCAGAGGCTCCAGCTCCAGATGCACCACCACCGCCACCAACTGAGCCACCACCGCCACCGGCGGGAGATCCAAAGCCAGCAGATGCTCCGCCAGCAGCCCCGACTCCAGAACCACCACCGCCGCCAGCGGCTAAACCGGCTAAGTCACCAGCGGAAGCAAGGGTAGAGGCAATCAGGCTAGCTAGGGAAATGTTCGCAACGGGGAAAAAGCCTGAAGAAATAAAAGCTGGTATCAAAGATCTCCTCCTCAATGAGGGTCATCCCGCGGAAGATGCAGACCTGGATAAGCTCCTTGAAAAGGAGCACCTGCACATAGATCCCTATTCGGCGAAAGAAGTTGAGAGTGCCAACGCCAATGTTCACGCCCTTTGGGAAGCAAATAGTAGGGAAGAAGTGTTCATGAGCGGCGGTAGTCTCAGGTGCAAGTTTTATTCCATGCTGTCCCAATTGGATCCCGAGCTAGGAGGGGACAAACTATCTATCGGAAGCTCAAATTTTGGAAGTGCGAATAGCCAGGTAAAGACCTTGCAAACCGAGTTGGCAGAATTTTACCAAAGTGAGCTGAAAAAATTAGAAGAAACACCAAAAGAGAAGCAGGATAAGGCTTGGCAAGATAGGCAAAAAAAATGCCAGGATCAAATGAAGAACGTAAAGGATTCCTACGCAAATTTCACGTTTGATGCGGAGGTGATTCAGTGGTTCGCCAACAAATATAAGCGAAATTTCGTGACATTTTCCCAGGAGAACGCCAAAGGAATGCTGCATAGCGTACAAATAAGCGTGCCGGGTGGACAGGGATTACCCCCCGTCAACATTGATGGTAGCTCTAAGCAAAAAATAAAAGAATACGTGCAGGCCCTTAGCCCGGAGGCGGACATTGAAACAACCGAATATCTGAAAGGACTAAAAGAAGCATACGAGGCAATAGCGGGGGCCTATGGATTAAACTTGGAAGAGGCCACCATGAGCGATATCTTTGCTGCTCTTATGAAGGATCAAAAGACGGTGTGTTTAGTAAGGAAGTCAGGCCGCTTTAGTTCCCTCCAACATTCAAGCCAAGTAGGTGCCAAGACTTCCACTGCAGACATTCCTCCGCAAGATTTTGACCGGGATATGCGAGACAAAACAACCCAAAGGAAAAGTAGAGGGGAGGTGCAGAGTTTCTCTTTCCCTAAAAAATTCGTTGTCTATCCCTCCTCTATTGAAGAATTGTATGCTGAAACTCAAGGGGGGGGCACCGGAACGTGCGGCTTGCATGCGCTGAATCATTTCATGGGAAAGCCACTTTTTACGGTAGAATTCTTCCAAAACATGAACATGGCTCATCACTTAGCATTCGAAAATACATTGATTTCCCCTTTTCTGGAAAGCGCAAAAACATACCTCGAGGCCCTTAGAGGTGAGTATGTTGCAGCAAGGGAGCGGGGGGGGGCGAATGCAAAAATCGACGAAAATCTCGCCGAAGTGGAGGGAGCATTGGGTGAAATTAGCGCCATTGTGGACGATGTTAAGGAGATACGCCGCCTCTCTTCAACTGAAGAGCGTAATGCACTAGGGAGGCGAGTGATTGAATTTATTGCTAAAGATTCCCTTGCTTCCATCGCATCCAAAAGCCAAACTCTCACCACAGTTGCCGGAAAACAACCTAGGGCTAAACCTCCAAGTGCAAGTGATGTAAAAGCCAAATTCCTAAAATTAGGCAGTGGCTTAGATCCAAACATATTGTTGGATGCATTTGAGTCTCGATTTGGAATACGGTTACGCAGTGTGGGCATTTTAAGGAATGAAATAACCAGTGACACACCTCCTGAAGAGACCAATTTGGGGGATGCAATTACTGCTCCAAACAATCCATATAAACCAGCCCTTTGGGAAGCTTTAAGAAATGGTGAATTGCCCAATGGTGTCGACCGGGCCATCATTGGGTGCGGTGACCGCCATTACATATGCATTAGAAAATTGGCAAATGGTCAGTGGGTCGAGTTGGATTCGTTAAAATTCGCCCCACGCTTAATACCTGACAATAATCTTGTACAATTCTTTGGTAATCTCCCTGGTGAAGATAATAGTAATTTGCAAATACTTTACTGCAGGGATCAACAAAAGTTAGAAGAACAATTGACCAGTTAAAATTTAGGAAATACCGTGCGCATCCATTGCTTCATAGCTTTGCGAAGAAAGAAGGGGAAGGGGGCCTCTTTTTTCGCCCTTGATTTATGCGTCTCGCTCCCAAATTAGCACGGCCAAGTGGGGGTAATCATTAAATTTGGAGGGGAGCCTTAAATTTTATTTGTTTTCTGCTAAGCACTGCCTAGTATGCCCCCATGGATGATCCCGGCTTAAACACATTGCGCCATTCTGCGGCCCACATATTGGCGGCTGCGGTCCTGAGGTTATTCCCGGAAGCCAAGCTCGATATCGGGCCGGCAACGGAAGCGGGATTTTACTACGATTTCGACCTCGAACATAAGTTTACCCAGGAAGATTTAGTTGCCATTGAAGGCGAGATGGAAAAAATCATCGATGAAAACCAGGAATTTGTCCCCAGGGAGGTTTCCCGCGAGGAAGCGAAAGAATTTTTCGAGGAACGGGGCCAGACTTATAAGGTCGAGCGCCTACGGGACATAGGGGCCGGTGAAAAGGTCACATTGTACACGAACGGCGAGTTCACGGATTTGTGCCGAGGGGGGCACGTTTCCTATTCGAAGCAAGTGAAGGCCGTAAAACTGCTGAGCACGGCGGGAGCATACTACCGGGGCAATGAGAAAAACAAGCAAATGCAAAGAATATATGGCACCGCGTTTCCCTCAAAATCTGAACTCGAAAGCTATTTGGCGCAGGTAGAAGAATCGAAAAAACGGGACCATAGGCGCCTGGGGAAGGAACTAAAGCTGTTCCTAATCGACGATGAAGTGGGCCCGGGCATGATTCTTTGGCTGCCGCGGGGGATGATAATTCGCAATGAACTGCAGAACTTCATAGTGGGGGCGCTCACAAAGCAGGGTTACCAGCAAGTATTTACGCCCCACATCGCCAAGCTTGGCCTATTTCGCACATCGGGCCATTTCCCCTATTACAAGGAGTCGCAGTTCCCGCCACTGCCTGACAGGGAGACATTGGATGGGAGCATAGGGGCACGGAAATCCGTCGAGGAGATGTTCAATGAGTTGGAGACTGGTGTGCGGGAGGGCTTTCTTCTGAAGCCGATGAACTGCCCCGGCCATGTGAAAATATATTCCTCCGAGCAGCGTTCCTACCGCGAGCTGCCCATCCGGCTCGCCGAATTCGGCACGGTGTATCGCTGGGAGCAGTCCGGCGAATTGAATGGCATGACGCGGGTGCGCGGGTTCACCCAGGATGATGCTCACATATTTTGCCGCCCCGATCAGCTGAATGGCGAAATAAGTGGTTGCCTGCAACTCGTACGGCTGATATTTTCAACCCTGGGGATAGTGGAATTTCGGGTGCGCATCGGTCTGCGGGACAGGGATTCGGGCAAATACATCGGCTCGGACAGCAATTGGCAGATTTCCGAGGAGGCGCTGCGCAGGGCAGCGAAAAACCTTGCCGTTCCGTTCGAGGAAAAGGAAGGTGAGGCGGCATTTTATGGGCCAAAGATTGATTTCATTGTGAAAGATGTCATTGGGCGCGAGTGGCAGTTGGGCACGGTGCAAGTGGACTATAATTTGCCGGAGCGCTTCGAATTGACCTACATCGGCGAGGATAATCAGCGGCATCGGCCGATAATGATTCACCGGGCGCCATTCGGGTCCCTTGAGCGCTTCGTGGGGCTACTCATCGAACACTTCGGCGGAGATTTTCCGACCTGGTTAGCACCGGAGCAGGTGAGAATTTTGACGCTGAATGATAAATTATCTGACTTCAGTATCACCCTGCAAAATAGGCTGCGCGAGGATGGCATCCGCTGCAATATCGATGACCATTCCGAAAAGCTTGGCGCAAAAATCCGCCGCGCCGAGTTGGATAAAGTTCCGCACGTGTTTATCATCGGAGAAAGCGAAGCTAAATCTAACTGCGTATCTATCCGCTCGCGGATAAGCAATAAATTCAGCGGTGTTTTGCCCGTTAGCGATGCTTTACAATTCTTGAAAAAATTGATCTCCGATAAAGCTCTCCCAGAAAAACTTTCCTAAAATAAATATGAAAAATTTTTTCCATCCGGAAGACCTCGAACGTAGCGATGTGGAAATTTTTACGGCCGTAGGTGATGAACTAATTCGGCAGGAACAGCACATCGAACTGATAGCTTCCGAAAATTTCACTTCCCCTGCGGTGTTGGAGGCCATGGGCAGCGTTTTGACAAATAAATACGCCGAGGGATACTCCGGTAGGCGCTACTATGGCGGGTGTCAGCACATTGATGTCGTCGAAAACCTTGCCATCGAGCGCGCAAAAATGTTGTTTGATGCGGAGCATGTGAACGTGCAGCCGCACTCCGGTAGCCAGGCGAACACGGCGGTCTATGTGGCCGTGCTCAAGCCAGGGGACACGATTCTTACCATGTCCCTCGAAAATGGCGGCCACTTGACCCACGGCCATCCAAAAAATATCAGCGGCATGCTGTACAATGTCGTGCACTACGGCATCACCGGGGATACTTGCCGCATTGACTACGACGGGATGCTTGAAATTGCCCACAAAAGTCAGCCAAAATTGGTGACGATTGGGGCATCCGCTTACCCGCGCAGCATCGATTTCGAGCGCGTAGCGAACATCGCCCATGGGTGCGGCGCCCTGGTCATGGCGGACATTGCGCACATCGCCGGGCTTGTTGCCGCTGGACTGCATCAAAATCCGGTGCCGTTCTGCGACTTCGTCACAACGACTACCCACAAAACTTTACGCGGCCCACGGGGGGGCATGATAATGTGCAAGCAACAGTTTGCTAAGGACATAGACGCCGCCATATTCCCCGGTACTCAGGGCGGTCCACTGATGCACATCATCGCCGCCAAGGCAGTCTGCTTTAAGGAGGCACTGTCGCCAATATTCAAAAAATATCAGCAACAAACTTTAGCCAACGCCTCCCATTTGGCCGCAGAGCTGCAGGCCCTGCAGCTATCAATTATTTCCGGCGGGACGGATAATCACCTGCTCCTCGTTGATTTGCGGGATAGTCATCCGGAAATTTCAGGCAAGGATGCCCAATGCGCACTGGAAAAAGTCAATATCACGACCAATCGCAACACCGTGCCAAATGAAACCAGAAGTCCATTCCAGGCCAGTGGGCTGCGACTGGGCACCCCAGCGGTAACTTCGCGTGGCATGGGGGTTTCGGAAATGAAGCAAATCGCCAATATGATAAAATTAATACTGGACAATGTGTCCAATGAAAAAGAATTTCCGGCGATTCGGGAGGGGGTCATCGAGTTATGTGCAGAATTTCCGCTGCCCTACGCTTGAATCCAAGTCCAGTGGAAGGGGGGTACATAATTTTTAAAAAAAATTATGCAAGGAAGTTTTTTTGAAAAACCTTGCCTTTTGCTAATTCTTATTCAATATTAATATCTATGATAAAAGGTAGGCGTGCGTTCACACTGATAGAGCTCCTAGCTGTGATAGCCATACTCGGTGTACTGGCAGCCATCCTACTGCCATCGGTGGGTAGCGCGATTGAGCGGTCGCAGAGGATGAAAGACGCCAGCAATATGCGGCAAATTGCCATGGCCTACATAGGATACATACGCGACAATTACGATAGGCGCGAAATCGCCCGCTGCAAGAATTTGCACGAATTTGCAAATGTGCTTGCAAAATTTGGCTATTTAAAAACTCCGGAGGTTTATTTTTCCGACTCAGACCCCGTAGTTTCATCATCACGCTTGAAAAAGCCGAAATCCATCGGAAAGTCAAACGATGGCCCATGGCGTTCAAACGGTGATTTTTTAAAATTTCCCCTGAGTGTAGTTGTTATCGTGAACATTTCTTCCAGTGCGCCTGCGTCTACAACGCCCATCATTTACAGCCGCGGCTTCGACGTGGAAACGGGCAAGTGGGAAAAAGATGGCGTATATGGGGAGGAGGGGGGCTTCATAGCTTTCCTGGATGGCCACGTCAAATTTTTTCACAATATCACCGACGACGAGAATCAGCTATTGAGTTTTTACACGGGTGACAGCACAGCGAAGCTTCCCTGCGCCCTAAATCGTGGAGCCAAGGCCCTGAGCCACAGCGGCATCGAGTGGGAATTAAAGTAGCGCACAGGCGTAAATTTCGGTACTGAAAATTTTCGGGGTGCAACCGATGCACGGAAGTTTTACAGCACGCAGAAGGCTGCGCAGCTTATAAATGGCCACAGCCTAAAGGATGCTAAACAAAAATCCTGGAGGCACGGGTCGGAGTCGAACCGACGCATAGAGGTTTTGCAGACCTCGGCCTTACCACTTGGCTACCGCGCCATCCACTGCGTTACTAAAATCATCGGATCAGCGTTTACAAGGCAAAAATTTGTGCAAAATTTCGGTAATTTTTTGCCGATTACCGACTATGAGCACACTTTTTAGAAATTAACTTTTTCTCCCCAAGGGGAGGTTCTTAAGATTAAAAGGAGAGCTCCCTCCTCAAGGAAGCTGGGACCTTTCCCCAAGGGGGAGATAAGATTGGAGAGAGGGCCTCAATTTTATTTGCAAAAGCAGCAAATCAGCCACCCTAGGCGACTCCCTTTGGCGTGTCCTTTTCAGAAATCAGACCCCTGGGGCTGCAACATCTGGTAAAAATTGCAGTCCCGGGTGATTCGGCTTTCGATCCCGGGCGGTTCGGCGAGCGGAGATGGCAATAGCACGGTGGGCGGGGAATTTAGAAGTTATACCCGGTGCCGAGGGAGAAAATGTTGTTGGATTGGTCCTTGCTGAAGTGGGCATTCCACTGGCCGATGATGTCCCAATGGGCGTTCAATTTGTTGCGGAATCCGGCGACGAACACCGCTCCGTGGCGGGAAGGGAAACCCAGCGTTGGTGTGAAGTTGCCCGATTGCAGCCC
>JAISBD010000013.1 GCA_031266345.1 Puniceicoccales bacterium | reverse complement strand
CCGCCGCAGCATGTCCAAAGTATCCCCGTCAACTTTGCTAGCATTGGCAGGATCTTGGTGCCACTCGAGGAAATTTTTTATTAATTGCACGCGGCTGTGTATTGCATACAAGCGATATAATTGATTGGCTTGCTTTACCAGACCGGGATCATTTACATCTTTCCCCAGCTTTTTCGCCAAAGCTTGTTGCAATATGGTGCGCGACAGAATATCAGTGGACTTTATTACACAGTTACCGCTGCGCTGGGAATACTCAGTAAACTTTGGCCACTCTCGCTGCAGTTGGCTTGTTTCGCTTTGATCAGGAGCAGGGATTCCCGGGTAGTAAAATAGCCATTTGTAAGTTTGTTCGGGCTCTTCGCTCTTAGGGTGAAGTAAACCCTTGTCTGGAAGCTGTAAGTCAGCAATTTCAATAATAAGTTTAGCGACGTCTTTTATTCCCTCTGGGCTAGCGCAAAACTTAATAGTACGTCCAGGGTTGCCCCGCACAGAGTACGCTGAAACCTTGGAAGAAGCCTCGCCAATATTGCTGCCAGCTCCAGCATTTATTTCATGAGCATAAATTGCATTTCCCTTTTTTTCTAATATAATATAGGCGCAATGCCCTCCCGTACGGCTTAGCCAGCCAGCGGGTAGGTATACGCGATCCCCATCATTTTTTAATTGATCAATAATTTCCTTTAGGGCACTGTCACTAGCAGCGAGCCAACTTTCAGCTACTTGACTACAACTAACACCGGAGTAGGAGTACCTGCGCGAATTATCTTTAACCTTTTGAAAATGCTCTTCGTATTGCGAGGAAATCCTACCCCCTTCCTGGAAGAAGGCAGCATTTTGTTTCACACTATCGAGGACTTTTTTACACTCATCGACGGCACTTTCTTCCTCTCCGGTTAGTATGCCTAAATTTTTAAAATTTTCCGCCATATTAGCGGCAAAGTCAAGCCCTCTTTTCGTATCCCAGCCTTCAAATCCTGTTAATTTTAACTCCTCCGGTAATAGCGCCATGGCAAATGCCTTTACCATTTCATCGTCACTGCTATAATCAAAAACTTCCGTTTGCCTTTCAAGCAAAGGAGAGGAGGGGGGAGTTGCACCGCTACTTCTGCCCGCCATACTTGGACTCAGGGTTGAATCAAACTGCTTAATTACTGTCGGTTGCTCTGCAAAATCTACCTTACCTAATTCTTTACTGCTTACGGGAACCTGACTTGAATCGCTTAAAGATGTATTCATAATTTTTAACTCCGAGAGAGGAGTATAAAATAATCGTTGTCCATTGTCAACGCAAACCCACCAAATAAAACGATAAGCCCCATGGATAGGCTCCACAAAAAAGTTGACAAAGACGGGAAAAAGAAAATTCTTTGGAGAAGCTCAAAGGTTAAGTTTTCCTAAACTAAGGAGAATAGGAGCGGAAGAATAGGCTGAAAAAGATGTAGTAAATTTTCCATCTGCCAATGATTTCCGGAATTTTATTTCACATTTTTTCTCAGCGGTTTGCCATTCCATTTCCCTCTTCACAAAGGCCCAAATAGATGACCATTCCCATTTTTCACAATTACCCACTTCCCAAGTTGATTTGGTAGGGATGGTAATTTAAGCTGAAAAATATAATAATTTAAGCTGGAAAATTTTCCCGAAAAAAGTAAACTTTATCTAAATTCAACCTATGAACTTGTCTAAAAATAAAAAACGCACGGTGGTTTGGGCAACAATTGCCATGATCGCAGTGGTATTTTTTGTCCTCCGAAAAAGCATTTCGACCTGGAGGGTAGCTCCACATTTATCCAAGGCGATTAGCATGCCGACTTCCCGGGCCACCCCAGATTTGCTGAATTTTAACGACCAAAAAGTGGCATGGGATGTGGAGAAGCAGCCCGATGGGCAGCCGCCTTGCTTCGAACTATTTACCCCGCCAAACGTATATCGGGAAGGCAAGCAAGTAGTCATGGAACCGTGCACGCATTGGCGCTTTGACTTCGTGTTTCCACTCCAGTTGAAATACATTCTCAAGAAGAAATATCGCCTGCAGCTAGAAGGATATATCCAAACCGGCGCCCAATCCGATACCATCGTCCTAATTCGCGACCTTGAGGGGGAGCAAACCTTGCGCTGCTCCGTGGGGCAATCATTTAAGTCTCTGGGTTTTGAATTGCTATCTTTTCAGCTGCGGACCATCGAAAAAAATGATATGGTCACCAACATACCAGTGGCTAAAATAAAAGATACGCGGGACAAACTCGAGGCCGAATTAACCGACGATACGAAGTACTATGATAATAAATACGTCGCCATTGTGGAAGACTTGGACGGCCAGACATATACCCTGTCCGATCTTCAACGGGAAGTAAAAATCGGCGAATCGACGTGTGTGCTGGAGTCCCTAGATGCCGAAAATAACGTTATTTCCATTGTATTAGTCGATGCTAATCGTCAGGAATTTCACAAAAAATTGAGGATATTGAGGTGAAATATGAGAAGCGCAAGTGCAAGTTCAAATGCGGTACAAGTCCATACTCAGCGCGCAAAGTCTTTGCCAAATATCAGTCCGCGTAGAGTTGCCTCAGTAAGCGGCCAAAGGGGTGTTAGCACCAGTGCAGCTCAACCACCAGTTCCAAAAAAATCTCTCCTGGGAAGGGCAGTGGCATGTGTCAAAAAAACAGTGGCATCCGTAGTAAAAAATGAAACCTTCGGCAAGGTACTAAATGTTATTGGTAAAGTTGCTTGCATTGGGGCCGCCATAGTCAGCATCGCTTTCCCTCCCGCTGCATTGGTAACGGGGATAGTTGCTGCATCTATTACCCTCTTGGGGGTGCTACGGGACGTCGCAGTGACAGTAAAAAACAATAAAGAGCTTGCTCCCAAAGACCGTGTTTCTCTGGGATCCTTACTTCTCTCGTCCGCCATTGGTGTGGCGACGGCATTCCCAATTGGCAATGTGCTATCCATTGTGGGGACTGCTATAGGAGCTTTAACTGGAGGTATCGGGTGCGTACTCAGCGCTAGCAGGGAAAATCGCAAGTTAAAGGATGGGGGAATTGCGACCCAGGGCTGGGCTGCTTCCATGGGGGCGATGTCAAAATTACCCGGTCTTACAGGGATGGTAGTTGGTATAATCAGTGCCGCAGCTGCAGGCGTGGGGTATGCAGCTGAATTGATAGGGGGTAGGTCGCCAAAAAAACACAGCGAATCAGCAGGAGTTCAGAATCAAACGGCCTAAAAATCATGCATAATACATTTCACAGTAAGCGAAAAGGGGCAATCGGTGAATCGACGGACGTGCTGAAATCTCCAGACGCCGAAAATAACACCATTCCCATTGTATTAGTCGATGCTAATCGCCAGGAATTTCACAAAAAATTGAGGATATTGAGGTAAAATATGAGAAGCGCAAGTGCAAGTTCAAATGCGGGACAAGTCCACGCTCGGCGCGCAAATTCTTTGCCAAATATCAGTCCGCGTAGAGTTGCCCCCAGAAGCAGCCAAAGGGACGTTAGCCCCCGTGAAACTCAGTCGCTAGCTTCAAGAAACCTTTCCTCGGGAAGGATAGCAGCATGTTTACACAATGCCAAAGTAAAGGCTCATAGCTTTCTGGAAACACACAAAACGGTAGCAAAAGTATTAAATATCACAGCGAGAGTTGTCGCCGTTGCCAGTCTTGCGGCAAGCGTTGTCTTCCCTCCCGCTGCATTGGTAGCGGGGATAGTTTCCGCTGCTACCGCTTGTTTAGCCCCACTATATAATATCGCAACTGAAGCAACGAGTGAGGAAAAAACTGGCAAAAAAGCTATCGCTTTAGGGTTATCATTCGTCGGACTCGCTACGGGTTTGTTTTCGGCATGCATCCCTTTCTGCGGGGTAATATCTAAGGGGATTAAAGTAGCAGTGTCCGTATTGGGATCTGCGTTTGTAGGTCTCGGACATGCGGTACGCACTGCCCTATACAAGCCAACGAATGCCGATGATCCGAATGTCAAAGATAAAAAACTTGCCATGAAGGGCCAAATTGCTGGTTCTTTTATGGGCGCAATATGTGCCGGCATAGGCACGGGACTGAAAGAAGCGCTGAAAAATTTGCCACTTTGCAGCACATTTTTGGCTTTGGGTAAACTTTTAGGGGCCGGACTTTCTCTTATTGGGAGCGCCACAGAGGTACATCGGGATGGCAGACTTGCAGCGCAGGCACAGGCAGCTAAGCCCCAAAACGGCACCGATTCGGAAACAGGCGCAAATACACTCTCGGAAATTGGGAGCGCTACGGAGGTACATCGGGATAGCGAACTTGCAGCACGGACACAGGCAGCTACGCCCCAAAACGGCACCGATTTGGAAACAGGCGCAAGTGCACTCTCAGGATCTGAAACTTCGGAAACAAGTGTAAGTGACGGGTCACAAAGCACCTCAGGATCTGAAACTTCGGGAACAAGTGTAAGTGACGAGTCGCAAAGCACCTCAGAATATGAAACTTCGGGAACAAGTGCAAGTGACGAGTCGCAAAGCACCTCAGATCGGGGAAATATAACTTTGGAGCTTAGCGGCGAAAGAGAAACACCGGAGGGAGATGGACATCAGACGGACATCGCAGTGGGGGTCCCAGCCCAAAGTTATGCCTAACTTATTTTACGGCAAACGGGAGGTAAAAATCGGCGAATCGACGGACGTGCTTGAATTTCAAGATATTGAAAATAACACAATTCCCATTGTGTTAGTCGATGCTAATCGCCAGGAATTTCACAAAAAATTGAGAATGTGGAGGTAAAATATGAAAAGCGCAAGTGCAAGTCCAAGTTCAAATGTGGGACAAGTCCATATTCAGCACGCAAATTCTTCGCCAAATATCAGCTCGCATAAACTTACCCCAGCGAACAACCAAAGGGGCCTTAGCGCCAGCGCAACTCAACCGCCGGCTCAAAAAAAATCCCTCTTCAGAGGGGCGATGGCATGTATCAAAAAAACAGTGGCTTCCGTAGTAAAAAGTGAAACCTTTGGCAAGGCACTAAATATTATTAGTAAAGTTACTTGCATTGGGGCTGCCACAGTCAGCATCGTTTTCCCTCCCGCTGCATTGGTAACGGGGATAATTGCTGCATCCATTGCCCTTTTGGGGGTGCTACGGGATGTCGCAGTGACAGTAAAAAGTAATGAAAGGCTTGATCCCCAAGACCGTGTTTCTCTGGGATCATCACTCCTCTCGTCCGCCATTGGTGTGGTGGCGGCATGTCCAATTGGTAATGTGCTGTCCATTGCTGGAACTGTTGCGGGAGCTTTAATTGGAGGTATCGGATGCATACTCAGCGCTAGCAGGGAAAGGAACAAATTAAAAGAGGGCGGACTGGTGGTCCAGGGCGGGGCTATTTTTATGGAGGCCATGCCCCAATTGCTCGGTTCCACAAGGACGGCAATTGCTTTAATTAGTGCCGTAGTTGCGGGCGTGGGATATTTTATTGAGTTGGCGGGTAGCAGATCGCCAAAAAAACACAGCGAATCAGCAGGAATTCAGAACCAAACGGCCTAAAAATCATGCGCAGTACATTTTTACAGTAAATAGGGAGTGGCAATTGGCTAATTGGCGTGCATGCATGAAATTCCATAAAACAGCCTCAGGTGTGAGAGGGAAGCGTGGCGCTTTTTCCTGGTAAAATTTCCCTATTTGCGTGGCTCATGTCACATATAACCTCATGCTCCATTCCAAAAAGACTCTTTAAGGAGAGGTTGTTTCCAAAAATACTCTTTAAGGAGAGGTTGTTTCCAAAAAGATTCTTTAAGTAGAGGTCGTTTTCCAAAAAACTCTTTTCAAGAGGTAAGTTGTCATTGGATAGCTCAGGGGACATGAAAAATAGCGCATGAACGTCACAAAAGGGTACCCTGAGCAATAGTAGGGTAACGTCACCACCGCCGGCTCCAAGCGTACTCACCAAAGTATCCAAAGATGTTGAATCGGCTATCCCTTGAGGTTTGTTGGCATATTCTAGGGGAAGGCTTCGCTGTAAAGAAATCGTCCGACTTTCCCTGTCGATGTACTCCGGCATATTTAAGTGTTGCAAGGTAATACCTGTAAAGGCCTTATACATTGCAATTGTTTTGGCATATGTTTCTTCTGGGAAAGAGTTGTCCTTTAGATAACCTTCGAATATTTTTAGTAAATTTTCGTTCGAATTGGGACTATTAGGAGAAAATTCCTGAAGGAAATACCGATGCGCTTCGGCAGCTATTGGATCTTGTCCCTGCTCCACATGTAAATCGGTGCGCTCTAGATCACGCTGCTGGAGAAAAAAAGCTTTCATGCCCAACGATGCTAAGCTCCAGGAGTTACTCTGTTGGCCTTTAAAATAATTTTTCATGATGCCGTAATCGGCTCCATTTTCCGCCATTACCCTAGTCAAAAGCCCTACCACTGCCCGTCGCATTTCCACATCCCTAAAAACTGTATCATTGCAAGAATCTTTATCATATTCCCTAATATTATTCTTAGGGGAAGGGCAAGAATCATTGTCGATGGTGATAGTTGATGGCAACAGGGACTCAATGTTATTTTTATAGAGTATAACCATAGCTTTACCGACTTCCAGGGCAAATGACCTCCTATTGCCATTGCTTAGCAAATCTTCGCAGTATTGGACAACATGGCTAGCTTGGGAAACTGACAGGTCTTCAATTCCGGCTATATTCATTAGCAAGCTCCTCTGCGTTGCACTTAGATCCAGGGAGCCTATGAGAGCATCTCTCCTTGCAAGCCTATCTTCAATATCGGGAACTTCTTTTTTTATGTCCTTTTCCAGCTTAGATAAATCCTCATCCGTG
>JAISBD010000012.1 GCA_031266345.1 Puniceicoccales bacterium | reverse complement strand
AAAGTAGCATAGCAACTTTGAAAACGGCGCTGGGTAAATTGGTTGACAACAAGAAAATGATACAAAGATCAAATGGCAATTCTTCAATAAATGAATGCGACAGTCCCGCTTGCCGTAAGATAGCTTTGCGGGTCGAGGAATTGCAATTACTACTCGATATCAAGGCGGATGGGGTTGGTGACGCTTTTAGCTCCATCACTGACTGCCTTTGCATACTTGAGTCTCTTCATCTTTACCTACCAGCGTCAGGAGACCAGATAGATGGGAAGACGGAACCAATTAGAAAAATGTGGGAAGAAGTGAGGATACAAGGTCAGATAGATGGGCAGATGGAACTAATTGGAAAAAGGCTGGAAAAGGTGAGGACCTTTGTGCAACGGGCCTTTATGCGGCAGGAAAATTCGCAAATGGGGCCACTTGGAAATATAGCGGAACGCGCAAGAGTTTCTGCGAAACGAACCCTTACGTGTCAAAATCCTCTGTCAGAAGCTAGCTTATCAGCTTTGAAAAAGGCAATGGCCCAATTGGCTAGCGAGGCGGACATGGTACAATTGCCCAAAGACAGTTTTTCAATAAATAAATACGACAATTCTGCCTACAACAAAGTAGTTTCGCAGATTAAAGAGTTGCAAATATTGCTTGATACCAAAGCGAGCAAAATTGGCGACATTCTCGCTCCTATTATTGAGTGTCTCCACCAGCCAGTATCTATTCCTCTTTCTTACCTCACTGAGGTTATCTTCAAACCAGTACCAGTATCACGAAAAGATATAGGCGCGCAGATGAGAAAAATTGAAAAGGTGCTGAAACGCACAAGAACTTTTATAGAAAAGAACTACATGTCAAAAACTGACATAAAAGTTCTGATGGCTGTGCTGTTTAGATTGGCTCACCACGAGAAATTGATACAATTTCCTGGCAATTTTTCAACAATAGGCAAATGCACAGATCCTGCTTGCCGTAAGGTAGTTTCGCAGATCGAAGAGTTGGAAATACTATTCCATGCTAGGGCAGTTGCAAACACGCGGCAAAGTGTGGAGCTTGATCAGCAACGGATAGCTGCCGAAATGGCAAGTGAGTGCTTCGATGCATCTGGGAAAATAGACCTAGGCAAAGCTCGAGAGCTACGGAACCGCATAAAACCTCCCGCTGTGCTTCCGGGAGAATTTTCCACCATTCCCGGTGCATCGCTTATGCTTTCCCAGGTATCTTGTGTGCTCGATAACCTAATAGACCATGCCCAGGAAGCGGGGAGTTTGCGAGAAATTATAGATAGAGCCAATAAACTTTCACCCGGCGACCATGGACGCCAAATCCTAGATATCATGGGTGATAATTTGAAATCGCCAGTGAAACCTGGCGAAGCCATATTGATTTCGCTATTTTCCCTGCATAGGCAAAAAGGATTGCCTTCATGTGCAATAAATTCCATAATCAATGCCGAGCTGCGGAATCACCCAGAACGCATAGCAAAGATATTGGAACAAATATTAGCCGGTCCCACATTTAATTTTCCCGGCGGACGTCTCGCTCACCAGGAGAAAATAATAAGGGAAGATGGACGCTGTTACATCCCTGCTAGTCTGGTATTTGGAAATAAAAGAGAGAGAGGCAAAATTTTTGCCCAAGAAAATTTACATAACTATCTATCCTCGGGGATAGAGCGCGATAGTAATAGTACCGATGGATTATTGATTCCGGTAAAGGACCTCAACGACGTATTTTTTGCTAACTTTTTCCAAAATTCGGGATTCGGACATAACATCTCGAAATTTGGGTTCATACCCTTGTCAAGCGAGGGTGCTTGGCAGTTCGGCACAATGTTTGTTTACTATGGGATTGATAATGCTAACAATGTTAACAATCCTATCAATATTTACAATGCTATCAATATTATCTTTGGAAACAGACACCCCATTTATTCTGATCAAAAAATTAGTGTTGCTGGTGCAGATTTTGAAGCCGGGATGGAAAGATTAAAAGGAGCGGCAGAGGAACAAAAAGTGCGAGGTATGCACTACATGCGCGTAGTTACAAAAAGCACGAAAGGGAATCATGCCGAAAACATAGATATTGATGCGCTGCTAAAGCTAGACCTCGATGCCCTGAAGGTCGGGAAGCCACATATCATAGGCGATAGAAATTGGGTAAATGAAGAAGACCATCCTAAGTTTTTGGCCATAGTGAAAACCATTGACCCTTCAACTAACACACCAGCGTATTCTTTCCAAACCGTATACTCTGAAGATCCTGGAGACCCAATGGAAGAAGCGAATATTTCGCGATTTAATATTTATCAGTCGCTGTGAAATACAGCAATTTAAGCAAAGATAAGATAAACAAAGCGCCAGTCTAGAGGTGAAAACTAATCATTTGTTCCTTGATTTTGCGGCGAAAAATCCCTATCAAGTTCCCCATGAAGCATGCGGAATATCTATTAGGAGTTGAAAGTAACGCGATAGGGAATATCATTTCGGTGGCAGGGCAATCCATGCAACTGGCAATTGATGTGCTCCTCGGCCATGGCGGTAAAATTGTAATTTGTGGAATGGGCAAATCCGGTCACATCGCCCGTAAGGTTGCAGCAACGTTCACAAGTATCGGACAGCAGGCCGTTTTCTTGCACCCCTCAGAAGCTGTGCACGGAGATCTCGGCGTGTATTCTCCGGGAGATCCGACTATCCTGATATCGAAAAGTGGCACGACGGATGAGCTTCTCAGGCTAATTCCAACTTTAAAAGCATTTGATTCAAAAATAATTGCCATTGTTGGCAATCCGCGCTCGCCCATTGCCGAATTTGCCGATGTGGTGATAGATATTTCTTTCGCCAAGGAAGCGGACCCACTCGGAATCGTACCCACTACAAGTGCGATAGTTAGCTTGGCGATCGGGGATGCGCTTGCCGCAGAAATTATGCATGCAAGGGGGGTGACAAAAGTGGATTTTGCTCGTTTTCATCCGGCTGGCCAGCTCGGTAGAAATTTGCTGCTGTGCGTCGGCGATGCTATGGCAAAAATTGAGAATTGCGCCCGCGTGTCCCCGGAGAACACATTGCGCGAAACCGTTGTTGAAATGACCAAGTACCCACTTGGTGCGGCATTGGTTATTGATGGGGAGAATTTTTTGCTTGGAATCGTAACGGATGGAGATATTCGCCGGTCGCTGCAAACGACGGTCAACATTGATGCCCTATGCGTGGAAAGTATAATGACGAAAGCTCCCAAAACAATATTTTTGAGTGCTCCCCTCGGGGATGCCATTGAAATGATGGAAAGTGGGGAATCGCAGATTTCCGTTTTGCCAGTTTTGGATAAGGTTGAAGGGAAAATGCGAACCGTTGGCCTCCTGCGCTTGCATGATGTTTATAGGCATTGAGGTTCAGGTTTAATATTTTTAAATTAAAAAAATTTAACACAATTGGCAAAATAGGGAAAAAGCATAGGGAAAAGAAAATCCTAAACTTCCATCTTTTTCATGAAACTTCCTACGACCGCAGGAAGTTTTACTATCTTGCTAGGACCTTCTTTTAGCTCCAAAGCCCCCTTTTGTTAGCCCTTGGGGCTCGCGCGGCAACAATCGTCTGTAAGGTTGCACCGGCATTATTTTGCGCAGCGAGTATTGCCGCTAGGGTACTTCCCCCATTGTGATCTTTTAAATCTTCAATCACAGCCAAAAGCTCTTCGGTAATCTTTGGGGTACACTCGACCATAATCATCGGCAAGGTATAATTATCTTTATCCTGTGCTGTGAATATTTGCGCTTGGGTATCTTTGTCCAGCATTTTAATCACCTTCAAAAGCTTTCCACTACTCCTTGAAGCATGGCGAGTTAAAATCATTGGTAAATTTCCATCATCAGTATTTTTCGCCAAAAATACTTCACCCATATCCTCTATGGGAAAGCTCCAAATTATATCTAAAACCTTTCTAACATTCTTTAAAGAGCGCTTGATCGCAAGCATTGGTAAGGTCCGACCTTCCACATCCTGCAGCTTGAACATTGTCGCTAGATTCATTCCTGTGTCGCAATATTTTAAATTTTCAATTATGCCTAAAATTCTTTCACCAACCTTTGGGATAATCTTAGTTGCAAGCATCGAAAAGTTAAACCCAGCATCGCCCCGCTCCATAAGTATTCTAGTTAAAACTCGTGCAGAAAAGTGCTCGATTATATCCAGAAATTTTTCAACATTTTTTGCATTTTCAAAGGTCATATGTAGTGGAAAGGCATACTTACCATGATCCTGCACCGTGAATATTGTCTCTAGAATATTTTCATCCAGATCCTTAATAACATCCCAAAGCCTTTCCATAGCTTTTTCAGTACAAACACGCTGAGCCATATGCATCGCTAGGGTTTGGCCATTGGCATCCTGCGCCATAAATGCTTTCACTAGAATATCTTTATCCAAGCCCTTCATTGCGTCCCAAAGCGTTTCAACGCTCCCTGGAATGTACCGCACCACAATCATCGGCAAGGTCAAATCACCGGTAAGTTTTGCCGTGCACATTGCCATTTGTTCATCTGGGCTTAACTCTTTTAAGGAAATACTCAGGCGCTTTAGGACAGACTTCAGCGAGTTATTTAACTTTTGGTTTGGGGTTGGGAGTGTCGCGCCATGGAAAATGGAACCTATGGGAACTGCTTTAAAACCTTTCGCCACATATTGATTAATTTTTTGCAAAATTACCGCCATCTCATCCATGTCCTTTTTGTGTTCGACTCCCTCCCTAATTAGATCTAAACTCAGCGATTCGTCAGCGATCACAGAGGCAAGCCTATCCGCCAGGGATTTACCTGCCAATGCAGCCTCTGGGGCTACTAGCGTCGGAGCGGTCGGTAATATGGAAACAGGCGGCACAGCCACGCTTTGCTGCCGTGAAGTGGTACTCAGTGTCACAGCGTCATTCTCTGCCGCTGTAGAAGATATTTTTGTTAGTGGATTCATGAAATTTACATGTGAGATGTTTTTACCAAAAGCAAGCAAAAATTTTCAATTTATGCAATTAATCAGTAATTTTCCACGAAACCGCCTTTCACCTCGGAAAAAGGTTTTGCTACTTCGCTCGGAAAGTGACCCTTAAATTTTTCCATGACTCTTTTAAAAAATTGCGCCAAACTATTTCCACCGGCCTACTTGTGAGTATCAATATCTCCGCGCAGATTCGCATGCATAAAGGATATCACAGTGGGGATGTGAGGTGCTCTGCGGCCTATCCCATGCTGGTAAATTTTGGATATTGAAGGCTTCAGGGAAAAAATAAGCGCTATTTTATCCCATAAAAGGGATCAAAACGCCCCTGGCGGGGGACGAAAAAGCTTGACTTATAAAGCTATTAAAGCTATTAAAATCCTTTTACCAAAAGTTTAACGTAAAAAGGGGAACATTACCATGGATGAAAATGATTTTAATAAAAAATTCACTGAAAATGCGGATGTCGAAAGAATTTTAGCTGGAGAATTTAAGGAGGATATGAGTATGTATTACACAGAATTTCCTGATCCAGCGGAAGTTCGCAAATATAGTGAGGAATACAATGGCAAGGCTCTTAAGCCTATGTTGACCTGGGTCAACAAACGGGTGAAGGATAAAGAAAAAATGGTACAATATGCAGAGGTCATCGCCGAATTGGAGAAATTTTCTCCAAAGTATTGCTGTGAAATGGTATTCGCAAAAAATGTGTTGCTGCCCGAATTGAAAGATGAATTGCCCGAATTGCCGGAATCCTTGGTTGTGGTGCTGAATACTTTGCACCTTGTGCACCAAGAAGGTACGCAATTGGTCAGCGTTGAAAAAAATGGGCCAAACTTGTCGTTTACTGCGGAATTCAAATCTTGGGTTGATGGAAAAATCGTCACCGATGCTTGCTCATATAAACTACGCAACTATCTATCCCCGGAAAAAACAGAGCTTGAGGTGCAGTAATTTTCCATAGTGGGTGCGCGGCTCATATTTTTTATTTTTCCCTTGCATTTTATAGAAATTTTTACATACTTCCTCCCATGGAAGGGAAAATAAGAAAAATAGATGCCTACGAACCATTGCTGGCAGAGGAAGATGTCTCTATCAGCGATGAAAAAAAACAAGAAGTCGCAGCGGTTACAGCGGAGAGCACATCGGCAATGCGGAGCGTGCCAGGGAATCCCGCTTTTTCTGCAAAAAAATCTGCTTGTCCGGAGAAACCCCTCAGTGCGCGAAATGCAAGCGTAGTCACTGAAGAGGAAGATGTTGCACCCAAAAGCCTGGATGGGGCAAGCACTCCCATTCCCGATGAAAATAAGCGATTGGATCCCTACGTCGACTTGGCGCGGGACATCCTAGATCACCCGGAGAGAAGGAAGGGATTTATGTACGAAGGCAGGCGGCTAGGGAAGAAGAGCGCAAAGGCTAAGCTGAAGTTTGCTTTGAAAAATTTCGGTGATGCTAGTCTCGACCCCGATAGTGCCGATTTTAAGCACTTAGAAGACATTAAGTACGCCTTCGATTCCGTAAGCAAGAAGCTTAGAAAAGCAAGGGTAGTGAAGGGGATCAAAATAGGGAGCGCGCTCGTAACTGCAGGTGCAGCCATCGCCGGCACTGTGCTGACATGCGGGGTAGCGGCTCCTTTTGCTGTTCCCGCGGCAATAGCCTCCATAACTTCACTTGCGGAAACAATAAATGACAGCGGAAAAAACATTATAGCAGTGCTGGAAAAAGAAGATAAGAAAGCTGCCGATGCGAGCTTAGAAAGCCCTAAAGCGGACCGCAACTCTGAAGCGGACCACGAATCTTTAGAGGAATAAAAATTTTTCCTTACTTTATTCCGGTTATTTGACGCTTAAATTTTTCTCGATTTTAAGTTTTGCATAAATTTTCTTGAAAAATTTATCTGCCCTATTAGGAATCAATTAATTTCTCTTTTGGGGCTCTTAGCTCAGTGGTTAGAGCAGGGGACTCATAATCCCTTGGTCGTAGGTTCGAATCCCACAGGGCCCACCAGCCATTTTAAGGCATTTGCAGGGAATTCGTGAAATTTAGCAAAAATTTACTGTACTAGTCCTGTGCTAGTTTTTTTGACCAGCAATTCGTTCTACTATTAGCCTTTAGGAATTCTGTGTTGATATGTGATCTAGTCCTGTACTAGTTTTTCTGGCCAGTAATTCGCTCTACTATTAGCCTTTAGGAATTCTGTGTTGATATGTGAAATTTATACGCTCCTTTGAAAAGTTGTTTTCACATGCACTGCTGTACATATTTATACAACCTTCAAAACTGTAGCAAGATAAGTGCATATGCTAGTGATAAAGGTAGATGGTGGCCGAATATTATTTCAATAAGCCTGGGGAAAAGTCTTCCTTGCCTTATTTTAAGCCTATTTGCGGAGAGCATGACCAAGCCCGTTACAAAGGCAATGTGGTGAATTTTTAAAAAACGACCGTGGCCGTGAAAATTCTATGCACTCCCTTGAAAAGTTGTCTTCACATGCACTGCTGTACATATTTATACAACCTTCAAAACTATCAAAAGATTAGTGTATATGCTAATGGCGAAGGTAGATAATGGCCGGATATTATTTCAACAAGCCTGGGAAAAAAAGTCTTCCTTGCCTTATTTTAAGCCTATTTGCGGAGAGCATGACTGAGCTCCGTTACAAAGGCAATGTGGTGAATCTTCAAAAAATGGCCGTGGCCGTGAAAATTCTATGCGCTCCTTTGAAAACTTGTTTTCACATGTACTGCTGTACATATTTATACAACCTTCAAAACTG